>JAGRLT010000113.1 GCA_020441665.1 Nitratireductor sp.
CGAAGTAGAGGCGTTCTGCTCGTGGTCGGCATGGAGGATGAAGATGCGGTCCATGGCACGGGCCAGGATCGGATTGACCTCATATTGCTCGCAGGGCACCGAGAAGCACATGTGCAGGAAGTTCGACGCGTAGTCGAGATCGTTGCGCGGATAAACGAAGGGCTGGCCGATATGGTACTTGAAGGCCATGGCGGCGATCGTCGGCATCTTGGCGATCATCCGCAGCGATGCGACCATGCGCTGGTGCGGATCGGCGATATCGGTGGAGTCGTGATAGAAGGCCGACAGCGCCCCGACGACGCCGCACATCACCGCCATCGGGTGGGCATCGCGGCGGAAGCCGGTGAAGAACCGGGTCATCTGCTCATGCACCATGGTGTGGTAGGTGATGCGGTGATGGAAATCCTCGTTCTGCTCCTTCGTCGGCAGTTCGCCATACAGCAGCAGGTAGCAGGTCTCCAGGAAGTCGCCATGCTCGGCAAGCTGCTCGATCGGGTAGCCGCGATGCAGCAGAATGCCCTCGTCGCCATCGATATAGGTGATGTCGCTCTCGCAGGCCGCGGTGGAGGTGAAACCCGGATCGAAGGTGAACAGGCCGGCTTTCTTGTAGAGCGCGGCGATATCGACGACATCGGGGCCGATCGTTCCTGACTTGACGGGGAACTCCCAGCTATCTTCACCAATGCTAAGCTTCGCAGTCTTGTCCGTCATGGTCCTATCCTCTCGCATACTCATCGGGTTTTTCAGGAAGCCGGCACGCGACCGGTTCCCAAAATCTGTGGGCTCCATCCATGTTTGAAGGCCGGGAGAACGCCGCTTCAAATTGGTGATGCCGCAATGCAGCATTCCGTAAACAGGCGTTTGGTATCCTATTTTCCCGGCGTACTCAAGCCACCGAAAAGTTATACCTTGATCTATCCGTATAGTTTTATACGGAAATGCCGGATCTCTGGCGCTGCCCGGGATCGCGTCTGGGACGCAGCATGGTATCGCCGGTCAGAGCCGGGCAGCGTCGCCCAGCCTGGCGAGACATTCCTCGCGGCCCAGAACGGCCAGAACGTCGAAAACGCCGGGCGAGGTGGTGCGGCCGGTAAGGGCCGCACGCAGCGGTTGGGCAACCTTGCCGAGCTTCAACTGCCGGCTTTCGGCAAACGCGCGCACGGCGGCTTCGGTTGATTCGACCGTCCAGGTTTCGAGCGTCTCGAGGCCGGGCAGCAGGTCGGCGATGGTCGCGGACCCGCCATCGGCCAGAATGGCGGCAGCCTTTTCCTCGAAGGCGAGCGGACGGTGGGCGAAGAGATAGGCGGCGCTGTCGATCAGCTCGACCAGCGTCTTGGCGCGTTCCTTGAGCCCCGGCATGGCGGCCAGCAATTTCTCGCGCTCGTCTTCCTGCAGCGTCTTGCCGAGCGGGGTCTCGATCTCGACCTCGGGAAGGATGCGGGCGATCTCGTCGACCAGATGCGTATCGCCGGCATGGCGGATATAGTGGCCGTTGAGCGCTTCGAGCTTGGCGAAATCGAACCGCGCGGCGCCCTTGTTCATGCCGTCGAAATCGAACCATTCGATCATCTCTTCCGTCGACATGATCTCGTCGTCGCCATGCGCCCAGCCGAGGCGGACGAGATAGTTGCGCAGTGCTTCCGGCAGATAGCCCATGGAGCGATAGGCTTCCGCCCCCAGCGCGCCATGGCGCTTGGAGAGCTTGGCGCCATCGGGGCCGTGGATCAGCGGGATATGGGCCATCACCGGCACGTCCCAGCCGAGCGCCGCATAGATCAGCGTCTGGCGTCCGGCATTGGTCAGGTGGTCGTCACCTCGGATGATATGGCTGACCCCCATGTCGTGATCGTCGACCACCACCGCATGCATATAGGTCGGCGTGCCGTCCGAGCGCAGCAGGATGAAATCGTCGAAATCCTTGTTGGGAAATTTGACTTCGCCCTGCACCTGATCCTGCACGATCGTGTGGCCGTCCCTGGGCGCCTTGATGCGGATGACGCCCCTGGCGCCGGCCGGTGCCTCGGCAGGATCGCGGTCGCGCCAGCGCCCGTCATAGCGCGGAGGGCGGCCCTCTGCGCGGGCCTTCTCGCGCATCTCCTCCAGTTCCTGCTGGCTTGCGAAGCAGTAATAGGCCTTGCCGGCGGCCACCAGTTGCTCGGCGACTTCGCGGTGGCGCGCGGCGCGGGAGAATTGCGAGATCGGCTCGCCGTCCCAGTCGAGGCCGAGCCAGGAGAGCCCGTCGAGGATCGCATCGACCGCAGCATCGGTGGAGCGCTCGCGATCGGTATCCTCGATGCGCAGCAGCATCTTGCCGTTGTTCGCCCTGGCATAGAGCCAGTTGAACAGCGCGGTGCGGGCGCCGCCAATGTGCAGAAAGCCGGTGGGCGAGGGGGCAAAGCGGGTTACCACCGTTTTGGCTTCGGATGTCATGATCTTCCTGTGAAGGTTCTGGACGCGGTTCGCCCGCGCCGGGAGGGGCGGCCAATCGCGGCAAACCGGTTTCTGGCCAAGCTTGGGTCGGTGATGTAGCATAGCCCGCATCGGTGGCAAGGGGCAGGACGCTGAAATGCCGCCCGTCCCATCTCGGCGCGGCGGGCGCTGTTCGGCGCGCGGGGCTGATGGCAGATCGCAAACCATCCCGGAAGGAACCGCCTGACGGCCCGCTTCGGCGTAATCGAGTGACATTCGATAGCGACGGATTGCCGGATGCGGGCGAGTGGCTGCCGGCGCATGTGGTTTCATACGAGGCTGATGCGTTCGCGCCGCCGCCGCTTGCCATCAACGATGTCGCCGGGAAGGCGGATCGCCCCCAGGTGCCGGTGCCATCCTCTTTCATCGATGCGCCGCCGGACGATCCGGCAACCATCCGCAATCGATACCCGATCGCGCCGGCAGGCGCTTTGCAACGCTGGGGACTGCGCGCCGGCCTCATGCGGTTTGTAGCGGGCGATTTTCTCGTCCGGCAATGGGCGATGGAGCGCGAGCAGGGCAGCCTGTTTCACTTCGTGCCCGTTGCGCTCGGTGCCGGTATCCTGCTCTGGTATGCCGCGCCGGCCGAGCCGTCCGCACCCGTCGTCGCACTGACCCTGTTCGCCCTGTTCGCAGTGCTGTGGCGCATGCGGACGCGCGGTGCCGCCTATCGGATGGCGATGAGCGCCGCTCTGGTCTGTGCCGGCATGCTGCTTGCCGGGCTGGAGATCGCCCGCCACCGCATGCCGGTTCCGGTTTCCGGCTTGACCGGCCAGATCACCGGCGTCGTCATCGAAAGCGACCTCAACCGCCGGGGCAGCCCGCGCTATCTGATCCGGCCGACGGCGATCGATGGGCTGACGGCGGAAGAACTGCCCCGCCGCATCCGCCTTTCCGGCGGCAAGGGAGCGGCGGTCGCCATGCCGGGGGAAACCATCAGCGGACTGGCGCGACTGTCGCCCTTGCCCGGCCCCTACCTGCCCGGCGGGTATGACTTTGCCTATCACGCCTGGCTCGACGGGCTGGGGCTTTCCGGCTTCTTCATGGGCGCGCCCGTACGGGGCGATGCGGCGACCGCGACCCGTCTCAGCGAACGTCTTCTCATAGCGCAGGCCAGGACCCGCATCGCCATCGCGGCGCGCATCCGCCAGGCGCTGCCGGGAGAGGCGGGCGATATCGCCGTCGCGCTGATCACCGGTGACCGCTCGGGCATTTCGGAAGAGACCTCGGAAAGCCTTCGGCGCTCCGGCCTGGCGCATATTCTCGCCATTTCCGGCCTGCACATGGCGCTGGTGACGCTTGCGGTCATCGGGTCGATGCGGCTGATCTTCGCCGCCATCCCCGATCTCGCCGATCGCCATGCGGTGCGCAAATGGGCGCTCGCCATCGGCCTTGCCGTCGCCACGCTCTATCTCTTTCTTTCCGGCGGCGCGGTGGCGACCCAGCGGGCCTGGATCATGCTGGCGGTGATGACAGGCGCGAGCCTGATCGACCGGCAGGCGATCACCCTGCGCAGCGTCGCGCTTGCCGCCGCGATCATCCTCGTATTGGCGCCATCGAGCCTGTTCGAGCCCGGCTTCCAGATGAGCTTTGCCGCCGTCGCGGCGCTCGTCGCCTGCTACGGTCAGTGGACGCGCTGGCGCCAGCGCATCCATGCCAGCGACGGCTGGCATCAGCCGGGCCTTCTACGGCAGGGCGCCAGCTATTTCGCGGCACTTGCCGCCACCAGCCTGATCGCGGGACTTGCGACCGGCTTCTTCGCCGCCTGGCATTTCCATCGCGCCGCGCCGCTGGGCCTCGTTTCCAATCTTGGCGCGATGCCGCTGGTCTCGCTCCTGGTCATGCCGCTGCTGCTCGCTTCGATCCTGCTGATGCCCTATGGCTTCGAGCATCTGGCGCTGCGCCCGGCGGGCAGGGCGATCGAGGGTGTCGTCGCCATATCCGACCGGGTCAATGCGGCGGGCTTCGACTTCGAAACCGGCCTGCTGCCGGCGACGAGCCTGCTTCTGGCGGCTCTCGGCCTTGCCCTGCTGTGCGGCTTTCGCGGCTGGCTGCGGGCGTCGGGCCTTGTTCCGCTCACATTGCTGGCAGCGATGCTTGCGGCGCGGCCCGTGCCGCGCGAAGCCGTGCCGGACCTGCTGATATCGCAGGACGGTCGCGCCGTCGCCGTGCGCCAGGGCGAGGGGCTGGCGCTGGTCCATCCCGAGAGCGGGAAATTTGCCAGCGATATCTGGCGCCGCGCCTATCTGCCCGATCGGGACTTCGGGCAAATCGCGACGCCCGGGCGCTGCGACCGGGATCTGTGCATCTTCACCGTCGCGGACAAGACCGTCTGGCTGGTCCACGATCCCGATCTTCTGCGCGCCGCGTGTTCCGGCGCGGATATCCTGCTGGCGCCGCGCCTGTGGTTCGTCCGCTGCCGGGAGGCGGCGCCGCAATGGATCCTGTCGCGCAAGCAACTGGAGGCATCCGGCAGCCATGCCCTGCACATCGATGGCGGCACGATCTCCGTCGAAAGCGTCTGGCCGCAGATTGAAAGCGGCGAAAGGCGGTTTGCCTGGCAGCAGCGCTTCGACAATGTCAGCCGGCGCTTTCCGGCGGCACCCGACTGGCCCCGGTGACGGTCCCAGTGACGGCCCCAGTGACGGTCCCGGTGACGGCCCTTGCGATGGCGCCAATGTCGACATCGGGGCAATGCCGGCAGTTCCGATGGCGAAACCCGGACCGGACCGTTGAAATCGGCCGAAAGCCCAAAAAAACCGGCATGCCCCTTTGCCAAATCGCGGTGCGGTGATATAGACGCCGCCGACCGGTTCACCGGCATCGTTTTGGCGGTGGCGGATGAGCCTTATTTTCGTTGCGGGTAGGCCATAGCCGCAGTGGCAACGGCCGCACGGCAGCGAAATGCCACACTCAGCGGGTATGGTGAAATTGGTAGACACGCCAGATTTAGGTTCTGGTGCCGAAAGGCGTGGGAGTTCAAGTCTCTCTACCCGCACCAAATTTTGACCCGGCAGCGCCGCCGCAAGCCCAGGAATGATTGCGGCCGGACGGTGTCGAACAACAGAACTGGTTGGAGCCATGCAGGTAACTGAAACAGTCAACAAAGGCCTTGAGCGCGAACTGAAGATCGTGGTGCCGAAGGGCGATCTTGCCAGCCGGCTGAACGAACGCCTGGAAGAGATGAAGGGCAAGGTGCGGATCAACGGCTTCCGCCAGGGCAAGGTGCCCGCCGCCCATATCAGGAAGCTGTATGGCAAGCAGCTCATGGCCGAGATCGTCAACGACATCGTCTCCAAGAAATCCGGCGAAGTGCTGAAGGACCGCAACGAGAAGGCCGCCCAGCAGCCGGAAGTCACCATGACGGAGGACGAGAAGGAAGCCGAAGCGGTTCTCGCCGGAAATCAGGACTTCGAGTTCAAGCTCGCCTATGAGGTGATGCCGGAAATCGCTCTTCCCGATCTCGCCGAGATCAAGGTCGAGCGGCCGGTCGCCGAGGTCGCCGACGCGGAAGTCGACGAGCAGGTGCTGAAGGTCGCCGAAAACGCCCGCACCTATTCGGAGAAGAAGGGCAAGGCCGCCGAGGGCGACCGCGTCGTGATGGATTATGTCGGCAAGGTCGATGGCGAAGCCTTTGATGGTGGCGCGGAAGAAGGCGCCCGCCTGGTGCTCGGCTCCGGCCGCTTCATCCCCGGCTTCGAAGACCAGCTCAAGGGCGCCAAGGCGGGCGACGAGAAGGTCGTCAAGGTCACCTTCCCGGAAAACTACCCGGCGGAACATCTGGCCGGCAAGGATGCCGAGTTCGATGTCAAGGTATCGATGGTCGAGAAGGCCGATGAAATCGAGATCAACGACGAACTCGCCAAGCAGCTCGGCATCGAGAGCGCCGAGAAGCTGCGCGAACTGATCAAGGGCCAGATCGAGAGCCGCAACGGCTCGTATACCCGCGCCCGGGTCAAGCGCCAGGTGCTCGACCAGATGGACGATCTTGTCAAGATGGATCTGCCCCAGCGCATGGTCAAGGCCGAGTTCGAGAACATCTGGAAACAGATGACCGGCGAACTGGAACGCGCCGGCAAGACCTTTGAGGACGAGGAAACGACCGAGGACGAGGCCCGCGCCGAATACCAGAAGCTTGCCGAGCGCCGCGTGCGCCTCGGCCTGGCGCTCGCCCGCATCGGCGAGGACGCCAAGGTCGAGGTGACGGAAGAGGAATTGCAGCGCGCGATCTACGATCAGGTGCGGCAGTATCCCGGCCAGGAGCAGCAGGTGTTCAACTTCTTCCGCGAGAACCCGGAAGCGGTTGCCGGTCTGCGCGCGCCGCTGTTTGAGGAAAAGGTCGTCGACCACATTCTGGCCCAGGCCAGCGTCACCGACAAAACCGTCAGCGCCGAAGAGCTGATGAAGGAAGAGGAAGAATAGGTTTCCGTCTTCCCGATGGATCGCGAACCCGGCCGCGCACACCGCGCGGCCGGGTTTTGTCTTTCGGGGCGGAGAGCGAGGCTCACCGGCCGCCGCCCCTTTAACCGTTCCTTTGCTTGTCCTATGTCTAGTGGCGCAGAATCACAGAACGAACCAATGGATTTGAAGGATTGAATTGATGAAGGATCCGATCGATCTCGCCATGAACCTGGTCCCCATGGTGGTGGAGCAGACCAATCGCGGCGAGCGCGCTTATGACATTTTCTCGCGCCTTCTGAAGGAACGGGTGATCTTCATCACCGGTCCGATCGAGGATGGCATGGCGATGCTGGTGACCGCCCAATTGCTGTTTCTGGAGGCGGAGAATCCGAAGAAGGAAATCAATCTCTACATCAACTCGCCGGGCGGCGTCGTGACCGCCGGCATGGCGATCTACGACACGATGCAGTTCATCCGTCCGGCGATCTCGACGCTGTGCATGGGGCAGGCGGCCTCGATGGGCTCGCTGCTGCTGGCCGCCGGCGAAAAGGACATGCGCTTTGCGCTGCCGAATGCGCGCATCATGGTGCACCAGCCCTCCGGCGGCTTCCAGGGCCAGGCCTCCGACATCGAGCGCCACGCCCAGGACATCATCAAGATGAAGCGGCGGCTCAACGAGGTCTATGTCCAGCATACCGGACAGGATTACGAGACGGTCGAAAAGACGCTCGACCGCGACCACTTCATGACGGCGGAAGAAGCCAAGGACTGGGGGCTGATCGACCAGGTGCTGGTGAAGCGCGAAGTGCCTGAAGAAGCGTAGGTTTTCGGCGCCGGCTTGCGAATGGCGCGGGCCGCACTATCTACGGGCCCGGGCGAATCACCGCCGGATCGCACCTGCGGCGATGCCCGGCGGTGTCTGATCGGGATTGACGCGCCGCGAAAATCGGGGCTTTTTCGGCTGGAGCACCCACTTGCCGTGTGAATTGCGCCATGTATTAAGGCAATTGTCACGTTTTGGTCACTAAGCTCCACGAATCAGCGGCGCGATATTGCTTCATCGCGGGTCTGATGGTTGACTGTTCAGTGCAGGCGGCGTGGTTTCGGCCGGGCCGGGAAAACGGACGGGATTGCGTCCGAGATCTGGGGAATACGGAATGAGCAAGGTTTCGAGTGGCGGAAGCGGTGGCGGCGAGTCGAAGAACACGCTGTACTGCTCGTTTTGCGGCAAAAGCCAGCATGAAGTGCGCAAGCTCATTGCCGGCCCGACCGTGTTCATCTGCGATGAATGCGTCGAACTCTGCATGGACATCATTCGCGAGGAGAACAAGTCCTCGGTGGCCAAGTCCGGCGACGGCGTTCCCACGCCGCAGGAAATCCTCGGCGTTCTCGACGATTACGTGATCGGCCAGAAGCATGCCAAGCGTGTGCTTTCGGTTGCCGTGCACAATCACTACAAGCGGCTGGCGCACGCTTCCAAGAACCAGGACGTGGAGCTTGCCAAGTCGAACATCATGCTGATCGGGCCTACCGGCTGCGGCAAGACGTTGCTCGCCCAGACGCTGGCGCGCATCATCGACGTGCCCTTCACCATGGCCGATGCCACGACGCTGACGGAAGCCGGCTATGTCGGCGAGGACGTGGAAAACATCATCCTCAAGCTGCTGCAGGCCGCCGAATACAATGTGGAGAAGGCGCAGCGCGGCATCGTCTATATCGACGAGGTCGACAAGATTTCGCGCAAGTCCGACAATCCCTCGATCACCCGCGACGTTTCGGGCGAGGGCGTCCAGCAGGCGCTGCTGAAGATCATGGAGGGC
>JAGRLT010000114.1 GCA_020441665.1 Nitratireductor sp.
TGGTTTCCGGCGGGGTGGAAGGAAATACCGTGCTCGTGATCGGCGGCGGTCCGATCGGGCTCGGCGTCGTTCTGATGGCGATCGAAGCCGGAGCGTCGAAGGTGATCGTCAGCGAGCCGGATCCGGTACGCCGCGCCTGTGCGCTCGAACTCGGCGCGGATGCGGTGTTCGATCCTCTTTCCGTTGATGTTTCCAAGGCCATGTCCGAGGCGGGTTTCAGCGCGCCCGACGTCGTGTTCGAATGCGTCGGCGCGCCTGGCTTCGTCCAGTTGTCCATCGATCTGCTGGCGCCGCGTGGGCGGGTCGTCATCGTCGGGGTTTGCATGGCTGAGGATCGCTTCAAGCCTCTCAAGGCCATTCGCAAGGCTGCGACGCTGGTATTCGCCCTCGGCTACACGACGGAGGACTTCAAATATTCAATACAGTATCTTGCAAAGAGCGCCGAGAAGGCCAGCAGGATGATTTCGCAAACCGTGTCCCTGACCGAGTTGCCGGGGGTCTTCGATACGTTGCGAAAGGAAAAATCACTTATCAAGGTGGTGATTGAGCCGAATGCGGATTAGCGGTCCTGCGTCGCATCGTGGCCGGGACGACATTCAATTTACCAAACACAATCCCTGGTCGATTTTCCTAGCCGCTTAACGATAGCAGACTACTTGGTGTCGGCCCATCCTGTGCAGCAACAGGAATGCTGGCCGGATACTGTCTGCATGCAGAGATAGGCTCGGCCGTTTTGTCGAAGCGCAGCAATATCGATGCTCAAAGGAGTGACTGGAATGACCTTGTATCAAGCGTTTACGGCCCGGCGCGGCAGCGAAAAAATCCTTCTGGACGCAGGCGCGCTCCTGGTCGGTTCAATCCTTATGACGCTGGCTGCGAAGGCGACCGTCCCGTTTTATCCGGTGCCGCTCTCGATGCAGACATTCGTGGCCATCGGCCTGGGGCTGGCGCTTGGGCCTCTGCGCGGCGGCCTGGCAATCATGTTGTATCTCGCAGAGGGTGCGATGGGCATGCCGGTATTCGCCGGCACGCCTGAAAAGGGTATCGGCCTGGCTTACATGGTCGGGCCGACAGGCGGCTTTCTGGTCGGCTTTCTGCTGCAGGCGGTCATCGCGGGTCTGTTCGCCCGACATGGCAGGGATCGTTCTCCTCTGACAACAGCTGCAATCGCTCTCATTGCAGCGGCTGCCATCTACCCCACGGGCCTGTTTTGGCTCGGTGCGGTGATCGGCTTTGACAAACCCCTTCTTGCCCTTGGTTTGTACCCCTTCATCCTGGGCGATGTCGTCAAGGCTTTGCTCGCTGCTGCCGTATTTCCCTTGGTGTGGCGTCTGATTGAAAGGCCGACCGTTTAGAGCCTTTCACGCCCAGATGGAATCGTTTGAACGCGGGGAGTTTGGTCTTCGGCCCCAAATCCCCAGGGGAGCGAAGAACGACGCGGTGTGAACGCCGCTGGCTTTTCACGACCCTAAGGACGACCCAAGGCAAAAGACCAGGGAACCAAGTTCAGGCGATTGCAGAAAAGATAATCTTCTCAAGCCATTGATTTTCCGTGTGGTGCCTTTTCCGCCCTGGCTTCCTCGAGATCCTCGACCATGGCTAAGGCCATGCTCTGCGGCATTCTCCTCGACCGTTGCGTAAAACCCAGTTGGATCAACGCACGATAGGCTTCGCATCGTCTGCTCGGTGAACGGCAGACACCCGCATCGGTGCTGGCCGCGCCCTTTGCCGCGCAATTGATCCCGGTCCGGCAGCCGCCGGGCCAGTTGCGGCCAGGCACCGCTCTCTTGCCTTGGAGCCGGAATCGGTATAAATTGAGTAATCACTCAAAAAATTCAGGAACCGTCATGAACAGGCCGATTACGACCCGGGACATATCGACCCCGGAACATTGGGACCGCCGCGGCCTTCCCGGCTGGACCTATCACAGCAAGGCGTTTCTCGAGCTCGAAATCCGCGAGATCTTCCACACCCACTGGCAGATCGCCTGCCATGTGTCGGACGTGGCGGAGCCGGGCCGTTTCATCGCCCTCGACATCTGTGGCGAGCGCGCGCTCGTCCTGCGCGGCAATGACGGCGAGGTGCGCGCCTTCCACAATCTCTGCCGCCATCGCGGCGCCCGCGTCGTCGCCGGCGAGGTGGGAAAGTGCAAGGGCGCGCTGGTCTGCCCGTTTCACGGCTGGGTCTACAATCTCGATGGCACGCTGCGCGGCGCCGCGCGTCCCGATTCCTTTCCGGCGCTCGACAGGAAGGAATTCGGCCTGACCCCGATCGAAACCGAGATCTGGCAGGGCTTCGTCTTCATCCGATTTTCAGCCGGGCCGCAGCCTTCGGTCGCCGAACTGATGCAGCCCTTCGCGGCCGAAATGGACCACTACCGCATGGCGGACCTCGTGCCGACCGAGGGGGTCTGGAAACAGGTGTCGCAGGTCAACTGGAAGTCGGTGCGCGATGTCGACAATGAAGGCTATCATGTGGCGCTCGCCCATCCCGCCCTGCAGGACCTCTATGGCCGCTCCTATTACGACGAACCCTTCGTCAACGGCGTGTGCCGCTCCTTTGCAAGCTGCAACGAGAACGGCCGTCTGTGGAGCGTGCAGCACTATCTCAAGGCACTCTCGCCGCGCGACCAAATGCCGGAGGAAATCGAAAGGGCGTGGATCTATTACAGCCTGTTTCCCAATGCCGTCATCGCGGTGACGCCCGAACTCGTTCAGTTCTATCAGGAGTTTCCCCTGTCGACCGGCGAGAGCCTGTTGCGCGGCGCGATCTACCGCCATCGCGAGGAAACCCGCGAGCAAAGGATTGCCCGCGCGCTGGCGGTGCGCATCGACCGCCAGACCATGGCGGAGGATGTGCAATTGTCCGAATGGTCCAACGAGGCGATGAACTCATCGGCCTTTGAAGGCTTCTTCCTGTCCGATCTCGAATATGGCGTGCGTACCCATCACGACCATTTGCGCGCCATCCTGCCGGTTGCGGGTCTGGAGGAGCGGCCGGAGGAGGAGGATGTCGAGCGCCTCAACGCCGTCATGCGGCAGGCGGCAGGTCAGCTCTGACCGTCAGCTCTGGCCGGGGATGCCGCTGCTTGCCGGCACCCATCGTCGCGATGCGGGCAGGCTGCCGCGATGCGGGCAAGCCTGCGGTGCGGCGAGTCGTCAGCCGTTCCAGATGCCCTCGCGGCGCAATTCGTCCATGGTGCGGGAAATGCCCTCGCGCAGGATCGCCACCATCGTGTCGATCTGCCCGCGGTCGATGACGAGCGGCGGCGACATCACGCACATATTGATCAGCGGCCGCACCAGCAGGCCGAGTTCCTGGCAATGCCGGTCGATCCGTGCGCCGACCTCCGTGTCGAGCCGCAGCGGGTTTTTCGTCTTGCGGTCGGCAACGCATTCGACGCAGGCCATCAGGCCCATGCCGCGCACCTCGCCGACCAGTTCGAGGTCGCCGAGACTGCCGAGCGCGGCCTGGAAATACGGTTCGATCTCACGTGCATGGGCAAGCAGCCCGCCCTCCAGAAGGTCGAGATTCCTGAGTGCCACCGTGCTGCCGATCGGGTGGCTGGTATAGGTATAGCCATGGCCGAACATGGCGTCGGGATGGTTGGTCGTGCGCATTTCCTCCAGCAGCCGGTCGGAGATCGCAACGCCACCCACCGGGAAGTAGCCCGACGTGATGCCCTTGGCGAAGGTGATCATGTCGGGCACGACACCGAACCGCTCCTGCGCGGAAAACACATGGCCGAGACGGCCGAATGCCGTCACCACCTCATCGGCGATGAACAGGATATCGTTGCGGGCGCAGATGTCGCGGATGCGGGCGAAATAGCCCTCCGGCGGCACGATCACCCCGCCCGACGCCATCACCGGCTCGCCGACAAAGGCGGCGATCGTCGCCGCGCCGTGGCGCTCCACCGCCGCTTCGAACTCGGCGACCAGATGGTCGCCAAAGGCTTCCGCCGTCATCCCTTCCGGCCGGCGGAACGGATCGGGCGAGGACAGGCGGATGACCAGATCCTCGGCCGTGTCCATCCAGTTGCGGCTGCGCGGATTGCCGTTGAGCGACGCCGACAGATAGGTGCTGCCGTGATAGCCGCCCTCGCGGCAGAGGAGCTTCTTCTTCTCGGGCCGGCCGCGAACATTGTTGTAGAACCAGGCGAAGCGCAGCGCCGTTTCGACCGCGCTCGAGCCGCCGGTGGTAAAGAAGAAATGGTTGAGGTCGCCGGGCGTATGCGTCGCCAGCCTTTCGGCGAGCAGGGCGCCGGGCACGCTGCTCGTATACCAGGGCGTGTTGTAGGAAAGCGCCATGGCCTGTTCGTGCAGCGCATCGGCCAATACCTTGTTGCGGTGGCCGGCATTGGTGCACCACATCCCCGCCGGCCCGTCGATCAGCCGCCGCCCCGCATCGTCATAGATGTAGATGCCCTCGGCCTCGCCGATCATGGTGCGGCTTTCCGCGCCGATCGTTCCGGCATGGGGCCAGGGCTGGATGAGATGCCTGGCGGCAACCGTTCCGGCCGTTTCAAGGGTGAGCGAGGTCTGGTTTTTCATGACGGACTTCCGTTTCCGATGCGTGATCCGGTGGTGCCGGCGGCCTGCCCGCAACAAGCGAGATTGCCGCCGATTCCTCTTGCTATTGAATGGCCATTCAGTCAGTAATGACAGAAAAACCACTTGCGCTCAATGCCCGTCATGCGCCAAATTCATGAGAACGGGGAGAGGGCAGGACGCCCGCCCGGGTGCGTCCGGGTGCGCGTGGGTGTGCTTGGGCGCAACAGGGTGGACAAGTCCCGCGGCGAGGGGCCGGACTGCGCCGGACGAGAAAGCGGAACATGGAAGCAGGCCGGGGGAAGCAGGCCGGGGGAAACAGGACGGGAGGCAGGACTTGAACGCAGGCGACACGGCCGTTCGGGTGACCGGCGCAGCGAGAGCGGGCGGTGCCCGGTCATGGCTGCGCACCGATGCCGGCCAGGGCTGGCTGACCCTCTCGCCGCCCTTGCTCTACGCCATCCTGCTGCTGGTCGGCCCGATCCTGGTCATCATCGCCAACAGCTTCTGGACCCAGGACTATCTGACCATCGACCACACCTTCACGCTGAAGAACTATCGCGAGGCGCTGACCGAGCCGATCTACCGCGACCTGCTCGCCCGTTCGCTGTTCGTCGCGGTGCTGGTGAGCCTCGTCACCGTGATCCTCGCCTATCCCGTTGCCTGGTTCGTTTCCTTCCATGGTGGCAAGTACAAGGGCATCTGGCTGTTCGTCATCACCGTGCCGTTCTGGTCCGGCTACCTGCTGCGCATCCTGTCGTGGAAGGTCATTCTCGGTACCAATGGCGTCCTCAACACCGCGCTGCAGTATTTTTCGATCATCACCGAACCGGTGCAGTCGCTGCTCTACAACACCAATGCCGTCATCATCACGCTCGCCCATAGCTGGGCGGCCTTTGCCCTGCTGCCGCTTTTCGTATCGCTCGAAAAGGTCGACCGTACCCTGCTCGAGGCCGCCGCCGATCTCGGCGACAACGCGCTGCGCCGTTTCGTGCGGATAACCCTGCCGCTCACCATGCCGGGCATCATTGCCGCGCTGATGATCGTCATGATCCCGACCGTCGGCGACTATGTCACGCCCAAGCTCGTCGGCGGCAAGGACGGCGTGATGATCGCCAACGCCATCCAGGCGCAGTTCGGCAAGGCCGCCAACTGGCCGCTCGGCGCCGCGCTCGCCGTTTCCACCATGGTGGTCGTCGGCGCGGTATCCGGCCTGATGGTGCTGCTGCTGCTCGGGCTGAAAAGGCTGGTGCGATGACGGGACGTTCGATCGGCAGGGGCATTCTGACCGGCTATGTGGCGCTCTATGTCGCCATTCTCTATTTTCCGGTTCTGCTTTTGCCGGTGTTCTCGTTCAACAATTCGGCCACCCCGAAGTTTCCGCTCACCGGCCTGACCTTCAAATGGTATGAGGGGCTTGCCGGCAATAGCGCAATGCATTCCGCCGCCTGGAATTCGCTGCTGGTCGGGGTCTGTGCCTCGCTGTTCAGCACGGTGCTGGGCATCTGCGCGGCGCGCGCCATCACCCGGCACAAATTTGCCGGCAAGGGTGCTGCCAGCGGCCTGATCATGGCGCCGCTCATCCTGCCGGAAATCATCATCGCGATCTCTCTCCTCGTGGTCCTTTTGAGCATCGGCATGGAACTGTCGCTGCTGACGGTCATATTGGGGCACCTGCTCATCTGCGTGCCCTATTCCGTCACCGTCCTGGTCTCCGGTTTCGAGGGCTTCGATCCGAGCATGGAGGAGGCTTCCCGCGATCTCGGCGAAACGGTCTGGGGCACCCTGCGCCGGGTCACCCTGCCGATGCTGATGCCGTCGATCGTCTCCAGCATGCTGGTGACCTTCACCATCTCGCTCGACGAATTCATCCTCGCCTTTTTCCTGACCGGCACCGAGCCGACCCTGCCGGTCTATATCTGGGGCCAACTGCGCTTTGCGGCAAAGCTGCCCAACGTGCTGGCGCTCGGCTCGATCCTGATCGCGCTCTCTCTGGTGATGCTCACCGTCGCCGAACTGGTGCGCCGCAGGGCCGAGGCGCGAACGGCGACGACATGAACAACCGAACCAACGCGGCCACGGCACGGCGGCCGCAGACAAGAGGCAGGACATGGCGGGCATGATCGAGATCGAGGGCGTTGAAAAGCACTATGGCGGCTTCCGCGCCCTGGGCCCTGTCGGCGCCAGCATCGCCGAAGGCGAGTTCTTCTCGCTTCTCGGCCCCTCCGGCTGCGGCAAGACCACGCTGCTGCGGCTGATCGGCGGCTTCGACGAGCCGACGCGGGGAACGATCGCCATCGGCGGCGCCCCGATGGCCGGCCGGCCGGCCAATCTCAGGCCCACCAACATGGTGTTCCAGAGCTATGCGATCTTTCCCCATCTCAACGTCACGGAAAATGTCGCCTATGGCCTCAAGCGGCTGCGGCTCGGCGGCGAGGAGGAAAGGCGCCGGGTGGACGAAGCCCTGGTCCAGGTCGAACTTGCCGGCCTCGGTTCGCGCATGGGCAACCAGTTGTCCGGCGGCCAGCGCCAGCGCGTGGCGCTGGCCCGCGCCCTTGTCATGCGCCCCAAGGTGCTGCTGCTCGACGAGCCGCTGTCTGCCCTCGACAAGAAGCTGCGCGAGCAGATGCAGGTCGAACTGCGCCACCTGCAGCGCCAGATCGGCATCACCTTCGTGCTGGTAACCCACGACCAGTATGAGGCGCTCGGCATGTCGGACCGGATCGCCGTCATGTTCGGCGGCAGGATCGCCCAGATCGCGACGCCGAAGGAGATTTACCAGAATCCGGCCAGCCGCGAGGTTGCCGATTTCCTTGGCGGCATGAATTTCCTGACCGCCCGCGACATTGCCGCGAACGGTTCCGGTTTCTCCGCCGATCTGCCGGGCATTGGCGGGATCTCCGGCAGATTGCCGGCGGGCAGCGATCCGGCCGCGGCAGGGGCAGCGCCGGTCATCGGCATCCGCCCGGAGCGGCTGCGCATCGTGTGGGAAGGCGAAACGGCCGACCGCATCATCGAGGGCACGGTCGCCGATCGCCACTATTTCGGCGAGGTCACCAATCTCGTGGTCGACATCGAGGGCCAGGACGCGGCGGTCTCGGTGGTCGAGACCAACGACTTCGGCGCCGACGACATTCCGGTCGGGTCATCGATCCGGCTGACCTGCGATCCCGACGCCTTCGTCTTTATGCCGGGCTAGCCACCCGGCAGCACGGCAAAACTGAAAACGGGCGCCGGCATCGCGGCGCCCGTTCTCCCGTCGATGGCCGGCTGTCAGTAGCCCGCCTTGATCTTCTCGAACTCGGCGATCATCTTCTGCTTCAGTTCCGACGGCACTGGCGACTGGAACAGGGTCTTGTCGACGAAGGCCTGGACGTCGCCATAACCGGTCGAATCCAGCGTCTCCTGGTCGATCGCCTCCATTCCCTTCGCATTGCTGTGGCCGTAGCCCCATTCGGAGACGATATAGGACGATACCCGGGGCTCGAGAATGGCGTTGAGGTAGTCATAGGCCTTGTCCTCGCTGCCCGGCGCATCGGCAAGCAGGGTGTAGCCGCAGACCCAGGTCGAAAGGCCTTCATCCGTATCCTTCTTGATCGCGACGGGCACGCCATCGGCCTGCAGCGTGACGGCGGTCTCGTTCCAGGCCCAGGCGAGATCGACCTCGCCGCCGGCCATCGCCTGGCTGAGTTCGGTATTGTCGGTCCAGTAGAGGCGGACATTCTTGTGCACCTGGCGCAGGAAATCCGAGGCCTGCGCGAACTGTTCGTCGCTCATCGTCGACCAGTCGGTGATGCCCAGGGCGAGGCTTGCCAGCGCATAGGCGTCATCGACATTGTCGCCGATCGACACGCGGCCCTCGAAGGCCGGATCGGCGAATGCCTTGAGCGACTGGACTTCCTCCGGCTTCACCTTCTCCGTCATATAGGTGACGACGGTATTGCCCCAGTCGAACGGCACCAGCCATGCCTGGCCGTCCTCGGTCGTCATCAGGTCCTTCATCGCCTTGATGCCCGGCAGGATATCGTTCCAGGCCGCGATGCGCGACGTGTCGAGCGGCTTCAGCAGGCCCGCCTCGCGCCATTTCACGACGCTTTGCGAACAGGGATGCGCCAGATCGGCCTTGAAGCCGGAGCGCAGTTTCTGGAATGCTTCCTCCTCGTCGCCGAAGAAGGTGAAGGTGGGCGAATCGCCATGCTTTTCCACATAGGCGGGATGGAAGGCGGGGTCTTCATAGCCCGACCAGTCGAACACGATCAGGTCTCCATCCTCCGCCAGAACAGGCGGGGACAGGGCAAGCGCGGTGGCGAGCGCAAGGCCGGCCACGGTCCCTTTCAGCAGTAAGGTCTTCATTTTCTTCTCCCTTTTTTGCTCCTGTGAGCCTCAAGCAATGGCATGCCATCCGGCGCGAAATGGCACGGAAACACCGTGCCCAGCATTTCGAGTGCGGTCTTCAGCGCGGTCGCCCGCCGGTATTCCCGACCGCCCAGCGCCAGACGCAGCCAGAGCCCTTCCTGCATCGCGTAGATGGCGGCGGTGACGGTTTCGGGATCGAAGGTGTAGTCCGCCTCCTCCTTCGCCATGCGGCAGTTCTCGGTGAGACAGGCGCGGTATCGGGCGTCGCGCTCCCAGACCAGTTTCTGGTAGGCGGGCCGCGACTTTGCTTCCGCCATCAGCGCGAACCAGGCCGATACCTTGCGCGGCGTGCAGATCGCCCTGTCGAGATCGGCGGTGACGAGCGCGGCAAGGCGCGAGGCGGTGTCGTCGTCGCTTGCCGCATACCGCGCCTTCCAGTTCGCCTGATACTCGTCCGACATGAATTGCAGGGTTTCGATCAGCAGATTGTCCTTGCTGTCGAAGTGGAAATTGACGATGCCGCGCGACAGCCGGGCGCCGTCGGAGACATTGGCAAGCGTGGTGGAGGCATAGCCGCGCCGGGCAAGCGAATCGATCGTCGCATTGATCAACTGCTCGCGCCGCTTCTCCTTCGATTCGCGCCGCCGCCCCGTTCCCGCGGCCTCGCCTGCTTCATCCTTCTGAGCGCTTGTTTTGGCCAATCGCGTGCTCCTAGAGCGCAGGCTTGGTCGCCCGAAGATGCGTCGGGCAGTGTTCGCCGGAATCAAGCACCTTCTGCATCGCGGTCCAGGTGCGGATGTTCTTGTCGACATAATCCCTGCTGGAGGCCGCCGAAATCCGTTCGCGCTCGGGTCCCGAAAGACGTTCGAGTTCGCCGCGCGCCACTTCCCGGTACCAGGGGTTGCGGTTGACCGTCCTGATGTCGGTGAAACCGGCGCTGCGCATGGCCCGTTCATAGCGCTCTGCCGACGCCATGCCGAAGCTCAGCCCCTCGGCCGCGAGATAGGCCTTCATGTCCGGCGAGGGCTCGCCGTCATGGGAGGTGAGCCAGTCGCTCGCGCAGAACAGGCCGCCAGGCTTCAGCAGGCGGAAGATTTCGGCAAACAGCGCCTCCTTGTCGCCGACATGGATCAGCGCATCCTTCGAGAAGACGATATCGAAGCTGGAATCGGCAAAGGGCAGGGGGCCCGGATCGCCGCGCAAAAACCGCACGCGCCCCTCAAGCCCCTCCCTTGCCGCGCGCCGGTTCGCCGCATCGACCACCGGCTGCTCGACATCGAAACCGGTGATCGCCGAAAGCGGATATTCGCGCGCCAGAAAGAGCGTGACGCCGCCCGACCCGCAACCGATGTCGAGCACCGTCCTGCCCGAAAAGTCGACGCCCTCCACCACGCGCCGCACCTCGTCCGGACCGCCGGGCGACAGATAGCCCTCACCCCAGAGCGCTTCCAGAAACCGGATGGCAACCGCGTCATATTCGGGCTCGGCCGGCCCGGAATGTGTGGCTTGCATTTCCGCCATCGGCATTCCTCCCGGCCAAACTATCCGGTCGGGAGGCAGAAATTGCAACACTTTTATTGAATGGCCATTCAATAAGTGATTGCCGCCAGCACCGCTCAGATCCTTCTGGCAAGCTCTGGCAACAGCAGGCGGACATGGGAAAGCGCGCTGTTCAACCCCATTTCACGCGTAAAGTCGGAGCCTTGCAGATGCATTTGCAGCCACAGCCCGTCGGTATGGGCATCGATCGACTGGGCAAGCCCCACCGGATCGGAAATGCGGGCGATCCCCGCGACGTCCTCGCAGGCATGCTTCATCGCCTGAAACCGCTCTTCCTCGCTTTCGCTCGCCAGGCGGTTGTAGATCGGCTTCGCCGCCGTCTCGCCCCAGAATGCGAACCACAGGGCAAGCTTCTTGCGGGTGCAGATGGCCGGATCGAAGTCGGCGCGCACCAGGCCGACGATCCGCTCGAGCGGATCGGCGCTCGCCATGGCGGGCTGCCATGCCTGGCGATACTCCTCGAGCAGGCGCACCATCGCCTGGGTGAGCAGCCCTTCCTTGCTCTTGAAGTGAAACACCAGCACGCCTTGGGAAACCCCGGCCGCCGAGGCGACATTGGCCAGCGTCGTGCCGCTGATGCTCTTTTCGGCGACCATTTCCACCACGGCATCGATGATTCGCGCCTGCATGCGCCGGCTCGTCGGGGAAGGGCTGTCGGCTGTCGCAACTTTTTTCATCGATCTCTGATTAGCCAACTGGACAAATTCGGCAAAGCGGAATATTTTGAGTAAACACTCAAAAAATGAGGTCACGTTGGCAGGTTCCTCGAAATTCGATGCTATCGTCGTCGGTGCCGGCCATAACGGCCTGATTGCCGCCTGTTTCCTCGCCCGGGCGGGTCTGAAAGTGCTGGCGGTCGAGAAGGCGCCGCATGTGGGTGGCGCGGCGGTCAGCCTTTCGCTGACGCCTGGCTGGACCTATTCGAACTGTTCCTATGTCTGCTCGCTGCTGCGGCCGGAAATCGTTCGCGCGCTGGAACTGCCGAAATTCGGCCTTCAGGTGATCCCCTATGAGAGCGGCGCCACCTTCAATTCCCGGGGCGAGTATTTTGCCTATTTTTCCGACCATGACGCGCTGCGCCGGGAACTGACGCGCCATTCGCCGCACGATGCCGACAATTACGAGCAATATGCCCGCGCGGTGATGCGGCAATGCCGCTTGATCAAGCCGCTGCTGATGCGCACGGCGCCCGATCCCGTTCGCCTGCGCCCGCGCGACATATCCGAACTTCTCTACATTCTGAGGCGCTTTCACGATCTCGGCCCGCGTGAAATGGCGGAGACCATCCGCTTCTGGACCATGTCGATCGCCGAATATCTCGACCAGTTCTTCGAAACCCCGATCGTCAAGGCGCACCTTGCCGGCTCCGGCATCATCGGAACCGGGCTCGGTCCCTATTCGCCGGGAACCGCCTATGTGCTGCTGCACCACTATATGGGCGAGGTCGATGGCGCGATCGGCGCCTGGGGCTTTGCCCGTGGCGGCATGGGCGCGATCACCCAGGCGCTCGCCGCATCGTTTGCCGCAAGCGGCGGCGAAATCCGCACCGGCTCGGGCCTCGACCGGTTTGTCGTCCGCAATGGCAGGGTGACG
The DNA here is from genome assembly GCA_020441665.1 of Nitratireductor sp. Lineage (GTDB taxonomy): Bacteria > Pseudomonadota > Alphaproteobacteria > Rhizobiales > Rhizobiaceae > Salaquimonas. Next base: position 12,060 of record JAGRLT010000114.1, read on the forward strand.
GGGGTCGTGCTCGAAAACGGCGACACCTTCGAAGCCCGCACCGTGGTCTCGGGCATGGATGTCCGGCGCACCTTCATCGAGCATACCGAGGAAGGAGACCTGCCGGCAGCCTTCGTGAAGGCCGTCAAGCGCTATCGTTTCCGCGGCTCTTCGGGCAAGCTCAACATCGCGCTGGACGGCATGCCGACCTTCACCGGCGCGCCCAAGGATGCGCGCTTCCTCAAGGGCGATCTGCATTTTCTCGACGACATGCCGGAGATCGAGCGCGCCTATGACGACTGGAAGGCCGGGCGCTGGTCGGCAAGTCCCTATGTCGACTTCCTGATCCCGACCCAGATCGACCCGACCATGGCGCCGCCCGGCAAGCATTATGCCACCGTCTTCGTTCAATACGCGCCCTATCATCTTGCCGAGGGCGAATGGGACGATGCCAATCGCGAGGCCTTCGCCGAAACGGTGATCGCGAAGATTTCCCGCCACAGCCCGGACTTCCGCAAGCTGATCGTCCACAAGGAAGTGCGCTCGCCGCTCGACATCGAGCGCGAGACCGGGCTTAGCGAGGGCAACATCTTCCAGGGCGAGCTCACCTTCGACCAGTTGCTCTTCAACCGGCCGGTGCCGGGCTATGCGCAATACCGCTCGCCGATCCGCGGACTCTATATGTGCGGCTCGGCCACCCATCCGGGTGGCGGCGTGATGGGCGCGCCCGGTGCCAATGCGGCGCGCGAAATCCTGTCGGACCTCGGCCGCCGGATCGACATGGGGGCGGCGGCATGACCGGCGCCCCCGACGCGATCGTCATTGGCGGCGGCCATAACGGCCTTGTCGCGGCGGCCCTGCTTGCCCGGCGCGGCATGCGGCCGCTGGTGCTCGAAGCCCGTAACCATGCCGGCGGCATGCTGGGGGATGCCGAATTTCCCATTTCGCCCATGCCCTTCGCCCTGCGCCCGGAAATCTGCCGAGCGCTCGCGATCGATGTCGCCACCCGTCCGATGGAAACCATCGTCGCATCGCCCCTGAATAGCTTGAGCGGTACGCTGCGGGTTTCCGGCAGCCGGCTCGACGGCGGCAGCCCGCAGCAGGCCGAAGCCTTCCGCCAGCTCGTGGAGCGCCTTGCCCGCCAGGCCGAGGCGCTTTCCGGCATGCTGCTGCGCGCCCCGCCACGGCTCGATGGCGCAGGCCCGCGCGACTTGCTGGCGCTCGCCGGAACGGGCTGGAAACTGCGCCGCCTCGGCAAGGTCGATCTGCGCGATCTGCTGCGCATCGCGCTGTCCAATGTCCACGACCTGGTGGAGGACGAGCTTGGCCTGGGCCTGCCCGGCGCGCTGCTGGCGATGGAGGCGACCCTGGGCGGCGCCATGGGTCCGCGCTCGCCGGGCACCGTATTGACCCTGCTCTACCGCATGGCTTCAAATGGTGGCCGGCGCATGATGCCCGTGGGCGGTCCCGGCGCTCTGACGCAGGCGCTCGCAGCCGCGGTGACGCGGGCAGGAGGCGAAATCCGCCTTAATGCGCCGGTCGAGAGAATCCTGGTCGAAGGCGACCGCGCCGCCGGCGTCGCCCTGTCGAATGGCGAGATCGTGCGGGCTTCGCTGGTGCTTTCCTCCGCCGCGCCGCGCACGACCCTGCTCGACCTTCTGGGGCCCGGACATCTCGATGCCGAATGGGTCCGCCGCTGCCGGAACATGGCTTGCACGGGCATGGTGGCGCGGCTCGATTTCGATCTCTTAGCACCGCCACGGCTTGCCGGCGGCGAGGTGCTCGAAGCCGATCAGCGTCTCGTCGTCGCGGCCGATGCCGGGACGGTCGAAACCGCCTTCAACGCCGCGAAACATGGCAAATTGCCCGACGATCCGGTGATGGAGGCCTGTTACGACGCTGGCAGCAGGCGCCTGCGCGTCAGCGTGCAATTCATTCCCCATTCGCCCCGGGGCGGCTGGACCGAGGCCAACCGCCAGATGCTGGAAACATCGGTCAGGCGGCAGCTGGGCTTCGTGCTCGCCGGGTTCGAGGACAGCGTCACGGCGAGCCGGATGATGGCCCCCGCCGACATCGAAACCGCCTATGGCATACCGGGCGGGCACTGGCATCACGGCGAACTGCGCATCGACCAGATGCTGATGCTGCGGCCGTTCGACGGCGCGGCGGGATATCGCATGCCGGTCGAGGGGCTCTATCTGTGCGGCGCGGGCTCCCATCCCGGCGGCGACATCTCCGGCGCGCCGGGCTTCAACGCCGCCAATGCCGCTCTGGCGGCGAGGAGACACTGATGGTGAAACCCACGCAAGGGGCGCCCCGGCGCCGTATCGCCCCTCAGGTCATCCCTCAGGTTATCACCGGCCTCGAACCAGGCCCCTTTCACGCCCGCATCGCCGCGCTCAACCACCAGCATGCCTGGACCAACTGGATGGGCTTTGCCTCGCCCGCCGTTCTCGACAGCGTCGAGTTCGAGTATTTCGCCATCCGCAATCAGACAACGCTGTTCGACATCTCGCCGATGTGCAAATACGCCATCGAAGGGCCGGATGCCGAGCGCGTCGTCAACCGGCTCGTCACCCGCGACATCGGCAGGCTTTCCCCCGGCAGGGTCACCTATGCGATCTGGTGCGACGAGGACGGCCAGGTCATCGATGACGGCACGATCTTCCGCCTTGCCGACGATTGCTTCCGCCTCTGCTGCCAGGAACCGCAGCTTGCCTGGCTGAGCGACATCGCCTGGGGCTTCGACGTCACCATCCGCGATGTCAGCCGCGAGATCGCGGCGCTTTCCCTGCAGGGTCCGACCAGCGCGGCCTTGCTGCGCTCGCTCGGCGTCAAGGCGATCGAGGCTTTGAAACCCTTCGGCATCGCTTCCATCCGGATCGGCGAGTGCGAAGTCGACGTGTCGCGCACCGGTTTTACCGGCGATCTCGGCTACGAATTGTGGATGCGGCCGCCCGACGCCGCCCGGGTCTGGGACCGGCTGATGGCGGCGGGCGACAATTGGGGCCTGCGTGCGATCGGCTATCAGGCGGTCGAGATGGCGCGCATCGAGGCCGGTTTCCTGCTGCCCAAGATCGACTTTCTTTCGGCCCGTTCGGCGCTCAGGACCAACCGTCCCTCGACCCCGTTCGAGCTTGGCCTCGACGCGATGGTCGATCTTGCCAAGCCCCATTTCAACGGCAGGCGGGCGCTGCTGCGGCTTGCCGGCGAAAGGCCGGCGCGCAAGCTCTTCGCGGTCGAGATCGAGCGCGACAAGCCGGCGGCGAACGCCCTGGTCTATCACCGCCGCAAGCGCGAGGTCGGCATGATCACCTCGGCACTGTGGTCGCCGACCTGCAAGCGCAACATCGCCTATGCCTGGCTCGATGCGCCCTTCGGCCAGACCGGGACCGACGATCTCTGGGTCGAGATCTATCTGCAGCGCGAAATCCGCTGGGAACGCCGCATGGCACGCTGCCGCATCGTCGACAAGCCGTTTTTCGTCCATCAGCGGCGGCGCCAGACACCGCCTGCAAATATGTGAAACCGGGGGAGGGCGATGAAGGCACTGCCGCAGATCAGGGCGGTTTGCGACGAGGACGAACGGCAACTGGCCCTGCTGGCAACGCCTCTGGGCAGAGCCGGCTCCGGCATGACGCGCTATGCCGCCGCCATGTATTTTCACCGCTCCGGCCGTCTGGACGACGATCTGCTCGAAGCCTACCGCATCTGCTGCAAGCTCGATCACGAGGATGTGCTCGCGGTTCTGAAAAGCCGGGAAAAATCCTGAGCCTGGCATGCCGGACCTGTTCGCCGGGCGCCGCAAAACGGCGTAATAAGCCATTGCATTGCCTCGATGCGGCGGGCAGAACTGCCGACTTGCAGGCACTGCCGGCCTGCTTGATCGATGGATGCAGGAATGGCCTTTTCTCCCGAATTGCTGGCGGAAATCCGCGCCCGGTTTGCCCATGTGGATCGTTGCCCGTTTCAGGGCGAGCGGGTCTTCTTCGAAAATGCCGGCGGCGCCCTGACGCTGAAATCGGTGGTCGAAACCTCGGCCGGATTTGCCGCCATTCCCGACAATCAGGGCCGCGACAACATCGCGTCGAAGGCGCTGGTCGACATCATTCAAAAGGCCCGCCAAGACGCCCATGGCCTGTTCAACGCTTCGGGCGGCCAGATATTTGTCGGCGAAAGCGGCACCGAGCTTCTGTTCCGCCTGATCCGCAGCGCCTGCGTGGCGAGCGGCGAGGGCGGCAGCGCGGTCTTCTCCACCGTCGAACACCCGGCAACCCGCAGCGCCATCGCCCATTGGGCGACGGTGACCGGCAAGGAACTGCTCGCCGTGGTTCACGACGATGCTGCGGGCTCGGTCGGTGCGCAAGCCTATGCGGCGAGCGTGCGGCCCGACACCAGGGTCGCGACCATCCTGCATTGTTCGCCGGTCACCGGCATCGGCAACGATGTCGCCGCCATCGCGGCGGCGATCCGCACCACCGCACCCGATTGCTTCATCATCGTCGACGGCATCCAGTTTGCCGCCCATGGCGCGATCGACATCGACGCCTATGGCATCGACGGCTATGTGGTTTCGCCCTACAAGATGTTCTCGCGCCACGGCTACGGCCTTGCCTGGATTTCCGACCGGCTTGGCGCGGTGCCGCATGAAAGGCTGATCGATGGGCCGGAACTCAATTGGGAATTCGGCACCCGCGATACCGGCTCCTACGCGACCTTTTCGGACGTGGTCGCCTATCTCGACTGGCTCGGCGCACACTTTACCGCCTCGGCCGGCCGGCGTGCCCGGATCGAGGCTGCCGCTTCCGCCATCCAGGCGCAGGAACACGATCTCTGCACGCTGATGCTGGAAGGCGAGGGCAATCTGACCGGCCTTGCCCATCTGCCGGGGGTCGGCATCGTCGCCGGCGCCGGCAATGAAGGCCGCAAGGGGCTGGTGAGTTTCTGGAAGGACGGTATGCCGGCGGCGGAAATCGTCGCGAAGCTCAACGAGGCCGGCATCCGCACCCATGTCCGCAAGGCCGACCACTATTCAGCCAATATCCTCGCCCCGCTCGGCCTCGAGGCCTGCGTACGCGTCTCCGTCTGCCATTACAATTCGCGCGACGAGGTCAAGAAAATGCTCTCGGTGCTCAACAGCCTGTAGAGCATGCAGGCGCTCTATCGCTTGGCTTCGACGGCCCGCCTTGCCTGATGATAGTTCCGATAGCTGCTCTGGATGGCGATCTGGTCGGCGACGAACCTCGCATCGTGCCACACGCCCCAGATGAACGACGATCCGCGCCGCGACTGCCAGGGAAGGCCGACGAAATAGACGCCCGGTTCCCGGCCGACGCCGCGAACATGCACCGGGCGGCCGCGTTCGTCGAAAGTATCCGCCTTGAGCCAGCCATAGTCGACGGTAAAGCCCGTCGCCCACACGATGGTGCGGATATCGGCAGTGGCAAGATCGAGACTGAGGACCGGATGGGTGACACAGTCCGGGTCATCGGGAATGCGATGCGCCTGCGGCTCCTCGGGAAGGTCGAGCCCGTTGCATACCACAAACGCGTCCGCCTCCTTCAGCACCGAAAGATAGTTCGCATCGCCCCGGCGCAGATTGTCGCCGAGATCGTCGGCGAAGGCCATGACGCCGTTGTCATAGGACCGCGCCATGCCGAGAAGGATCATGCCCTGTTCGGCAAGCTGGCGGAACTCGATCGTCTTGCCGCCGCCGGCGCCGCTGACCGCGATGGTGACATGCTCCGTGCCCGGTCCCGGTGTCGGCGCGTCCCATTTGCCCAGAACGCCCAGCCACCAGCAATTGTCGCGGCCGCGATAGGCGCGCGGCGGCCGGTCATGGCCGCCGATCGACAGATAGACCTTGCGCCCGGACTGCATCAGTTCATCGGCAATCTGTGTCCCCGACGATCCGCCGCCGATCACCAGCACTGCGCCATCGGGCAATTGCGCCGGATTCTTGTATTGGGCCGAATGCAATTGCGTCACGCCGGCATCGGCCGGCACGATCGGTGGAATGGAAGGAACCTGGAACGCGCCGGTGGCGGCGACGATGTTCTGCGCCTCGACGGCACCTTGCGAGGTCTCCACCATGAAGCCGGGCCTGCCTTCCAGCCTGCGCGCTTCAAGCACCTCCACGCCGCAGCGGATCGGGGCGCCGATCTTTTCCGCATAGGCGACGAAATAATCGGCCACGCTTTCCTTCGACACAAAGGCTTCGCCATCGCCGTCAAATGCCAGATTGGGAAACCGGTCATGCCAGGCCGGGCCGTTGGCAACCAGCGAATCCCAGCGCTCCGAGCGCCAGCGTTCGGCGATCCGGCCGCGCTCGAAGACGATATGCGAAATGCCGAGCTTGCCGAGATGTTCGCTCATCGCGACCCCCGCCTGCCCGCCACCGACAACGACCGTATTCACCTCTTCCATTCAAGACTCCGCTTCGATCGATCGCATCGGCTGCAAAGGTCCGTTCAGCCGCCCGCCTTGCCCAACAGTTCCTCCAGCACGGCATCGGTATCCGCACCGCATTTGGGTGGCGCATACCGGTAGGTGACCGGGGATTTGGAAAACTTCACCGGATTGCCGATCAGCGGCACGGTCCCCTTCGCCGCATCGGGATGGGGCATGTCGATGCGCATGCCGCGTGCCCGGGCCTGATCGGATTCAAGCGCTTCGCCCACCGTGTTGATCGGCCCGCCGGGAATCTTGCGCTCCGCCATACGGGCGAGAAGAGCGTCGCGCGTAAAGCCGGCAATGCGCTCGGCAAGCAGCGGCACCAGTTCCGCCCGGTTCTCGACCCGTGCCGAATTGCCGGCAAAGCGCGGATCGTCGCCCAGCGCCTCGATGCCGAGGATCGCGCAGAAGCGGCGGAACTGTTCGTCATTGCCGACCGCGACGATCAGATGCCCGTCGCTTGCCGTAAATACCTGATAGGGAACGATATTGGGGTGGGCATTGCCCCGGCGCACCGGCGAGACGCCCGAGACGAGGTAGTTGGTCCCCTGATTGGCGAGGCAGGCCATCTGCACATCGGCCAGCGAAAGGTCGATCTGCTGGCCCTCGCCGGTCGCATCGCGATGGCGCAGTGCCGCCAGAATGGCGCTGGCCGAATAGAGCCCGGTGCAGATATCGGTGATCGCGACGCCGACCTTCATCGGTTCGCCCGCCGCTTCCCCGGTAATGCTCATCAGCCCGCCAAAGGCCTGCGCCATGAGGTCGTAGCCCGGCAGATGGGCATTGGGTCCGGTCTGTCCGAAGCCCGAGATCGAGCAATAGACGACAGAGGGAAACGCCGCCGCGATCTGAGAATAGGAAAGGCCGTATTTGTCGAGCCCGCCCGGCTTGAAGTTCTCGATCACCACATCCGAAACCGCGATCAGCCGGCGGATCAGCGCCTGGCCTTCCTCGGTCGCGATGTCCAGCGCGACCGAACGCTTGTTGCGGTTGACCGACAGGTAGTAGGCGCTTTCGGTCGGCTTGCCGCCATCGGCGGGGGTGACGAAGGGCGGACCCCATTGGCGGGTATCGTCGCCGGCGCCCGGCTTTTCCACCTTGATCACATCGGCGCCGAAATCGCCAAGCAGTTGCGTGCAGGTCGGTCCCGCTAGGATGCGCGACAGGTCCAGTATTCGAATGCCGTGTAGCGGGCCCTGGTTCATGCACGGTCCTGCCGGTAAGGTTGCAGACGGGGGCAGGCCGGAACCGGCCCGCCGGAAAAGGACCTATTCGGCGGCATTGGACAGGGTCGCGCTGGAGCCGAGATGGGCGGCAATCGCCTGGCGGTCCATCACTTTGGCGGTTTTCCCGACCGCCGCGATCGTCGGCGGGCTTTCGGTGAACAGGCTGCCGGCCAGTTCGCGCAGCCGCTGCGCGGAGATCGCCTCGAGCCGTTCCATCAGTTCCTCATTGGAGATCGTCCGTCCGAACAGCAGCAATTGCCGTGCCTGCGTGCCGGCGCGCGAGGCCGGGCTTTCCATGCTCATCATCAGGCCGGTGCGGATCTGCGCCCGCGCGCGGTTGACCTCCTCGTCGCTGATATCGTCCGCCGCCCGCTGCAATTCGTCGAGGATCAGCGGCATCATTTTCGGCAGGTCTTCCTCCTCCGTCGCAGCATTGACGCCGAAAATGCCGGTGTCGGAGAAGCTCCAGTTGAAGCAGTAGATCGAATAGCAATAGCCGCGATTCTCGCGCACCTCCTGGAACAGGCGCGAGGACATGCCGCCGCCCATGATGGTCGACAGCAATTGCGAGGCGTAGAAGTCCCTGGCCTGATAGGCACGTCCCTCGAAGCCGAGTACGATCTGCGTTTCCGACGTGTCGCGTTCGATCAGCGCCTGGCCGCCGACATAGTTGGCCGCCGGCGGCGTGCCGGCAAGCTCGCTGCCATAGCCCGAATAGAGCGAGCCGATGCGCTCCAGCAGCCGGTCGCTGTCGAGCTTGCCGGCTACCGAAACGACCATGTTCGGCGCGCGATAATGGGTTGCAAGATAGCGCCGCAGATCATCCGGCGAAAAGCCGGTCACCGTGTCGGGCGTGCCGAGGATCGGCCTTCCGATCGGCTGTCCGCCATAGGCGACATCCTGGAACATGTCGAAGACGAGGTCGTCCGGCTGGTCGTTGGCGGCGCCGATCTCCTGCAGGATGACGTGTTTCTCGCGGGCAAGCTCGGTCGGATCGAAGATTGAGTTCTGCAGAATGTCCTGTAGCACGTCGAGGCCAAGATCGATGTCCTCGGCCAGCATCCGCGCATGATAGGCGGTGGTCTCGACGCTGGTCGCCGCATTGATGTCGCCACCGACATTCTCGACCGCCTCCGCGATCTGGCGGGCGGAGCGGTTCTCGGTGCCCTTGAAGGCCATGTGTTCGAGCAGATGGGCGATGCCGTGCTCGCTGACCGCCTCGTTGCGGGCGCCGGCCTTGACCCAGGTTCCGAATGCGACGGTTTCAAGATGCGGCATCGGATGCAGGGCAACCGTCAGCCCGTTATCCAATCTGGTTACTTCAACAGTCATGTGCTCCCAACGGCGCCCACCAGGACCGGAAGGTCTCGGGCGCTCTCCCGTTCCGGCCAAACATAGTTTCGCAAAGAAACTTTGCCAACCGGATTCGCGCACCGCCTGGGGAGATGTTGTCGCTATGGTTGCCGGGTGTGAAAAATCTAGGCTCCGCCGGGATTGCGCTTCCCGATCAGCACCTTGAGCAGCCCATCGTCATGATCGATGACGTCGAAGGCTTCCGGCCGCGCCATCAGGTCGCCCTGCCAATGGGGCAGATCGGGGCGCAGGCTGCAGGCCGCTTCCACCGCATCGGGGAATTTCGCCGGATGGGCGGTGCCGAGCACGACCATGGGAGAAGTGCCGTCATCATGCTCGCGCGCCACCTTGAGCGCGACCGCCGTGTGCGGATCGATGAGATAGCCGTCTTCCTCGAGCGTACGGCGGATTTCCTGCCGGGTTTCGTCCTCGCCGCAGCGGCCGGCGGAAAACTCCGCCGCGATCCTGCCGTGCACTTCCGGCCCGACCTCGAAGCCGCCCGATTGCTTCAGGCTTTCCATCCAGGCGGTGACCGCCGCGCCGTCGCGGCCGCAGGCTTCGAACAGCAGGCGCTCGAAATTCGACGAAACCTCGATATCCATCGAGGGCGAGATGGTCGCTTCGACGCCGGTCGCCTCATACCGGCCGGTGGCCATGAAGCGCGCCAGAATGTCGTTGGCATTGGTGGCGATCACCAGCCTGTCGATTGGAAGCCCCATCTTCTTCGCCACATAGCCGGCGAAGATGTCGCCGAAATTGCCGGTGGGCACCGTGAAGGAGACCCTGCGATGCGGCGCGCCGAGCGCGGCGGCGGCGGCAAAATAATAGACCACCTGCGCCATGATGCGCGCCCAGTTGATCGAATTGACCCCGGCGAGCTGGACCGCGTCGCGGAAGGTGTGATCGTTGAACAGCGCCTTGAGCAGCGCCTGGCAATCGTCGAAATTGCCGCGCACGGCGAGGGGATGGACGGCCGGGTCGTCAACCGTCGTCATCTGGCGGCGCTGCACCTCCGACACCCTGCCCTCGGGAAAGAGGATGTAGAGCGTCGTCGCCTTGCGGCCGCGAAAGGCTTCGATCGCCGCCCCGCCGGTATCGCCCGAGGTCGCGCCGACGATCGTCGCCCGCTCGCCGCGCTCGGCCAATACGTGATCCATCAGCCGCGCCAGCAACTGCATGGCGACATCCTTGAAGGCCATGGTCGGCCCGTGAAAGAGTTCGAGAACGAACCGGTTGGGCGCCACCTGCACGAGCGGCGTCACGGCCTGGTGGCGGAAGGTGGCATAGGCCTCATCGACCATGGCGGCGAACGCATCGTCCGCGATCTGGCCGTCGATGAACGGTTTCAGCACCGTTCTGGCAATTTCCGCGTAGGGTCTGCCGGCCATGGCCGCGATGGCATCGGCGCTCAGGCTCGGCCAGGTTTCGGGCACGTAGAGACCGCCGTCGCGGGCAAGCCCCTGCAGCAGCACGTCGCAAAACCCTAGTGCCGGCGCCTTGCCGCGTGTGCTGACGAATTTCATGCTGGGGATCCCGGTTGCGCGATTGCCGAACGTGCCGCTCGCGGCGGCGACCGGGTTGTATCTTCGCCGCCGCATGGGTGCAAGCGAGGGAGCGGTCGATTTCTGTTTCGAAAGCGTCAACAAGCCGCTTCGCAATTTCGCCAGCATGCTGTTATAGAAGCCGCCGGAAAATCCTGGCCCGGCAAAGGCGGGCGAACACCGCGCGCGGATGGGGTGAAACATGCGTATCGACGGACAATTTCTTGCCGCGGCCTCCGGCCGGTCTGGCCTGCTGCCGCGCCTGCTGGCGGTGAGCGCCATTGCGGCGATGCTCACGGCGTGCAACTCGGCCGGCAACAATACGGTTGAGAACACGCTCGACGTCAACGGCCAGAACCAGGCCGCGGGCGATCCCAATGCGGCGCCCGTGCCGCCGGCGGATGCGCTTCAGGATCCGCGCGCCTTCTGCCCGAAAACCGTATTGCGGGCCGGCACCGAGACCTATGACGTCTATCCCGACAAGGTGAAGAAGGAGGATGAGGGCTCCGCGTCGCAATTGCGCTTCCGCTCGACCATCACCGAGACCGCGCGCGAGTGCAACAGCGCCGGCGGCTTCCTCAACATCCGGGTCGGCGTCCGCGGCCGCTATCTCAGCGGGCCCAAGGGCGACACGGGCGCCTTTACCATGCCGGTGCGGATTGCCGTCACACGGGGCGATGAGGTGCTGTACAGCCAGTTGCACCAGATTCCGGCGCAGTTGGAGCCGGGCCGCCAGAACGGCACCTTCTCCTATGTCGACAACAATGTCTCCATTCCCAAACCCGACAAGGAGAATGTCATGATCTATGTCGGCTTCGACGAAGGGCCCTACAACACGCCGTAGCGAAGACTACTCGGCGGGCTGGCGCAGCCGGTCGGGCACGAGCCGGCCGAACAGGCCCGCCTTCCACTGGCGCAGCAACCGCTGCACAGGCTTTTCCCAAACGTAGAAGACGAGCGCGGAAACCGCCAGGACGGCGCCGGTCACGATAAAGAGCGCCTGCGCGATGGAGAGGGACCGGGCCAGATCGGAGATCGCGGCAAAGCCGATTTCCTGATGCAGGAGGTAGAGCGGATAGCTGATGCCGCCAAGGCCGATGGCGAGCCGCCGGCTGAAACGATGCATCGGGAAAGCGATCCCTGCCGCGACGACGGCGACGACACCCGCCGACGATATCAGCCGTGTTGCCAGTCCCGCCGGCTCCGTCTCGCCGCCCGGATATTTCAGGATGCTGAATTCCACGAAGCCGAGCGACAGCGCATAGACCGCCATCGCAAGCAGCAGCAAATGGACGAGCCGCAGGCCGTTGCGATAGGCATGCCACATCACCATGCCGGCGGCGAAGGTGCCGGAATAGGAGGTGATCAGGAGATATTTGGCCGCCCCCACATGCAGCAGCAGCGAGTTGGCGATCGAGACGACAAGCCAGGCAAAGACCACCGGCAGGGTGTGGCGGTGGGCAAGGCCCGCCAGCAAAAGCAGCGCGATCCAGCCATAGAATACCGCCTCATAGACCAGCGACCAGTAGACGCCGTCGACGAAGGGATAGCCGAAAATCTGCGGCACCAGGACGAGATTGGCGAACCAGGTGGCAAGGTCGGGTGCCGCCGGCGCATGCAGCCAGTTGAGGAACAGCGCCGTCGCGGTCATGCAGAGCAGGAAGCCGGGCGCAAGGCGGATGAACCGAGCGGCGATATAATCCGGCACCGCCGCGCTCTCGCTGGTCAGCAGCATGACGAAACCCGACAGGGTGAAGAAGATGCTGACCGCCGCAAAGCTCAGATAGCCGGTATAGCCGATCAATCCGCCCGCCGCACCATAGGGCACAAGCCCGCGCATCGGCCCGATATAGGCGTAATGCGACAGCATCACCCAGGCCGCCGCCAGAAAGCGGATCAGGTCGAGACTGGCAAAATAGGGGGCGGAACGGGGGCGCATGCCGGCAGTAGATACAAAAACGGCCGCGTCGCCTATCGGTTTGTAAAGGTAAGGTTAACCGTTGACGTTAACCGCTTTGCCTTCGCATTTTCCGCTTTGCCGAAACGCTTCCTTAACCCTGTTGGGTAACCATGGCGCCATTCGAGTTTTGCGTTTGGGTAAGCCATGAATGTCTTGAGTCTGGCCGGGATGCGGGAAGCCGCACGCATCGGCAGGGGAGCGGCGTCCGCCCCTTCCTGGGTAAATTCCATCATCAAGGGCGATTGCGTCGCGGCGCTGGAAAGGCTGCCGGAAAATTCCGTCGATGTCATTTTCGCCGACCCGCCCTACAATCTGCAACTGGAAGGCAGCCTGCACCGGCCCGATCAGTCCAGGGTCGATGCCGTCGACGACGACTGGGACAAGTTTTCCGATTTCGCAGCCTACGACGCGTTTACCCGCGCCTGGCTTCTCGCCGCCCGCCGCGTGTTGAAACCCACCGGCACGATCTGGGTCATCGGCTCCTATCACAATATTTTCCGCGTCGGCACGGTGTTGCAGGATCTGGGTTTCTGGGTGCTTAACGACATCATCTGGCGCAAGACCAACCCGATGCCGAATTTTCGCGGCCGGCGGTTCACCAATGCCCACGAGACGCTGATCTGGGCGTCGCCCGATCGCAACGCCAAGGGCTATACCTTCAACTACGAAGCGATGAAGATGGCCAATGACGAGGTGCAGATGCGCTCCGACTGGCTGTTTCCGATCTGCACCGGCCATGAGCGCCTGAAGGACGGGAATGGCGACAAGGTGCATCCGACCCAGAAGCCCGAGGCATTGCTGCACCGTGTCCTGATGGCCTCGACCGCGCCGGGCGATGTGGTGCTTGATCCCTTCTTCGGCAGTGGCACGACCGGTGCCGTGGCAAAGCGGCTCGGTCGAAACTTTGTCGGCGTCGAGCGCGAGCAGGCCTATATCGATGCGGCGCTGGAGCGGATCGCCAGGGTCGAGGTCATCGACAGGCCGACCCTTGCTGTCACCACCGGAAAGCGTGCCGAGCCGCGGGTAGCCTTCGGCGCCCTGGTCGAGTCCGGCTACCTCAAGCCCGGCGCCGTCCTGCAGGACGGCAAGCAGCGCTGGCAGGCAATCGTGCGGATTGATGGTTCGCTCGAGCGCGAAGCCGAAACCGCCTCGATCCACCGCATGGGGGCCCTCGTGCAGGGGCTCGACGCCTGCAATGGCTGGACCTTCTGGCATGTGGAGGAGAAAGGCGCGCTCATCCAGATCGACGAATTGCGCAAACGCTATCGCAGCGAGGTGCTTGCCGCCGGCGCGTGAGCGTTTGCCTTACAAGGAATTGCCCCTGAACCAGGCAAGCAGGCCGGCCATGCGCAGCACAAGGCGTTTGCGGCCCGTCATCGGCAGCCCCGGCAGCGATGCCGGGGCTGCTGGTTTCAGATGAGATCATGCCGCCGTCAAGCCGCAGGAAAACAAGGCGATCATGCGTCTCGATGACCGTTTCGCAGGCGAATTCCTGTCATCTGCGTTGCCTGAACGCATCGGGCAGGGCGGCGCTGATCGCCTTCTTCATCACCGTCGGCAGCGCTTCGCCCGCCAGATCGTGCACCGCTGACCACCAGCCGTCGGGCACCGGCATTCGGTCGCTCTCGGTAAGCCAGATCTCCAGTTCCAGATGAAAATGGGTGAAGGTGTGGCGCGCCGTGCCAGCCCTTTGCCAGTCGCCGGAGAAGGGCAGCGCGCCTTTTCCCGTCGCGCCGTCCTGTCTGGCGGTCCAGCCCGTGGTGGGGATGCCCGCCATGCCGCCGAGCAGCCCTGAAGCCGGCCGCCGGACCAGAAAGATGCCGCCCTCGCGGTTGCGGACGACGAAGGCCGCGCCCTTGCGCGACGGCTTGCCGGCCTTTGGCGGCTTGACGGGAAAGCGCTCCATGTCGCCGGCCTTGCGCGCGGCGCAGCCCGCCATGACCGGGCACAGCCCGCAGGCCGGATTGCGCGGGCTGCACAGGCTTGCGCCGAGATCCATCATCGCCTGGGCAAAGTCGCCGGGCCTTTCGCGCGGCAGCACCGATTGCACGATATCGCGGATTTCGGACTTGGCGGCGGGAAGCGGCGTCTCGATGCGGTGCCGGCGGGCGATGATCCGCTCGATATTGCCATCGACCACCGCCACCGGTTCGCCGAAGGCGATTGCCGCGATTGCCGCCGACGTATAGTCGCCGATGCCGGGCAGGGCCTTGAGTTCGGCGGCGGTCCGCGGGAATTTGCCGTGATGGTCGCGGACGACGGTCTCGGCGCATTTCTTAAGATTGCGGGCGCGCGAATAATAGCCGAGCCCCGCCCATGCCTTCATCACATCGTCTGTCGGTGCGGCGGCGAGTGCCTCCACCGTCGGCCATTTCTCCAGAAAATTGCGATAGTAGTCGCGTACCGTCGCGACCTGGGTCTGCTGCAGCATGATTTCCGACAGCCAGACGGAGTAGGCGTCGGGCCGCGCGCCGGCCTTCGATCGGGCCGGCGGCAGGCGCCAGGGCAGAACCCGGGCATGGCGGTCATACCATCCAAGAAGGTCTTGCGAGAAGGAGAGGGGTCGCATGCTCGGTTGAATCTGAATGTGCGGAACCTGTTCATGAATCAAACATGAACAAGATGTTCAGCATAGGTTGTTTCGGTTCAGGCTAATCAGGTCTGCTCTTGCGACATATACGCCAGAAGGAGGGCATGACCATGAAGAAGTTTCTTATTGTCGTATCGACCCTTGGCTTTTTCGCCGCCGGCGCGGTGATCCTGCCGGCGATTTCGAGCGCCATTCCCTGTTGGCATGGTATTGCCGACAAGTGCAAGCCGCGGCCATGTGAGGACCAGCCCCGTTGCCCGGGAATAGAGGAAAAGTAAATTTGGATCGGGGGAGTTGGCGGCACAACTTCCCCTTCCGCTCCATCTCGGCGTGAGGGGTCCAAAAGCTTTGGCGCATTGCCGGTTACCATGGTATAGCCCTCCAAACCGCAGAGGCTAGCCGTCGACAGAAGCTGATGAATGTGAAGAATCGCAGAAAACCGGCGCGCCAGATCGCTGATCTGATGCCCGATGTGCTGTCCGACGCATTGGCGAAAAAGACCGGCATGACGCTCGATCTGATTGCCGGCTGGGAAGATATTGCCGGGCCGGAATTCGCTCCCTTCACCCTGCCGGAAAAGATCACCTGGCCTCGCCACGAGCGGGATCCGGGCAACGCTGCGGCCGGCCACGCGCCGGGCATGCTGCATCTGGCCTGTGACGGCCACCGCGCCCTGTTCATCCAGCATGCGCTGCCGCAACTGGTCGAGCGGCTCAACGGCTTTTTCGGCTATGAAGCCGTCGACCGCATCCGCCTCGTCCAGAAGCCGGTGGCAAGGCAGCCGGTAAAGCGGCGGTGCAAGCCTGAAATCGATGCCGGCGAACAGGAAAGACTCGACGGGGTTCTCGAGCGGATCGGCGACGAACGCCTGCGCAAGTCGCTCGAGCGCATGGGCAGGGGCGTCATCGCCAGACAGCGCCGGCGGCCGGGAAGCTGAACGCCATTCATCGCCGGTTCACCCGTGCTGCCCTAATTTGGCCGGGAAGAGCGGGAAAACCGCGATTGCCGCCGGCGGGGCAGCCCACGAAGAGTTGAAATCCATCCATCCGCCACACCTTGAAACCGCATCCAAAAAGCCCGAAAAGGGCATCCGACCGATCTTTCCCAGCTATCCGATGATGACGTTTGGAGTACCGATGAAACTGAACCGCCGCCACCTGTTCCTGTCCGCAACCGCATTCGCGCTCGCGCCGGCTCTTGCCGCAGTAAGGCCGGATACCGCCAGGGCCGAGGATCTTTCCGGGCTGATGGATCCGGGCCCGCTGAAGGACATGGTGATGGGCGATGAAAACGCTCCCGTGACCATCATCGAATACGCTTCGATGACCTGCCCGCACTGCGCCAATTTCCACAATAATGTCTATCCCGACATCAAGAAGAACTATCTCGAGACCGGCAAGGCGAAGCTGATTTTCCGCGAGTTTCCCCTCGACCCGCGCGCCTATGCGGCGTCGATGCTGGCGCGCTGCGCCGACGAACAGTTCTACTTTCCGATGACCGAGGTCCTGTTCAAGCAGCAGGATGTATGGGCCCGTGTCGACGATCCCCGTCCGCCCTTGTTGCAGATCGCCAAATTGGCGGGTTTTACACAGGAGAGCTTTGAGGCTTGCTTGCAAAACCAGGAGCTTCTCGACAAGGTGAACCAGGTTCGTACAAAAGCGGCGGAAGTCTTCGGGGTCAACGGCACTCCGACCTTCTTCATCAACGGCGAAAAGTATCGTGGAAATGTCAGTGTCGAGGCAATGTCGGAGGCCATCGATAGCCTTCTTTGACACCCGCCTGCAGGCCGGTTCCGGGCACGATCCGGATGCCGTCCGCCGGATTTATGCCGCTGATGCCGGCCGTTCCGAAAACGCCGGGGCCTGCCGGCGATGAAATTCAACAAACTGCGCCTGCTCGGCTTCAAATCCTTCGTTGAACCGACTGAATTCCTGATCGAATCCGGCCTGACCGGCATTGTCGGCCCGAACGGCTGCGGCAAGTCGAACCTGGTCGAGGCGCTGCGCTGGGTGATGGGGGAAAACTCCTACAAGAACATGCGCGCCTCCGGCATGGACGATGTCATCTTTTCGGGTTCCGGCAACCGTCCCTCGCGCAATTCGGCCGAAGTCGCCCTGTTTCTCGACAATGCCGACCGCAAGGCGCCCGCCGCCTTCAACGATGCCGATGAATTGCAGGTCTCGCGCCGCATCGAGCGCGAATCGGGCTCGGCCTATCGCATCAATGGCAAGGAGGTGCGCGCCAAGGACGTGCAGCTTCTCTTCGCCGATGCCTCCACCGGCGCCCGCTCGCCCTCCATGGTGGGGCAGGGGCGGATCGGCGAACTGATTTCCGCCAAGCCCCAGGCCCGCCGCGCACTGCTCGAAGAGGCGGCCGGCATTTCCGGCCTTCATTCCCGCCGCCACGATGCGGAACTGCGCCTGCGCGCTGCCGACCAGAATCTCGAACGGCTGGAAGATGTCATCGGCCAGCTCGACAGCCAGCTCGACAGCCTGAAGCGCCAGGCCCGCCAGGCCAACCGCTACCGCGCCATTTCCGACGATATCCGCAAGACCGGCGCGCTCGCCTTCCATCTGCGCTGGAGTGCCGCCAAATCCGCCGAGGCCGATGCCGCTTCGCGCCTGTCGCAGGCAACCGCCGCCGTCGGCGAGCGGGTGCAGGTCCAGGCGGAAGCCGCCAAGGCGCAGGCGATCCTGGCCCACAGGATGCCGGCGCTGCGCGAGGAGGAAGCCAAGGCCGCCGCCGCCCTGCAGCACCTGACGCTCACCCGCGAGCAGATCGATGCCGAGCTTGGCCGCATGGCGGCACGGCGCGAGGAACTGGAAAAGCGCGTCGGCCAATTGCAGGAAGACAGCGCCCGCGAGGAGCGCCTGATCGGCGACAACCGCGCCATGCTGGAGCGCCTCGATGGCGAGGAGCAGGATCTGGTCGCCAAGTCGAAGGCGGTCGCCGAAACCGAGGCTGCCGCCAAGGGGCGGCTGGCGGATGCCGCCGCCCGCCTCGGCGACAGCGAGAAGAAGCTCAGCGAACTGACCGCGAAGGTCGCCGAGGCAACGACCCGCAAGTCCCTGCTGGAACGCACCCTTCGCGATGCCGCCGACCGCCGCCGCCGGGTCGGGGAACAGGCCGAGCGCGTCGAGGCCGAGTTCAAACAGGTGGTCGCCGAGATCGCCAGGCTTTCAGGCGGGTCCGATCTGGCGAACCGCGCCGCAATGCTGGAAAAGCGCGTCGCCGATTGCGAGGCCGATCTGCTCGCTTCCGAAGAGCAGGCCGAGGCCGCCCAGCGCGCCGAGCACGAGGCGCGCCCGGCGCTCGCCGAACTCAAGGAGCAATTGGGCGCCATCGAGATCGAGGCGCGCACCCTCAACCGCATCCTCAACCAGGGCGGCCAGGACATGTTCCCGGCGGTGGTCGAGCGCATACGGGTCGAGCGCGGCTATGAAAAGGCCCTGGGCGCGGCCCTGGGCGAAGACCTCGACGTGTCGTCCCTGTCGGCGGCGCCCGTGCGCTGGCAGCAGGTCGCGGGCACCTTCGTGGCGCAGCCTTTGCCGCAGGGCATCCGCCGCCTGGCCGAGGTCGTTACCGCGCCGGCCGAGCTTGCCCGCCGCCTGTCTCAGATCGGCATTGTCGACCGGGGCGAGGGCAAGGCAAGGCAGGCCGAACTGAAACCCGGCCAGCGGCTTGTTTCCGTCGAGGGCGATCTGTGGCGCTGGGACGGCTTCGAGGCCGACAGTGAGGCGCCGACGGCTGCCGCCCAGCGGCTTGCCCAGAAGAACCGGCTGGCCGAGCTCGACAGCGAGGCGATCGAGGCAACCCGCGCCCTGCGCGCCGCCGAGGGCCTGTTCGAACAGGCAAAGCAGCGCGCCAGGACGGCAGCTGACGCCGCGCGCGAGACCCGCGATGCCTGGCGCACCGCCCAGAAGGAGCTTGCCGGCGCACGCGATGCCGTCGCCGCGGCCGAGCGGCAGGCGGGTCAGTTCACGGCGCGCAAATCCGCCCTTGAGGAAGCCCGCAACCGGCTTGCCGATGACGGCCAGGAAGCGCTCGCCCAGTTAAGGGAAGGCGAGGTCCAGCTTGCCGGCATCGGCGATGTCGGGGCGATCGAGGCCGAGCTCGGCGCGCTCAAGGCCGAGGTTGCCGAGGACCGAGCCAGCCTGGCCGAGGTGCGGGCCGATTTCGACGGCCTGTCGCGCGAGGCCGAAGCTCGGGGCCGCCGGCTCGAAACCATCAAGACCGAGCGCGCCGACTGGCAGCGCCGCGTCGCCAATGCCGGCCGGCAGATCGAGCAACTGACCGCGCGCCTCGATACCGCGCGCGGCGAGCTGGCCGCGATCGAGGACGGTCCAGCCCAGGTCGAGGCGAAACGCCGCGAGGTTTCCTACCAGATCGAAAAGGCCGAGACCGCGCGCCGCGCCGCCGCCGATACCCTTGCCCGGGGCGAGAGCGATCTCGCCGAGGCCGACAGGCTCGCCCGCGATACCATTGTCGCGCTGTCGGAGGCCCGCGAGGAAGCAGCCCGCGCCGAGGAGCGCGCCAACGCCGCCCGCGAGCGCCGCGAGGAGATTGAAAACCGCATCCGCGAGGAACTGGAATGCGAGCCGCATATGGCGCTGGCGCTGTCGGCCCATCCCGGCGAGCAGGCGCTGCCGGAACTCTCCTCGATGGAAGCGAAGCTCGAAAAGCTCAAGGCCGAGCGCGAGCGCCTGGGCGCCGTCAACCTGCGCGCCGAGCATGAACAGACCGAGATTTCCGAGCAGCGCGACGCGCTGATCCTCGAACGCGACGATCTGGTCGAGGCGATCAAGCGCCTGCGCGCCGGCATCGCCAGCCTCAACAGGGAAGGCCGCGAGCGCCTGCTCGAAGCCTTCGATGTGGTCAACGGCCAGTTCACGCGGCTGTTCACCCACCTCTTCGGCGGCGGCACGGCGGAACTGCAACTGATCGAGTCCGACGATCCGCTCGAAGCCGGCCTTGAGATCCTCGCCCGCCCGCCCGGCAAGAAGCCGCAGACCATGACGCTGCTTTCCGGCGGCGAACAGGCGCTGACCGCCATGGCGCTGATCTTCGCCGTCTTCCTGACCAATCCGGCACCGATCTGCGTGCTCGACGAGGTCGACGCGCCGCTCGACGATCACAATGTCGAGCGCTTCTGCAATCTCATGGACGAGATGGCGGCCTCGACCGAAACGCGCTTCGTCATCATCACCCACAACCCGATCACCATGGCGCGGATGAACCGCCTGTTCGGCGTTACCATGGCCGAGCGCGGCGTCAGCCAGCTTGTGTCCGTCGACCTGCAGGAAGCCGAACGCATCCGCGAAGCGAGTTGATCGGCCGCCGCTTTCACCTCGAAAGTCCGCAGAAGGGTTCCGTCCGGGCGTGAAAGGCTCCGCCCGGCCGGTACAGAGATTTACCACCGGACAAAAGAATGCTTGCATTGTCATGCTGCGCTGCGGCAACACTATGCGTCAGGAGCGTTTCAAAACAGCGACACCCCGGGGGGAAGCCCGTTCGATGGCACAATGGGTCTACAATTTTGCGGAGAAATCCGGCGACCGCTCCGCCGATGCGGCCCGGCTTCTGGGTTCCAAGGGCGCCAGCCTGTCGGCCATGGCCTCTCTCGGCCTGCCGGTGCCGCCCGGCTTTTCGATCACCACCGAGGCATGCCGCTGGTATTACGAGCATGACCGCGCCCTGCCGGACGATCTCGAAAGCCAGATCGACGTGGCCCTGCAGGCCCTGAGACGGGCGACCGGCCGTGGCTTCGAGGATGCCAGGCGGCCTCTGCTGGTTTCCGTTCGCCCCGGATCGCGCGCCGTCATGCCGGGCATGATGGACACCGTGCTCAATCTCGGCCTCAACGACCGCAACGTGGAAATCCTGGCAACCGAGACCGGCGACCGGCGCTTCGCCTATGATTGCTATCGCCGGTTCATCCAGATGTATGGCGATGTGGTCATGGGGGTCGATCACGACCTGTTCGAGGAAATCCTCGACGATGCC
Organism: Nitratireductor sp.; assembly: GCA_020441665.1. Classification (GTDB taxonomy): domain Bacteria; phylum Pseudomonadota; class Alphaproteobacteria; order Rhizobiales; family Rhizobiaceae; genus Salaquimonas. The sequence continues at coordinate 33,165 of JAGRLT010000114.1, forward strand.
AAGGCCGATGGCGGTCATGAACAGGAAACCGATCTCTCGGTCGAGGAACTCGAGGCGCTGATCGTCCGCTACAAGGCCCTGATCGCCGAGGAACTGGAAGAGGAGTTTCCCCAGGCTCCGCGCGTCCAGTTGACCGAGGCGGTCAAATCCGCCTTTGCCTCCTGGATGAGCCAGCGCGCATCGATCCACCGCTCGATCAACCACATCCCCGAAGACTGGTATACGGCTGCCACCGTACAGTGCATGGTGTTCGGCAATCGCGGGGCCGAGTCGGGTACGGGAATTTGCTTTACCCGCAACCAGGCGACCGGCGAGCGGGGCGTATATGGCGAGTTCCTGCTCAACGCCCAGGGCGAGGATGTCACCGCCGGCATCCGTACGCCGCGTGACATCACCGAGGCAGCCCGCATCGCCACCGGCTCCCCCTATGCATCGCTCGAAAAGCAATTGCCCGATGCGTTCGGCCAGTTGAAGGGCCATGCCGACAAGCTGGAAGCCCATTACCGCGACATGCAGGAAGTCGAGTTCACGCTGGAGGAAGGCAAGGTCTGGCTGCTCCAGAGCCGGGCGGGAAAACGCACCGCCCGCGCGGCGATGCGCATTGCCGTCGATCTCGCCGATGAAGGGGTCACGACCCGCGAGGAGGCCGTGCTGGCGATCGAGCCGGGCATGCTCGACCAGCTGCTGCATCCCACCATTGCCGAGGGCGCCGAGCGGACTGTCATCGCCCAGGGGCTGCCCGCTTCGCCGGGCGCGGCCACCGGCGAGATCGTGTTCACGCCCGAGGAAGCCGAAAAGGCCGCCGCCCAGGACCGGCCGGTGATCCTGGTGCGCGTCGAGACGAGCCCCGAGGACGTGCACGGCATGAATGCCGCCCAGGGCATTCTCACCCAGCGCGGCGGCATGACCAGCCATGCGGCGGTGGTCGCCCGCGGCATGGGCAAGCCCTGCGTGTCGGGCGCCGGCATGATCAAGGTCGATTACAAGAACCATCTCCTGACCGCCGGCGGACGCACCTTCCGCAAGGGCGATATCATCACGCTGGACGGCGGCAAGGGCCAGGTGCTGGCCGGACGGGTCGCCATGCAGCAGCCCGAACTTTCCGGCGCTTTCGGCACCCTGCTCGAATGGGCCGATGCAACGCGCCGCATGGGGGTGCGCTGCAATGCCGATACGCCGAAAGAGGCGCGTGCCGCCTATTCCTTCGGCGCCGAGGGCATTGGCCTGTGCCGCACCGAACACATGTTCTTCGAGGAAGACCGCATCACCCCGATGCGCGAAATGATCATCGCCGACACCGAACAGGAGCGGCGGGCGGCATTGGCCAAGCTCTTGCCCATGCAGCGTGGCGACTTCATCGAACTGTTCGAGATCATGGCCGGCATGCCGGTCACGATCCGGCTGATCGACCCGCCGCTGCACGAATTCCTGCCCCATGAGGAGGAGGATGTGGAGGCGGTTGCAAAAAGCATGGGCATCGATGCCGACCGGCTCAAATCCCGCGCCACCGAATTGCGCGAATTCAATCCGATGCTGGGTCATCGCGGCTGCCGCCTGCTGATCTCCTATCCGGAAATCGCCGAGATGCAGGCGCGCGCCATCTTCGAGGCGGCGATCGAGGCGGGCAGGAAGACCGGCCGCCAGGTGACGCCCGAAATCATGGTGCCGCTGATCAGCCTCAAGCGGGAGCTCGACCACGTCAAGGGTACGATCGATACCGTGGCGGCCGAGGTCGAGAAGGAAACCGGCGTCAGGGTGCACTATCAGGTCGGCACGATGATCGAGCTGCCGCGCGCGGCGATCCGCGCCCATGACATCGCCGAAGTGTCGGAATTCTTCTCCTTCGGCACCAACGATCTGACCCAGACGACCTTCGGCATCTCACGCGACGACGCAACCCAGTTCGTGCCCTCCTACGAGGCGAAGGGCGTCGTCGACCGCGACCCGTTCATTTCGCTCGACCTCGACGGCGTGGGGGATCTGATGCGCATCGCGACCGAGCGCGGCCGCGACGCCCGCCCGGGCATGAAGATCGGCATTTGCGGCGAACATGGCGGCGATCCGGTCTCGATTGATTTCTGCGAATCGATCGCGCTCGACTACGTGTCCTGTTCGCCCTACCGCGTACCGATTGCCCGCCTTGCCGCCGCCCAGGCGACGATCCGCAACCAGACACGCTCTAGTTGATCTGCCACCTGCCGGCCCGCGCGAAGGGCAGGTGGGACAGCACCCTGGCATAGGACCAGCCGAGATCGGAAAGGTTTTCCGGCACCTCGCTTTCCTCAAACAGCCGCACCGAGCCGCCATCCTCGCCGAAGGCCAGAAAGATCAGCCGCGCCTGCCGGTCGATCTGACACAGAAAGGCAGCGCCGCGCGCCGCCTCCTCGGCCATCAGTTGCGGCGGAAACTCAAACAGCAGCGCGCAGCAGAAATCCGTGATCCCGTCGGCCGTGAAGGCATTGCGGAGGGCGTCGCGCAGCGCATCGACGGACTTTGCCTGTCCGTCCCCCGGTTCCATGTTCTCCGGTTCGATCCGGCCTGCCACGGGCAGGGGACTTGCCCTGTTCGCAACTTCGCCCTGATAAAAATTGACGCCCATCTTCCGCTCCCTGCATGGTGATTGCACTTGTTTATGGTTCTCCAGCGACGGCAGCGTGTCGTGCGGTCGCGGCGACAATGGGGAGGAAACGTGGCGGCGGGATCAAGTTTGGCGGCAGCCTGCAACGCGGCTTGAACCGGGTGCCCGCCCGGCACCCGTCGTCGCCCCCATAGCCACCCCTTGGCCTTGCCTGTCGCCGAGTGTATAGGCAGGCATTCATACCGGCGAACAGTGGGATTTTCGGCGCATATGACCGGCTTCTACGAAAGACAGGAATCAAGCGCCGCGAAATGGTGCCTGCGGCTTGCGGTGATTTCCGCGCCCTTCCTGCTCCTGTCGATCCTGATGCATCGCGCCGGTTCGGTGACGACGTTTCAGGCCTTCTGGCTGATCGCCGTCGGCATCGCGATGATCGTCACCGGCCTGCTGTTCGGCATGAAGGCCGCCTTCGAACTGTGGGAGAAGGGCTACAAGGGCGGCAGGGCGACGGTGAACGGTATCGTGCTGGGCATCCTGCTGCTGCTGCCCTTCGGCGTACAGTTCCTCAACGCGATCGAGCATCCGAAACTGAACGATGTCGCGACCGATGTGGTGACCGCGCCGCGCTTTCTGACCGGCCCTGGCGTGCAGGACGGCGCAGCGCCCGTCTATGACGAGTTCTTTGCCCGCGAGATCGTCGCCAACTATCCCGAACTTGTCGGCCGCCGCTACGACGCGCCGCCCGAACGGGTAGCGGTCGCCGTGGTGGAGCTTCTGAAGAACTGGGGCTGGCGGCGGGTGGCGGAACGTAATCTTCCCGCCCAGGCAGGCGAGGGCGCTGAAGCTGTTCCCGCCGCGCCGTCCGATCCTGAAAGCGAGGAGGGCGCCGCCGAACCGGCGCCTGCGCAGGACGAAAACCTTGCCGGAGACGATGAGGAACTCAATCAGCTTCGCATCGCCAATGGCGACGCGCCGACGACCCTGCCCGATATCCTGATCGAGGCGGAAGCGCGCTCGCTGATCATGAAACTGCCCTCGCACCAGATCATCCGTCTGCGCGACGACAACGGCTCGACCATCGTCGACATGCGTTCGGCAAGCGATTGGGGGCCGCATGATTTCGGCTCGAATGCCGGCAACATCACCGCTTTTCTGTCGGCGCTCGACACCGCACTCGCCGGTCTCGCCGGCGAGTGATCGTCGTGAAAACCGGTCCTACCAGGTGGCGCGCTGGCTGCTGCCTGCCGGAACGCCCGCTTCATAGTCCGTAATGGCGGCCATCAGCAGGGTATAGGGCTCGCATTCGGTTCCGCAAATCCCGCCGATCGAGGCCAGCTGTCCGCGCGCCGCCGTGACGTCGCCTTTCTGCAGCAGCGCCTCGCCGTAATATTCGCGCACCAGCGCATAGCGCGGGTCCACTGCGATCGAATGCTTGTAATAGGCGATGCCGGTATCGAGCATGCCGAGCTTGCGATGGCTGTAGCCCAGCATGTTGAGAATGCGCGCATCGCCCTGGTCGGGTGCCCGCGAAAGCAGGGTGATCGCCTCGTCATAGCGGCCGTTATAGGCAAGCTGGCGCCCGGCTTCGAAAATGCTTTCCTGATCGTTGAGCGATTGCTGGTCGACACATTTCTTGGTCTTCTTGTCATAGACCTTGCCATTGGTGCAGGTCGGCTCTTCGCCGCCGCTGCCGCCGCCGGCGGCAAAGGCGACCGAAGAAAGCGCAACCAGCCCGGCTGCGGCCATGCCTGCGAAAACGGTATTGCGTATGATCATGGGAGTGCTCCTCTCGCTACCACCTGAAAACGCCCACGGTACTGTCGTTGCAAACCGGGGCGGCTTCAAGGCCGGACTTGCGCAATCGCGCATTCGTGATCGCCGCCTACGAAGAGGGCTGCGCAACCGGAAAATAGGATGCCGTCAGCGACGGTGTGCCGTCGCAGCCGATCTTGCCCTTGTCGAGCAGGTCCTCGATATGGGCGAAAACCGACAGCCCGGCCGCGCCATGCATGCGCTTGTCGGTCTCCCGATAGATGACGGCGACCATTTCCGGGATGGTGCGGTCGCCCTGGCGAATGCGGTGGAGTACCGCGGTCTCGCGCATCCTGCGATGGGCGCGCAGCGCGCGGACGAATTCCCTCGCCTTGTCGAGCCGTCCGCCATGGCCGGGAAGATAGCTTGCCTCATCGCGCCCGATCAGCGTGTCGAGCGACCGCATATATTGCGCCATATTGCCGTCGGGCGGGGCGACGATGGAGGTCGCCCAGGCCATGACGTGATCGCCGGAAAACAGGATGTCGGTTCCCGCCAGCGCGAAGGCCATGTGGTTGACGGTGTGGCCGGGGGTGAAGACGGCTTCCAGCGCGAAGCCCTTGCCCTCGATCACATCGCCGTCGCCGATCGCCACATCCGGCTCGAATTCCCTGTCGCCCGAGGCGTCCAGCGCATTGGTCTCGCCCAGATGCAGGTCGCGCGCCGCCCGGTGCGGGCCCTCCGCGTAAATGGGCGCGCCGGTTTCGCGTGCCAGCCGGCGTGCAAGCGGCGAATGGTCGATATGGGTATGGGTGACGAGGATGTGGCTCACCGTGCGGCCCTTCAGCGCCGCAAGCAGCGCCCGGTAGTGCGCCTCGTGGCCGTGCGGCCCGGGATCGATCACCGCCACTTCGCTTCCGCCGACGATATAGCTGTTGGTGCCGTGAAAGGTGAACGGTCCCGAATTGGGCGCGGTGAGGCGCTGCACGCCGTCGGCGACCTCCACGGCTTGCCCATGAGCCGGTTCGAACTCCTGCCGGAATTCCGGAGCTGCCGGTTTTTCGCTCATCGATACGCCCCCAGACACGCCATTGAACACGACACCGAACGCAGTCCCGGATGGTTTGGCTGTAGAGATCGCCATCCCGTGGCCACTGAGCGGTTGCCTGTGCGTTCAATAGCCAATATACCGCCCTTTATCCATGGCACCAACGGAGCAGCTCATGTCCAGCATCAATCCCGGCAGACCTCTCGCCAGCCACGCCCTTGGCGCAGCGTCGACCCGTTTCGCGTCCAAGCTCTTTCTGGTGGCGCTCGGCGTCGTCCTGATCGCCATTTCCGCAAAATTCAAGGTGCCGCTATGGCCCAATCCCACGCCGGTTACCCTGCAGACGCTGGTGATATTCACCCTTGCCGCCGCCTATGGCGGCCGTCTGGCCGCGGCAACCGTCGGTGCCTATCTCGTCACCGGAGCGCTCGGCATGCCGGTCTTCACCGGCACCCCCGAACAGGGCATCGGCCTTCTCTACATGGTGGGTCCGACCGGTGGCTATCTTGCCGGCTTCCTCCTCATGGCCTGGCTGACGGGTCTTGCCGCCGATCGCGGCTGGGACCGGAACCCGCTCAAGCTCGGTTCCGCCATGCTGGTGGGTGAAGTCCTCATGCTGGCGCTGGGTGCGCTCTGGATGGGTTATCTCTTCGGTGCCGACAAGATCATCGCCTGGGGCGTCGGCCCGTTCATCATCACGGATCTGATCAAGCTCGCCATCGCGGCGGCGATCGTTCCCGCCGTCTGGGGGCTGATCCGCGGCAAGGGCCGGAACGCCTGACTGGCCACGGCATCGGAAATTTTATCGAAACGCCCTGGCTCTGCCGGGGCGTTTTGCATTTCGGCTCGGAGGGGCCGGTCGGCTAGTCCCGCTCGCCCTTCTCGTCGCGGGTGACCGGCAGCTTCTTCTCGACGCCGAGAAGCTCGATATCGCGCCACAGCCGTCCAGGTGCTTCGGGGCTGTGTTCGATGGTCGTATATTTGCCGTTCCTGAACACGCCCACCTCATACCCCCTCGGTGCATCTCTCGTGCCTTCGGAATAGGTCAGCACATAGGTCTCGTCGCGATAGTCGTAGCGCTTGCCCCAACTTGTCCGGCATCCGGCCAGCGCTGCGCCGGCAATGGCTATGGCAAGAGCGATTTTGACAATCCGTCCCACGTCTTCCTCCCTTCATCGGCTGAACAGTTCCTTCAAACCCGCCGAACCGGGATTTTGCGTCATCAGTTTTGGTGATAAGGTCGGGCCGGGAGGGTTCCTTGGCGGATATTCGCGAACTGAGCGTGCTGATCGACCGGCTTTATGCGGCAGCCCATGGCGAAGAGGAATGGGACGGCGCGCTCAACCGGCTGTGTGATCTTTGCGGTGCCCGCGCGGCCACGGTGGAATTTCACGACGTGGTCGAGGGTGCCCATCTCTTCAGCCATTCGATCCGCCTCGACCAGGCCCTGATGCCGGTCTATGTCCGGGAATTCGCCGGCCGCAATCCACGGGTCCGTCATCTCCAGACATCGCGCCAGCGCATCGCCTTCGACCATCTCTTCATGACCGAGACTGAGATGGACCGCGACCCCTTCTATGCCGGGTTCCTTCGACCCCAGGGGCTTCGCTATTTCGTTTCCGTCGATTCGGCCCTGTTCGACCGGCGCGTCAAGGGCGCGGTCGCGCTTCAGTTCGGCGGAAAGATCAGCGGGGTGCAGCAGGAGGGGATCGATTTCATGACGGTGCTGGCGCCGCATTTCAACCGGGCGCTCGGCGTCTTCTGGCGCAACAATGCGCTGGATCTGGACCCCGAACATCTCGACAAGCAATTGGCGGCCTTCTCGCTGACACCCGCCGAAAGGCGGTTGGCGCGCGCCGTGGCCGCCGGCGAACGGCTGCCGGATTATGCAAGGCGGACGGGGATTTCGATCAATACGGCCTATACCCACTATGCCCGGGTCAAGGGAAAGCTCGACTGCCGCAGCCGCGGCGAACTGGTCGGCCGTTTGGCGAGCCTCTGAAGGATCGAAAACAGCGCTTCATGCAATTCAGTGCGACAGTTCCTTCATCGCGCCGTCAAGCCCGGCAAGCGTCAGCGGATACATTCGCCCGCCGAACAATTGCCGGATCATCTGCGTCGACTGGGTGTAATTCCAGGCCCGCTCCTGCGCCGGATTGAGCCAGATGCAATGCTTCCAGGTGTCGAGCGCGCGGCGCAGCCAGGCTTCGCCGGGCTCGGCGTTCCAATGCTCCACCGAACCGCCGGCATAGACGATCTCGTAGGGGCTCATCGCCGCGTCGCCGACAAAGATGACCTTGTAGTCGGAACCGTATTTGTGCAGCACGTCATGGGTGGCAACGACTTCCTGACGGCGGCGGCGATTGTCCTTCCACACCCCTTCATAAAGGCAGTTGTGGAAGTAGAAATATTCCAGATGCTTGAGCTCGGTGCGGGCCGCCGAAAACAGTTCCTCGACGATGCGGATGTGATCGTCCATCGAGCCGCCGACATCGAGGAACAGCAGGACCTTCACCGCATTGTGCCGCTCGGGCCGCGTCTTGACGTCGAGATAGCCGTGTTCTGCCGTTGCGCGGATCGTGCCGCCAAGATCGAGTTCCTCATCCGCCCCCTCGCGCACCCAGCGGCGCAGGCGCTTGAGCGCCACCTTGATGTTGCGGGTGCCGAGTTCCACGCTGTCGTCGAGGTTCCTGAAATCGCGCCGGTCCCAGACCTTGACCGCGCGGCGGTGGCGCGACTGATCCTGGCCGATCCTGATGCCTTCCGGATTGTAGCCATAGGCGCCGAAGGGCGAGGTGCCGGCGGTGCCGATCATCTTCGAGCCGCCCTGGTGGCGCTTCTGCTGTTCCCTGAGCCGCTCGCGCAGGGTCTCCATCAGTTTCTCAAAGCCGCCGAGACCCTCGACCAGCTTCTTTTCCTCTTCGCTCAGATGCTTCTCGGCAAGCTTTCTCAGCCATTCCTCGGGCAGGTCCATCGTCTCGACGCCCTCGGCACCCGAAACCGCTTCGAGCCCCTTGAAGAACTCCGAAAACACCCGGTCGAAGCGGTCGAGATGACGCTCGTCCTTCACCAGTGCGGCGCGGGCGAGATAGTAGAAGCCCTCGACGTCGTAGGTGACGAGATCGGTCTCCATCGCTTCAAGCAGGGTCAGGTACTCCCGCAGGCTGACGGGAATCTTCGCTTCTTTGAGCTTGAGGAAGAACGGGATGAACATGGCGTACTCAAGCAGGCTTGGTATTTTTCCGCAACCATGCGTCGAGATCGTCCTTGGTGAAGGTGCCGGCTTCGAGGTGGGAGTAGATGAAAGCGATCAGCGTGGCATTGTCAGCTGTAACGAGAACCCCATTGGCTTCCAGAAAAATCTCTGCGCAGGCCAGCGCAACACGTTTGTTGCCATCGATGAATCCATGATTCATGGTGAGACTTTCCCACAATGCGGCAGCCTCTTCGATCAAATCGGTATAATAGCCTGTTTGGGGGCGCAACAGCGCCGCCTCAATCAGTCCACGGTCACGAACGCCCGGCGATCCACCAAATACGGCAATCTGATCAGCGTGGATGTCCAACGCCTCGTCAATTGTAAGATAAATATGCATAGCCCTTATTTGGCCAGCGCTTCATAGACTTCGCGCCGTCGTTCCATGCTGCGTTTGTGGAGTTCCTTGACAAGCGGACGAACTGCATTCTGTTTGGCCAGCCGCTCGTAATCCTCCGCAGCCAGAACGACCCGGTAGTTGCGCCCGTTCTTCTGGATCGCGACCGGTTCATTGCCGGCCTGCTCCATCAGTTCTCCAAACCGGTTTTTGGCTTCGGTTGCGGTAAAATGTTTCATGGCGCATCTCCTTGACGGCCAAAATAGCCATTTTCGCTAATTTAGTCAATATGGCTAATCTGGCCGCTCGCCAATCGCCTTCAGGTCGAACGGTGTCGTCTGATAGGTCTGGTTGATCCAGTTGCCGAACAGAAGATGGGCGTGCGAGCGCCAGCGGTTCTGCGGCGGCATGGCGGGATTGTCGGCCGGGTAATAATTGTGCGGGATTTCGATCGGCACATTCGCCGCCACGTCGCGGTCGTACTCTTCCTTGAGCGAGGTGGAATCGTATTCGATATGGTTGAAGATGTAGAGCCGCCGCCCGGTCTCTTCGGTGATCAGGCAGGGGCCGGTAATGTCGGATTCCATCAGGATTTCGAGCGCGCCATGTTCTCGCACATCGCCCGAACGCACCTCCGTCCAGCGCGATACCGGAATGGAAAAGTCGTCGGAAAAGCCGCTGAGATAGGGCGAAGCCGGATTGAGGTTGCGGTGGCGATAGACGCCGAAGGCTTTTTTCTCGAGCGCATATTTCGGCACGCCGTGGAAATGACTGATCGCCGCCATCGCCCCCCAGCAGATGAAGAAGCTCGAATGCACATGGCTGGTCGTCCAGTCCAGGATGCGCGTAAGCTCATCCCAATAGGTCACGTCCTCGAACGGCAGCGTCTCGATCGGTGCACCGGTGATGATGAAACCGTCGAACCTGCGGTCGCGTATCTCTTCCCAGGCATGATAGAAATCGATCAGGTGATCTTCCGACGTGTTCTTGGCCTGGTGCGAGCCGATGCGCACCAGCGTCAGTTCCACCTGTAGCGGAGAGGAGCCGAGCAGCCGGGCGATCTGCGTCTCGGTGCGGATCTTGTTGGGCATCAGGTTCAGGAGGCCGATCTGCAGCGGGCGGATGTCCTGGCGCACCGCATGGGTCTCGTCCATCACCATCACCCCTTCCTGGATCAGGGTTTCGCGGGCGGGGAGGCGGTCGGGGATACGGATCGGCATGCCAACTTCTCACAATACGCGCTGCCGGGCCTGCATGCGGCAACAAAAAACCGGAAGCGAAATCGCTACCGGTTCGCGGCTGATCCCGAGGTTCTGCTCAGTCCAGCGGCCCTTTTAGCGACTTCTTTAACGTGGCTGCAAGCCGGGCGCCCTGCCGGCAAACCGCCGGGGCACTCAAATCACCACGGGCCGATATGTAATGGCTGGCCACCGGGACGTCAATTGCCGCGCTGTCTTGCCAGGAACGCCAGCCGCTCGAACAGGTGCACGTCCTGTTCGTTCTTCAGCAGGGCGCCGTGCAGCCGGGGCAGCGCATCCTTGGCCGAGCCGCGCAGGTCGGCGGGGTCGATGTCTTCGGCGACCAGAAGACGGATCCAGTCGAGCGCCTCCGAGGTCGACGGCTTCTTCTTCAATCCCGGCGTGTCGCGGATCTCGTAGAACTGGGTCAGCGCCTCCTGCACCAGCCGATGCTTGATGCCGGGATAGTGCACATCGACGATCGAGTGCAGCACCTGCCGGTCGGGGAAGGCGATATAGTGGAAGAAGCAGCGGCGCAGAAAGGCGTCCGGCAGTTCCTTCTCATTGTTGGAGGTGATGATGACGATCGGCCGCTGCCTCGCCCTGATCGTCTCGCCGGTCTCGTAGACGTGGAACTCCATGCGGTCGAGCTCCTGCAACAGGTCGTTGGGAAATTCGATATCGGCCTTGTCGATCTCGTCGATCAGCAGCACGACCTTTTCCTCCGCCTCGAACGCCTCCCACAACTTGCCGCGGCGGATATAGTTCCGCACATCGTTGACCCGCTCATCGCCCAGTTGCGAGTCGCGCAGCCGCGACACCGCATCGTATTCATAGAGGCCCTGCTGTGCCTTGGTGGTCGATTTGATGTTCCATTCGAGGAAGCGAAGGCCGAGGCTTTCGGCGATCTGGCGCGCCAGTTCGGTCTTGCCCGTGCCGGGTTCTCCCTTCACCAGCAGCGGCTTTTCCAGCGCGATTGCCGCATTGACGGCGATCTTCAGATCGTCGGCGGCGATATAGGCTTCGGTCCCTTCAAAACGCATGGGGCCATGACTCCGGTGATTGAGACCTGGGATGGAAGACAGCCCCTATCACCCCTGCGCGGCAACTTCAACGCGCGGCGCGCCCGGTGCGATGCCGGTTTACCGTTACGTCAATTCAGGCGCTCAACCGCAACAATTTACTGGACGTAAGCTTTGAATTCTGACAAGTGGGGGGCGGCCGTTGACGTACTCGGTAACAGGCCTAGACCGCATATGCTTTGGGAGGAGCCGCAGTCTTATGCCACCGGAGCGTCAGCGGCCACATTTGCTCCAAATCCACTGATCCGACCCGTTACCCGCTGCTTCGCGGCGGGCGCAGTGCGCTGTGGAAGGCGGCGTGTCCGGCCCAAATCCGCTCACTTCCGCCTTGCGGCTGCCGATCCGCTTTTGTATAGAGGCGGCGCTTCGTTGGGGTGTAGCCAAGTGGTAAGGCAGCGGTTTTTGGTACCGCCATGCGCTGGTTCGAATCCAGCCACCCCAGCCAGCTTTCCGCAAGACCGGTCGGGGCGTCCAACCCGCAGGCAACGGCCCGAGAAACAGTCTCGGGACCGGTTGAAGCGGTTGTCAGATTTCCACGGCCTCGTGCAGTACATAGGCGGTGATCTGGTCGCGAGTGATCCCCATCGCCGACAGTTCGCGATCGCTCATGCGGTTGAGCCGCATGATCTCGTCCATATGGTTTGAAACGGCCTGATTGATCTCGTTCTCATCCACCAGAAAACCGATACTGGCCGACAGGAAGTTGAGAAGGATCGGCGAAACGCCGTTCATCTTGGTGTGGTGCTGCATCATGGTCATCCCTGCGCGCCCCCTTGGTTGCGTCCCCTTGCGGGCTTGTAAACGTCAGTAGCGTTTTGCCGGAAATTCGCTGTGCAATTGGTCACAAGCATGTCGGATGGCGGGCAAATTGTGGCGGGCCGGCGGTCTTTCAGAGGTCTTTCCACGATAATCCGGCGATGTTCGCGCTTTCAGCCCTTGATCCGGGCCGGGCGGGGCGTAGGTGTGGAACGTGAACCGGCTTTTCGAAGCCCGCCCGCGGCAGCATCAAGGAGAACGATATTGCGCTTTCTGCACACCATGGTCCGCATCCGCGACATCGAACAGTCGCTGGATTTCTACTGCAACAAGCTGGGGCTTGTGGAGACGCGCCGTTTCGACAGCGAGGCCGGGCGCTACACGCTGATCTTCCTGGCCGCCCCCGGCAATCTCGATCAGGCCCGGGCGACGCGTTGCCCGGAAGTGGAACTGACCTACAACTGGCCGGACGAGAACGGCAAGGTCGAGGACTATTCAGGCGGGCGCAGTTTCGGGCACCTCGCCTACAAGGTCGACAACATCTACGATACCTGCCAGCGGCTGATGGACCAGGGCGTCACGATCAACCGCCCGCCGCGCGACGGCCATATGGCGTTTGTCAGGTCGCCCGACGGCATCTCCATCGAACTCCTGCAGGAGGGCGACGCCCTGCCGAAACAGGAGCCCTGGGCTTCGATGGAAAATACCGGGAGCTGGTAGGAAAGGGGAGTTTCCCCCCTTTTGAGGGGGAGAAACGTGACATAGTTACTCGGCCGCCTCGGCATAAGCCTCCATCGGCGGGCAGGTGCAGACCAGATGCCGGTCGCCATAGACATTGTCGACCCGGTTGACCGGCGGCCAGTACTTGTCGACGCGGAAGGCGCCGGGCGGAAAGCAGGCCTGCTCCCGGCTGTAGGGTCGGTCCCACTCGCCGACGAGGTCTTCCATCGTGTGCGGCGCGCGCCGGAGCGGGTTGTTCTCCTTGTCGAGCTTGCCCTCGGCAATCTGCCGCGCCTCCTCGCGGATCGCCAGCATCGCCTCGCAGAACCGGTCGAGCTCGGCCTTGGGTTCGGATTCCGTCGGCTCGATCATCAGCGTACCCGCCACCGGCCAGCTCATGGTCGGCGCATGGAAACCGCAATCGATCAGCCGCTTGGCGACATCATCGACGGAAACCCCGGCCTCATCCATCAGGGCGCGGGTGTCGATGATGCATTCATGCGCCACCCGGTCGTTGTCGCCGGTATAGAGCACCTTGTAAGCGCCCGACAGCCGCCTGGCGATGTAGTTGGCGTTGAGGATCGCCACCTTGGTCGCCTGCGTCAGCCCGTCGCCGCCCATCATCAGGCAATAGGCCCACGAGATCGGCAGGATTGACGGCGAGCCGAAGGGCGCGGCCGATACCGGCCCCGGTCCGTCGCCGCCCTCGGGGGTGCCGGGCAGGAACGGCGCCAGATGCTGCTTGACGCCGATCGGCCCCATGCCGGGCCCGCCGCCGCCATGCGGGATGCAGAAGGTCTTGTGCAGGTTGAGGTGGCTGACGTCGCCGCCGAGATCGCCCGGCCGCACCAGCCCCACCATGGCGTTCATGTTGGCGCCGTCGATATAGACCTGGCCGCCATGCGCATGGGTGATCTCGCAGACCTCGCGCACCGTGTGCTCGAACACCCCATGGGTCGAGGGATAGGTGATCATGCAGGCGGCCAGATTATCCGAATGCTCTTCGGCGCGCGCCCTGAAGTCCGCGACGTCGATATTGCCCTTGTCGTCGGACCGGACCGGCACGACCTTCCAGCCGACCATCTGGGCGGAGGCGGGGTTGGTGCCATGCGCCGAGGTCGGGATCAGGCAGACATTGCGATGGCCGTCTCCCCTTGCGATGTGATAGGCGCGGATCGTCAGCAGGCCGGCATATTCGCCCTGGGCGCCGGAATTGGGCTGCATCGACATGGCGTCGTAGCCGGTGATCAGGCAGAGCTTGCGCGACAGGTCGTTGATCAGATGGGTATAGCCCTCGACCTGATCGGCCGGCGCGAAGGGGTGCACGTCGGAAAATGCCGGCCAGGTAACGGGCAGCATCTCCGCCGTCGCATTGAGCTTCATCGTGCAGGAACCGAGCGGGATCATCGCCCGGTCGAGCGCCAGATCGCGGTCGGCGAGGCGGCGGATATAGCGGGTCATCTCCGCTTCCGCGCGGTTCATGTGGAAGATCGGATGGGTCAGGTACTGGCTGCTGCGCAGGCAGGATTCCGGCAGCCGGTATTCCCGGTTGCGGGTGGAATCGTCCTTCATCGCACCGCCAAAGGCGCGCCAGACCGCCTCGATCGTCTTGGTATAGGTCCGCTCGTCGAGGCTGATGCCGATAGAGCTCCTGCCGATCCGGCGCAGATTGATGCCGCTTGCCACCGCCGCATTGAGGATGACGCCCTGCAGCGCGCCGACCTCGACCGTGATCGTATCGAAAAAGACCTGGGGTTCGACGGTGAAGCCCAGTTCCTCGAGCCCCTTGGCCAGGCGCGCGGTCTTGCGATGCACGCTCTGGGCAATCGCCTTGAGCCCCTCCGGCCCATGGAAGACGGCATACATGGAAGCCATCACCGCAAGCAGCGCCTGTGCCGTGCAGACGTTGGAATTGGCCTTTTCTCGGCGGATATGCTGTTCGCGCGTCTGCAGCGCCAGCCGGTAGGCGAGGTTGCCGCGCGCATCGATCGAGGTGCCGATGATCCGGCCCGGCATGGCGCGCTTGTAGGCATCCTTGCAGGCCATATAGGCCGCGTGCGGCCCGCCATAGCCCACCGGTACGCCGAAGCGCTGGGTCGAGCCGACGGCGATGTCGGCATCCATCTCGCCGGGAGACTTGAGCAGGGTCAGCGCCAGCGGATCGGCGATCAGGATGCCAAGCGCGCCGGCCGCGTGCAGCCGGGCGATCTGGCCGCTGAAATCGCGCACATGGCCATAGGTGCCCGGATACTGGAAGATCGCGCCGAACACCTTGTCGGCCTCCAGATCCTTTTCGGGATCGCCGGTGACGATCTCGATGCCGAGCGGCTCGGCCCGGGTCCGCATCACGGCGATGTTCTGGGCATGGCAGTTCTCATCGACGAAGAAGGCGGCCTGCTTCGATTTCGCCACCCGCCGCGCCATGGTCATGGCTTCCGCCGCCGCCGTTGCCTCGTCGAGCAGCGAGGCATTGGCGATCTCAAGCCCGGTCAGGTCGCTCACCATGGTCTGGTAGTTGAGCAGCGCTTCGAGCCGCCCCTGTGAGATTTCCGGCTGATAGGGCGTATAGGCCGTGTACCAGGCCGGATTTTCCAGAATGTTGCGCTGGATCACCGGCGGCGTCATCGTGCCGTAATACCCCTGGCCGATCAGCGAGATCATGTGCTTGTTCATCGCCGCGACCCGCTCCATGCGGTAGAGCATGTCGCGTTCGGAAAGCGCCGGCCCCCAGTCGAGCTTGCCCTGCTGGCGGATTTCCGCCGGCACGGTTTCATCGATCAGCGCGTCGAGGCTGTCGACGCCCAGAACCTTGAACATTTCCGCCATCTCCGCGGGCGAAGGGCCGATATGGCGGCGATTGGCAAAATCGTAGGGGTTGTAGTCGGTCGGTTCGAAACCCATGCCATGCTCCATCAATGGGATCGTGGGGTAAACTATCGGGGGGACGGGCGCTGTCGGCTCGGATCCGGTTATGCGATGTGTGCGTCGTAGCCGGCCTTGTCCATCAGGCCGTCGAGCTGCGAGAGGTCGGAGAGCTTCATCCTGAACAGCCAGCCATCGCCTTCGGCGGACGAATTGACGAGTGCGGGGTCGGAAGAAAGCGCCTCGTTGACCTCGGTGATCTCGCCATCGACGGGCGCGTAGACATCGGATGCCGCCTTGACGGATTCGACCACCACCGCATCCTCGCCCTTCGCGACGGAGCGGCCGACATCGGGCAGTTCGACGAAAACGAGGTCGCCAAGCTGCTCCTGGGCATAATGGGTGATGCCGACGGTCGCCACGTCGCCGTCGATCGCCAGCCATTCATGCTCATCGGTATAGTAGGTCTTGCTCATGGAAAATGTCTCCTGGGTTTTGCGTATCGGGTTCGGGTTCAGCGTTTGTAGCGATGCGGCGCGAAGGGCAGCGCGGCCTTTTCCATTTCGATCTGCTTGCCGCGCACATCGGCGAAGATCGCGCCTTCGTCGCCATCCATGGTGACAAGGCCGAGGGCTACGGGACCGCCCACGGTCGGGCCGAAACCGCCCGAGGTCACGCTGCCGATCGCTTCGCCGCTGGCGTTCATCAGCCTGGCACCGGCGCGCACCGGGACGCGCTCCCTGGGGGTAAGGCCGATCCGCTTGCGCCTGCGCCCGGCGGCGATCGCGCTTGCAAGGGCGGCGGCGCCGATATAGTCGCCAGCTTCCCGCAAGGGTTTGGGAATGGCCCAGATCAGGCCCGCTTCATGCGGTGTGATGGTATCGGACAGGTCCTGGCCGTAAAGCGGCAGCCCGGCTTCGAGCCGCAGGCTGTCGCGGGCGCCGAGGCCGATCCATTCGACCGCCTCGTCTGCGAGCAGCGTCCGGGCAAGCGCTTCGCCCTGGTCCACCGGCAGACCGATTTCGAACCCGTCTTCGCCGGTATAGCCGCTGCGCGAGACGAACCAGCCCGCTCTGGGTTCGGCGACGGTCATGAACTCCATCGCGGCGACCGCGATGCCGGCGCGCTCCAGCACGGCCTCGGCTTGCGGCCCCTGCAACGCCAGAAAGGCGCGCGGCAGCACCGTGACGGTAACGTCGAAATCTTTCGACAGCGCCGTGATATGGGCGACGTCCTTCTCCGCGCAGCCCGCATTGGCGACGATCAGGAAACGCTCCTCGCCAAGCCGCGAGACGATGAGGTCGTCCTCGATCCCACCCTTGTCGTTGAGGAAGAAGGAATACTTGCCGCTGCCGATCGCCTGTTTCGCCGGTTCATAGGGACACGCGCGGCCGATCAGCGCCGCTGCCTGCGGTCCTTCGACCGCGATGTGCACCATGTGCGAAATGTCGAACAGCCCGGCCCGCTCGCGCGTATGCTGGTGTTCTTTCAGGATGCCGAGGGGATAGAACAACGGCATGTCGTAACCGGCAAACGGTCCGAACTTCGCGCCGGCATCCTGATGGAGGGAGTGGAAAGGGGTCTGTTTCACGGTCTCTGACTCACACAAAAAGGTACCTTGCACCGTTTGCACGGGCGTTGATACCCCTCTGTCCTTGGCCTGAGAGACTCGCGGAACTATCCGCTTACACCTTCGGCACAGGCATGCCTGCCTGTTTTCCAGAGAGTCATGCTGTCAACGGTCCTTTTGCCTGAGAGATTATGGGCATTTTCACCTTCGGCGGCGGGCCGCGAACGGCACACACTCTCCCGCTGACAGCCCGGCAGGACCGGGCGACACGTGAACATCGCCGAACTTCGTCCGCTTTGCAAGTGCTTTGCAGGGGCCGCCAAAGCAGAAAATTCGAGTGCGGGGATCAGGCTGTTTTCGCCGAATTTCGGTGCCGGATTTTTCAATCGGATGCCGATCGAAGCCCAATTCTCGACCAAGGTCGTAAAAACGATACCCAATGGCCTGTTTATAACATCATTTTGCCGCCCGCTGTCGTTTTTTCCCGAAGATAATGGGATGGCCTCTGCCGGAAGCGCGGATTCGCGCCCGCAAGGCCTTGCCGCGCCAACATGCCGGGCACCTTCTGCCCGACGCCCGTGCCCGACAGGAGACAATCGCATGGCCAAGTTCAAAACCGATATCGAGATCGCCCGCGCGGCCAGGAAGAAGCCGATTCAGGAAATCGGCAAGAAGCTGGGCATTCCCGAAAAGGACCTGGTTCCCTACGGCCATGACAAGGCGAAGGTCTCGCAGGCCTTCATCGAGAAACTGGCCAAGAAGAAGGACGGCAAGCTGATCCTGGTCACCGCCATCAACCCGACCCCGGCGGGCGAGGGCAAGACGACGACGACGGTCGGTCTCGGCGACGGTCTCAACGCCATCGGCAAGAAGGCGATGGTGTGTATCCGCGAAGCCTCTCTCGGCCCCTGCTTCGGCATGAAGGGCGGGGCTGCCGGCGGCGGCTATGCCCAGGTCGTGCCGATGGAGGACATGAACCTGCACTTTACCGGCGATTTCCACGCCATCACTTCGGCCCACAACCTGCTGTCGGCGATGATCGACAACCACATCTACTGGGGCAATGAGCAGCAGATCGACATGCGCCGCGTCGTGTGGCGCCGCGTGATGGACATGAACGACCGGGCGCTGCGCGAAATCGTCTGCTCGCTCGGCGGCGTTTCCAACGGCTTCCCGCGCGAGGCCGGCTTCGACATCACCGTGGCGTCCGAGGTCATGGCCATTCTCTGCCTCGCCTCCGACCTTGAAGACCTGCAGCGCCGTCTCGGCGACATCATCGTCGCCTATCGCCGCGACAAGACTCCGGTCTATTGCCGCGACATCAAGGCCGATGGCGCCATGACCGTGCTCCTGAAGGACGCCATGCAGCCGAACCTGGTGCAGACGCTGGAAAACAATCCGGCCTTCGTTCACGGCGGCCCGTTCGCCAACATCGCCCATGGCTGCAACTCGGTGATCGCCACCAAGACCGCGCTGAAGCTCGCCGACTATGTGGTGACGGAAGCAGGCTTCGGTGCCGATCTCGGCGCCGAGAAGTTCCTCAACATCAAATGCCGCAAGGCGGGCATCGCCCCCTCCGCCGTCGTCGTGGTCGCCACCGTGCGCGCCATGAAGATGAACGGTGGCGTCGCCAAGGGCGATCTTGGCATCGAGAACGTCGATGCGGTGAAGGAAGGTTGCGCCAACCTTGGCCGCCACATCGAGAACATCAAGCAGTTCGGCGTTCCGGCGGTGGTCGCGATCAACCACTTCGTCAGCGATACCGCGGCCGAGATCAAGGCGGTCAAGGACTATGTCCGGAGCCAGGGCGCCGAGGCGATCGTCTGCAAGCACTGGGCCCAGGGTTCGAAGGGGACGAAGGACCTTGCCAACAAGGTGGTCGAGATCATCGGTTCCGGCGCGTCGCAGTTTGCCCCGCTCTATCCCGACGAGATGCCGCTGTTCAAGAAAATCGAGACCATCGCCAAGCGCATCTACCGCGCCGACGAGGTTTTGGCCGACGGCAAGATCCGCAACCAGTTGAAGGAATGGGAAGCTGCCGGCTTCGGCAACCTGCCGGTCTGCATGGCCAAGACCCAGTATTCCTTTACCACTGACCCCAACCGCCGCGGCGCGCCGATCGGCCATTCGGTGCCGGTGCGCGAGGTGCGGCTTTCGGCTGGTGCCGGCTTCATTGTCGTCATCTGCGGCGAGATCATGACCATGCCCGGCCTGCCGAAAGCGCCGAGCGCCGAGCACATCATGCTCAACGATCAGGGCAATATCGAAGGCCTGTTCTAGGCAATATTATTGCCCCATGGCCCGCGGATTTCTTGACCTGCGAGCCTTGGGGATCGACTATTGCGTCGAGCGCGATTTGGCGGAACGCCGGCAGGAGCATGGCACCGGATTGACAAGCCTGTTCAAGGAGTGGTTGTGAACAGTTTCGACAGTAAGATGGGCAAGGGCAAACGCGGCAACGACAAGGGTGCCTGGCGCCGCAATCCGGGCTTTCCCAAGGGCAGGGCGCTTGATCCCGCCGAGATCACCCGCGTGGTGGAACTGATCGGCGAGGGGCCGTATGTCCGCGATCTGCTGATCGAATATCTCCACAAGATTCAGGATGCCGAAAACTGCATCACCGATGGGCACATGCAGGCGCTCGCCAACCGCCTGCGGATTTCCATGGCGGAGGTCTTTGAGGTCGCGAGCTTCTACGACCACTTCGATCTGGTGAAGGATGGCGAGGCGAGGCCCGCGCCGATCACCATCCGGGTCTGCGACTCGCTCTCCTGCATGCTGGCCGGCGCCGAAACGCTGATCGGCGAGCTCGAGAAAGGTGCCGACAGGTCGAAAGTCCGCGTCGTCCGCGCGCCCTGCATGGGCGGCTGCGACGTAGCGCCGGCCGCCCGCATCGGCGACCGGGAAGTGGGCCATGCCACGGCCGACGACCTGCTGGCCATCGCAGCCGGCGCCAGGGCCAATCAGGACATTGCCGCCAATCGGCCTGACTATGCCGACTTGAAGCAATACACTTCCGATGGCGGCTACGACCTGCTGATGCGCATCCGCTCGGGCGCGATCGGTTTCGAGGCCATGCTCGAACTGTTGAAGGAGTCGGGCCTGCGCGGGCTCGGTGGCGCGGGTTTCCCCGCCCATATGAAATGGAAATTTGTGCGCGGTTACGAAGGCCCGCGGCTGATGACCATCAATGGCGACGAGGGCGAGCCCGGCACGTTCAAGGACCGCCATTATCTCGAGCGCGATCCCCACCGCATGTTCGAGGGCGCGATGATCGCCGCCCATTTCGTCGAGGCCGAGCGCATCTATATCTATATGCGCGACGAATACCCTGCCGTGCTGGAAATCCTGCGCGCTGAAATCGCGGCTTTGGAGGAAGCGGGCATCGCGAAAAAGGGCTTCCTTGAACTGCGCCGTGGCGCGGGGGCCTATATTTGCGGCGAAGAGTCGGCGATGATCGAATCGATCGAGGGCAAGCGCGGCATGCCGCGCCACCGTCCGCCCTATATTGCGGAGGTCGGCGTGTTCGGCCGCCCGACGCTCAACCACAATGTGGAAACGCTGTGGTGGCTGCGCGACATCGTCGAAAAAGGCCCGATATGGTTTGCCGATCAGGGTAAGGAAAACCATCCGGGCATCCGCTCCTGGTCGGTTTCGGGCCGGGTGAAGAATCCCGGCGTCAAGCTGGCGCCCGCCGGCGTCACCATCCGAGAACTGATTGATGATTATTGCGGCGGCATGGCAGACGGCCACACCTTCAAGGCCTATTATCCGGGCGGTGCCTCGGGCGGTGTCCTGCCGGCCTCGATGGACGATATTCCATTGGATTTCGGCGGCAGGCTCGCCGAGCTCAATGCCTTTGTCGGCTCCCATGCCGTGGTCGTCCTGTCGGATCAGGACAATGTCAGGGACGCCGTCCTCAACACGCTGCAATTCTTCAAGCATGAGTCTTGCGGCCAGTGCACGCCTTGCCGTGGCGGCACGGAAAAGCTGGTGGCGCTCCTGTCGAAGGAGGGCTTGGTGGACGAGGCAACCATCCGCGACATCGAACAGGTGATGCGCGATGCCTCGATCTGCGGCCTCGGCCAGGCGGCTCCCAACCCGGTCAACCATCTGCTGAAATACTTCCGCGAGGACCTGTGATGGCGCGTTTTGTCGTCATCCTCGGGCTTGACCCGAGGATCCAGGCCAAAAACCGATTTATTCTGGATCCTCGGGTCAAGCCCGAGGATGACGAAGAGAA
>JAGRLT010000115.1 GCA_020441665.1 Nitratireductor sp.
CGACCTTCATGTAGGGCATGGTGGTGGTCAGCAGGGCCGACATGCCGAGAATGTCGGGCTTGTGCTCTTCCAGGGCGGCGAGATATTCGTCGGCATCGGTGTTGATGCCGAGGTCGAAGACGTCGAAGCCGGCGCCTTCCATCATCATGCCGACAAGGTTCTTGCCGATGTCGTGAATGTCGCCCTTGACCGTGCCGATCACCATCGAGCCCAGTTTCGGCGCGCCGGTCTCGGCGAGCAGCGGACGCAGAATGTGCATTCCCGCCTTCATGGCGTTTGCCGCCAGCAGCACTTCCGGCACGAACAGGATGCCGTCGCGAAAGTCGATGCCGACGATGCGCATGCCTTCGACCAGTGCCTTGGTCAGCACGTTGTAGGGAGTCCAGCCGCGTTCGAGCAGGATGTGAACGCCTTCCTCGATCTCCTCCTTCAGGCCGTCATACAGATCATCGTACATCTGCTGTACGAGTTCGTCGTCGTTGAGCTCGGAGAGAATGATTTCATCATCGGACATTGCGCGGTTCCCTTGCGCGAATTGGACTTCGCCAAACGGGCGGGCCCGGGCGGCGTAATTTCGTCCTATAGCAGTTTTCAGGCCCAAAACACCTGTTTGTTTCGCGACTTGCCGGGAAAGGAATGCGACGTCGGCACTGTCCCGATCTCCGTTCCCGCCCTGCGGCAGGCGGGTGCGGGCGGGATGGCGGCTGCGCAAATGCGCCAGCGCAGGGCGTTTTTGGCGAGTTTCGCCCACCGGCATCCCGGTATTTTGGCGCAAGCGACATGCACTGGCGCATCCGTCCCGGACCCGGCCGACCGCAGAATGGTTTTGCCCCGGACCGGCCGGATGCTGCTATGATCCCGGAAAACAGAGAATCAGGCCTTTAACCATGAACGAACCCGTTGAAATCGAACAGGCATCCGGCGAACGCCGCGGCAGGGCGCGGGGCGGTGGCGGCGCGGCGCGGCGCGCGGCACGGTCCGGCGTCCATCTCGAGAGCCTGCCCTATATCATGCGCAAGCTCGAACCGGTCGACATCCTGTCGGCGGAGGCGATCGAACTGATCGAGCACAATGCCGATATCCTGATGGAAGAGGTCGGCGTCGAGTATCGCGGCGATGCGGAGGCGCTCGCCATGTGGAAGGATGCCGGCGCCGATGTTCAGGGCGAGCGGGTGCACTTTCCCAAGGGGCTGTGCCGCGAACTGATGAAGACGGCGCCGTCGCAATTTACCCAGCACGCGCGCAACCCGGCGCGCAATGTGGAGATCGGCGGCAAGTCGACCGTCTTCGCGCCGGTCTACGGCCCGCCCTTCGTGCGCGATCTCGACGGCAATCGCCGCTATGCGACGATCGAGGACTTCAAGACCTTCGTCAAACTCGCCTATATGGCGCCGGCAATGCACCATTCCGGCGGAACGGTGTGCGAACCGGTGGACATCGCGGTCAACAAGCGCCATCTCGACATGGTCTACAGCCATATCCGCTATTCCGACAAACCCTTCATGGGGTCGGTAACGGCGCCGGAACGGGCCGAGGACACGCTGACCATGGTGCGCATGCTGTTCGGCGAAGATTTCGTCGACCAGAACTGCGTGCTCGTTTCGCTGATCAACTGCAACTCGCCGATGACGCTCGACGACACCATGCTGGGCGCGCTCAAGGTCTATGCAAGGGCCAACCAGGCCTCGATCGTCTCGCCCTTCATCGTCGGCGGCGCGATGAGCCCGGTAACGGTTGCCGGCACGCTGACCCAGGTTCTGTGCGAGGCGACCTCGGCGATTGCCTTCTCGCAATTGTGCCGCAAGGGTTCGCCAGTCATTTTCGGCACCTTCGCCACCGCGATCTCGATGCAGTCGGGGGCGCCCTCCTTCGGCACGCCGGAACCGGCGCAGGTGCTGATGGGGGCGGCGCAGTTCGCCCGCCGCTACAATCTGCCCTTCCGTTCGGGCGGCTCGCTGACCGGCGCCAAGCTGCCCGATGCGCAGGCTGCCTATGAAAGCGCCAACACGCTGTGGCCGGCCATGCTGGGCGGGGTCAATTTCATGCTGCATGCGGCCGGCTGGCTCGAAGGCGGGCTGGTTTCGTCCTTCGAGAAGTTCATCATGGATTGCGACCAGCTGGCGGCGGCGCAGAAATTCGCCGGCGGCATCGACGTTTCGGAAAACGCCCAGGCGATGGATGCCATCCGCGAGGTGGGGCCGGGCGGCCATTATCTCGGCTGCGCCCATACCCAGGCGAATTTCAAGCAGGCATTCCACGTTTCCAACGTCGCCGACAACAATTCCTTCGAGCAATGGGAAATCGAGGGCGCCAAGCGCACCGAGCAGAAGGCCAATGGCATCGCCAAGGCGTGGCTCGAAGCCTATTCCGCGCCGGCGCTGGATGAGGGGATCGATGAATCCCTGCGCGAGTTCATGGAGACCAAGAAAGCGTCGATGCCCGACGCCTTCGGTTGAAAGGGCGACCCGGGCGGCGAGGCGGCGCTTCGCCGCAAAGTGGGAAACCAGATCACGAAGAGTGTGTGGCACCTGTCGGAACCGACCGGTGTCTCTGGTTCTGACTGACCGCGCGGGTCGGCAAACCCTCCTCCCTTGAAGCTTGGCAGCGGCGATGCGTGAACAGGCGGAAATCGAAGCGGAACTGGCCCCGGCGCTGCGGCGTTCGGGGCTTTTCTGCATGGGCTGGTTCATCATGGCCGATGCGCCGTTTGCCGGCCGGGCCGCTGTGCTGGTCGGCAACCGGGCGGAAGCGGGCGGGCATGGGATGTGGCCGGCCTTTGCGGCTTCGAGCGAGTATGGCGACGGCCTGCCCGATCCCTTGAACCGCTGGACGCAGCGGATCGTTCGGCCAATTGCCGAAGCGGCCAATTCCGTGGCGCTCTATCCGTTTGGCGAGACGGTTTGGCCTTTCCAACGCTATGCGGCGGCGGCGACCGGCATGCGGGCCTCGCCGCTCGGCATCCTGATACATCCCGAATACGGGCTGTGGCATGCGTTCCGCGCGGTGCTGGTGATGAGCGGGCCGGTCAGGCTGGCGGCGCGGGCGCAGGCCGTGCATCCCTGCGATGGCTGTGCGGACAAGCCCTGTCTTTCCGCCTGTCCGGTCAGCGCGGTCGGCATTGGCGGTTTCGATGTCGGCGCCTGCCGGGGCCATCTGGCCTCCGGCAACGAGCCCGATTGCATGGCGCTCGGCTGTCTTGCACGGGCGGCCTGTCCGGTGGGGGTGGCGTATCCGCCGGATCAGATCCGCTTTCACATGGCGCAGATCGGTGTGGGGCAGGGATAAATATCCCTCCAAAAATAAAATTTCCCTTCCACCCAAGGATTGCCGGAATTGCGACGTCCAAGGGATATGATGGCCGTCATGACGCCGCAGGAATCAGTGGAACTTACGCCCGTACCGGCCGGTGCGGGAGGAGATCAGTTGCGCCAGGCGCTGGCGGTCCGTGCCAGCAATGGCGATCGCGAGGCCTTCGGCGCGTTCGTGGCGGCCGAATATGACTTCCTGTTTGCCGTTGCCTATCGCCAGTTGCGCCAGCGTGAACTGGCCGAGGACGTGGTGCAGACGGTCTGCATGCGGCTGGGTGAAGCGATCCGGCAATGGCGGGGCGAGGGGTCTGTTCGCACCTGGCTCTACCGGCTGATCTTCAATGCGTCGCAGGATGCCTTGCGGGGCATGATGCGCGAAAAGCGGCGGGTGGAAGCCTTCGGTTCCTATCTGGCGATTGCCGATACGGGTGAAGATGCGGCAAGCGGGGAGGGCCGGCTCTGGCAACAGGTGGCGCAGTTGCCGGACAAGCAGCGTGAGGCCGTGCAGCTCGTCTATGGCGAGGGGCTTTCCCATGGCGAGGCGGCCGAGATCATGGAATGCGCCGAGAGCACCGTCTCCTGGCATGTGCATGCCGCGAAGAAGCGGCTGCGTGAACTCATCGAAAAGGAAGGGAGTCCGGCATGAAGGACGACCATCTGGAAGAACTGGGCAAGGTTAACGTCCCTGCCGCCTCCGACAAGGCGCGGCAGGCGGCGCTTGCGGCTGCGATGCAGGCCTATGATGCCGCCGAGGAAACCGTCGCGCAGCAAAAAAACTCATCGGCAACCCAAGGAAACGGGTTTCTCAACCGTCTTACCGTCAGTGCAATCCAACGAATGGAGAAACTGATGGGCACGAAATCCCGACTGAAGACCTCGACCGCGCTCGCCTCTTTCTGCGTGCTCGCCATTGGCGGCTATGCAAGCTGGGCGGTGCTTGAAAGCATGAACCCGCAAATGGGCGCCATCCGCCTTGAGACGGAGCGGAAAGAAGCGGTTGCGGGTCAGGACGATGCCATTGCCGATAGCGCCACCGGCGGCAAGACCGCATCGCAAAACGAGACGCGCGCGGTTGAGAGCCAGGTCCGCAAGAGTGAAGAATTCATGGCGCCGGAACCTGCCGACCGCCGGCAGGATCTTTCCGCTCCGGCGGACGAACCGGCTCCCGCGCCGCGTATCGGCGAGCTTGTAAACGCTCAGCCGGAGGTCTCGGGCGGGCGGGCCGGCGGGGTTCTCGGCGCGCTGCCATCGGCCGATGGCGAAGCCGACGCGGCCTTCGCGATGCGCAAGGTCGCACCGAGCGTTGCGCCCGGCACGACCGTGCGGGACGCCATTGCGCCGATCGATCCGCCGGTAATCGAAGAACAGACGCGAGACCGGATCGAGGAATTTGCGTCAAATGGCATCAAGCGGGTTGCCGAAGAGCCGGTCTCGACCTTCTCGGCCGACGTGGATACGGCGTCCTATGCCTGGGTGCGGCGCGCCCTGAAGCAGGGCATGCTGCCGGACCGAGACAGCGTGCGCATCGAGGAACTGGTCAACTATTTCCCCTATGACTGGCCCGGTCCGGACAGCGCCGAAACGCCGTTCAAGGCGACGGCTACAATTCTGCCGACGCCATGGAACCCCGACACGCGATTGCTGCACATCGCGGTCAAGGGGTATGACATCGCGCCGCAGGACCGGCCGGCGGCCAATCTCGTCTTCCTGATCGACGTCTCGGGGTCGATGAGCGAACCGGACAAGCTGCCGCTGCTGAAATCGGCGTTCAAATTGCTGGTCGAAAAGCTCGACCCGCAAGACACGGTCTCGATCGTCACCTATGCCGGCAATGCCGGCACGGTGCTGGAGCCGACCAGGGTCAGCGAGAAGGCGAAGATCCTGCGCGCCATGGACCAGTTGAGCCCCGGCGGCTCGACGGCGGGAGCGGCCGGTATCGAACAGGCCTATGCTCTGGCGCAGGAGGCTTTCGTCGAAGGCGGGGTTAACCGGGTGATGCTGGCGACCGATGGCGATTTCAATGTCGGCGCGAGCGACGATGAAAGCCTGAAGAAAATGATCGAGGAAAAGCGCCGGTCGGGTATCTTCCTCTCGGTCTTCGGCTTCGGCCAGGGCAATTACAATGACCGGTTGATGCAGGTTCTGGCGCAGAACGGCAACGGCATCGCCGCCTATATCGATACGCTGGGCGAAGCGGAGAAGACCCTGGTGCAGGAAGCCTCCGGTGCGCTGTTTCCGATTGCCAGCGATGTGAAGTTCCAGATCGAGTTCAATCCGGCGCGGATCGCCGAGTACCGCCAGATCGGTTTCGAGACCCGGGCGCTGAAGCGCGAGGATTTCAACAATGACCGGGTCGATGCCGGCGATATCGGTTCCGGCCATTCGGTGACCGCGATCTACGAGATCGTGCCGGTGGGAAGCCCGGCGGTTTCGGTCGGCGATCTGCGCTATCAGCCGGCGGAGGAGGGAGCGGTGGCACACGATGCGGGCGGAGAGATCGCCTTCCTCAAGATGCGGGCCAAGCGGCCGGGCGAAGCGAAGAGCGAACTGACCGAAATGGCGATCACCGATGCCGATAGTGCCGGCGGGCTCGAGGCGGCGTCGGACGATGTGCGCTTCTCCGTCGCGGTTGCCGGCTTTGGCCAGAAACTGCGCGACCTCGATGCCGTGGCGCACTATCCCTGGGA
Source organism: Nitratireductor sp. (assembly GCA_020441665.1). Taxonomy (GTDB): domain Bacteria; phylum Pseudomonadota; class Alphaproteobacteria; order Rhizobiales; family Rhizobiaceae; genus Salaquimonas. The sequence continues at coordinate 5,996 of JAGRLT010000115.1, forward strand.
GGCGGTCGAGAAGCTTGCGGCGACCTCCCGCGGTGCCGATCCCTATGGCTACCGGTCGGAATTCCTGCAACTGGTGCGGCTGGCGAAGGCGCTGGACGAGTGATGCCCGCCCGCGCGGCACGATCTTGCCGCGCCATCAACTCCAAGCGTTGGTGGCGCGGCGGGCGCTTCGATTATCCCCGCCGGCGGCCCTTGCGCTCACGCCTGGGCGCCTCGTCATTGGCGGCGGACGTGGCGTTTTTCATCGGGCCGATCTTCGCAACGATATCCTCGACCGAGGGTCGGGCGCCGATGCCCTCGGCGAGGTGATCGTCCATGGCGCGGCGCATGTATTTGAGGTGGTCGCATGAGGTGCCGCAGCAGCCGCCGACAATGCGGGCGCCGGCATCCAGAGCCATGACGGTATAGTCATACATCAGTTCCGGCGTGCCGGTGTAGACGACGTTCTCGCCCTTGACGACCGGAATGCCGCAATTGGCCTTGGCGACGATGACGGCGTTTTCATCTGCCGCCGTCATGTCGAGCACGGAGGAAAGCAGGTCGGAGGCGCCGACGCCGCAATTGGCACCGACGGCGAAGGGTTTCTCGGCCTCGCCAGCGAGCAGGGAAGGCATGTTCGACGGCGGCAGGCCCATCATGGTCTTGCCGGCGGTGTCGAAGGAGGCGGTGACCACATAGGGCAGGCCGGTCTCGATCGCCGCCTGCGCCGCCGCCGCGATCTCGTCGGGAGCCGACATGGTCTCGATCCAGATGACGTCGACGCCGCCGGATTTGAGGCCTTCCATCTGTTCGAGGAAAGCGGCCTTGGCGTCTTCCTGCGTCAGCGCGCCGAGCGGCACCAGCAATTCGCCGGTCGGGCCGACGGAACCGGCAACGATGACCGGCCGGCCGGCATTGTCGGCGACCTCGCGGGCGAGCCTCGCGCCCTTCTCGTTGAGTTCGAACACCCGGTCCTGGGCATGGTGCAGTTTCAGCCGGTGGCGGGTGCCGCCGAAGGTGTTGGTCAGAATGATATCCGAGCCGGCATCGACAAAATCGCGATGCAGCTTGCGGATCAGATCGGGCTTTTCATCGTTCCAGAACTCCGGCGAGTCGCCGGACGTCAGTCCCATGCTGAACAGATTGGTGCCGGTGGCGCCATCGGTGAGCAGGGCGCCCCTTTCTTCAAGCAGGCGGGAGAGTGGGGTCATGGTGTCGTCCATAGTGCGGTCCACAAGCGCGGAAGACCGATAATATAATGATATAAGCAATTCTTTATATGATTTTGACAGCCCTGCCAATTCACTTTTTACGGGTTTCGCAGGCGCTCGCGCGGCGGCGACGAGGATCGTGTCGGGGGAGGCGAAAAAATGCGCCGTTAAGCATGCGCTAACGGACTTCTAACCGGCTGTTTACGATATTTGCTTACAAAGGAAGCCAGCCGGTTTCGTGCCGGCCCTCCCCGGATCGGGTATTGCGTACCGGGGATATTACCGCCACAGCGTATTTGGGCGGTAAGCGTCTCCAAACCGACTATTTCCCGGCTTGGGCCTGGCGATAGTCGGTTTTTGCGCTCGCTCGGGATGTCGGGCACCCACGCTTTTTCCCCTATCGCACCATGGCGCATGACGAGGCCGCCGTCGGCGATCAACCATGCATCAGCGTGTCAGCGATCAGGCTCCGCTTGGCGGCCGCCCGGGCATCGATCAAATTAACTTTTACGTATGATGCACTGTGATAGACTGGAAAACGGGGCCTAGGTTCGAGTAGTCGGAGAGCATATGCGATGAAGAAACTTCTGGGGGCTGTGTTTCTTGCAGCAACATTTTTTGCGACGCCGTCGCTGGCGTCAGGCATCGAAGCCAAGATCGATCTTTCGGAACAGACCATGTATGTCTATCAGAACGGGTTTCTGATGCATCGCTGGAAGGTTTCGACGGCGCGCAGCGGCTATCGCACGCCGACGGGTTCCTACCGTCCTCAGCGCATGTACAAGAAGTATTTCTCGCGCAAATACGACAACGCGCCGATGCCCTATTCGATCTTCTTCCATGGCGGTTACGCCATTCACGGCACCAATCACCTGAAGGCGCTCGGCCGGCCGGCTTCCCATGGCTGCGTCCGCCTGCATCCGGAAAACGCGGCTCAACTCTACAGCATGGTACAGCGTGCCGGCAGCGGCAACACCCGGATCAAGATCGTTCGCTAATCGTTTGTTTTGATTGTGATTTAACTTTGGGAACGGCCTGCGTGCAGCTTTTTGCGCTGCCACCGCGGCAGCCTTTGCGTTTGGCCGCGCCAGCGCCGGTGCAGCCACAGCCACTGGCCGGGATGTTCGCGGATCCAGCCTTCCATGATGGCGGTGATCTGCTGGGTCAGCGCATCGGCATCGACACGCCCCCTGGCGTCGCGCGGCAGTTCCAGGCGATCCTGCAATTCGATGCGGTAGCGGCCGTTCGGCAGGCGGATGGTGCGGGCGGGATAGACCGGGCAATCGAAATTGCGGGCAAGCTTGCCAAGCAGGGGATTGGCCGGCGCCTCGCGGCCGAAGAACGTCACCATCGGTCCGCGATTGTAGTGCTGGTCGGCGAGCAGGCCGACCTTGCCGCCCTCATCCATGACGCCCGAAAGCGCCCAGGCGGCGCCGGCGCGCGAGGGAACCAGATGGCCCATGGCGGTCTTGCGCGCCTTGAGCAGCTTTCTGGCGAGATAGGGATTGTTCGGCGGGCGGAACAGCGCGGTGATGTTGAGGTCGAAGGCGGCAGCGGCGATCGGCAGCACTTCCCAGTTGCCGGTATGGGCGGTGAAGCAGATGGCGGGACCGTCGTGATCGCGCAATTCCTCGAAATTGGGAATGCCGGAGATCTCGAACCGGCCGCGTTCGGGGTGGTCGAGATCGACGTCAAAAATCTTGTCGAGAAAGGCATATTCGGCGCCGGTGCGGCCGAGATTTTCCCACATGTCGCGCAGGATTTCCTCGATTTCATCGGGCGATTTTTCCGGAAAGGCCTGGCGGAGGTTGTCGCGGGCATCCTCGGTGCGGGGAAACCACATGCCGAAGATGCGGGCCAGTCTGGCGGTTGCATGGATCGCCGGATCAGCCGGCAGGAACTTGATCAGCCGGATCGAGCCGAGCGCCAGCGCCGCGATCGACCAGTCGCGGGCATTGCGCAGCCAGACATACCATTTGGGATATTGGGTGCGTTTCTTGGCCATGTTCTGCCGTCGGCGCGGTCGCTCAGCGTCAGTCGTTGACGCGCATGACGATCTTGCCGAACACCTTGCGGTTTTCCATGCGTTCCAGCGCCGTCGACAGGTCGCCGAATTCGAGCTCGGTGTCGATCACCGGATGGACGATGCCCTTGGCCATCTTCTCCATGGCGTCGGTCATGTTGCGCATGTTGCAGCCGAACGAACCGATCAGGCGCAATTGCTGCTGGAACAGCATCATCAGATTGGTTTCGGCCGAGACGCCCGAGGTCGAGCCGCAGGTGACGAGCCGCCCGCCGCGCCGCAGCGACAGCATGGAACCCGCCCAGGTGTCCTTGCCGACATGTTCGAAGACGACATCGACGCCCTTTTTCTTCGTGATCTTGCGCACCGCGCCCTCGAAGCGGTCGGTGCGGTAATTGATCACATGGTCGGCGCCCAGCGCCTTGCAGGGCTCGATCTTGTCGTCGGAGCCGACCGTGGTGATGACCGTGCAGCCGATCTTCTTGGCAAGCTGGATGGCGGCTGAGCCGATGCCCGAGCCGCCGGCATGGATCAGTACCGTCTCGCCGGATTCGAGCCTGGCATTGTCGAACAGCATGTGCTCGCAGGTGCCGAAGGTGACGGGAGCGACGGCGGCGGCGACGTCGCTCAAGCCTTCGGGCGCGCGCACCACGTTGCGGGCCGGCATGTTGGCGAATTCGCGGGCATAGCCGTCGAGGTGAAACCCGTGCACGCCCTTGGGGTGTTCGCAATGGTTGTCGCGGCCTTCGCGGCAGGGGCGGCAGACACCGCAGGTCGGAGCGCCATAGATGGCGACGAGATCGCCGGTCCTGAGCCCGGATACGCCGGGGCCGATGGCGGCGATCTCGGCCGATGCCTCCGCGCCCACCGTCATCGGCAGTTTGCGCTTGGCAAAGGCCATGCCGCGCCAGCCCCAGACGTCGATGTGGTTCAAGGCGACCAGTTTGATCTTCAACTGCACCTCGCCCTCGCCGGGCGGCGGCGGGGCGTCCACTTCGGTGATTTTGACTTCGCGTTCGGAAACGAGCTGAAGCGCACGCACGGCCTTCACTCCTGTAGTGTCCTGGGGGCAAGACAGCATGGCGCGGGCGGGGCCTGCGCCGGTAGGCTGCCGGTTGCCGGTTTCGTTATGCCACGTCGCGGGCGAAGACCAGGCAGGCATTCTGCCCGCCAAAGCCGAAGGAATTCGACAGAACCGCATTGACCGAGGCTTCGCGCTTGACGTTGGGAACGACGTCGAGCGGGATGTCGGGATCGGGATTGTCGTAGTTGATCGTCGGCGGGATGGTGCTTTCCCGCATGGTGAGGAAGGAGAATACCGCCTCGACCGCGCCGCCGGCGGTCAGCGTGTGGCCGATCATCGACTTGTTGGAGGAAATCGGAACCTCGTGGATGCGCTCGCCGAAGACGGCCCTGAGCGAATTGTACTCCATGCGGTCGTTTTCCGGCGTCGAGGTGCCGTGGGCGTTGATGTAGTCGATCTCGTCGGCCGACATGCCGGCATCGGCAAGCGCGTTCTCGATCGCCTTGATCACCGGGGCGCCGTCGGGGCTCGAGCGGGTGCGGTGGAAGGAATCGGCCTTCTCGCCAACGCCGCGCAGCACGCCCAGAATGGTGGCGCCGCGATTGACCGCGTGTTCGAGGCTTTCAAGCACGAGTGCGGCCGAACCTTCCGACATGATGAAGCCGTCACGGTCCTTGGAGAAGGGGCGCGAGGCGCCGGCGGGATCGTCGTTGCGGGTCGTCAGCGCCGACAGCAGAGAGAAGCGGATCAGGCCTTCGGCGGTGACCGAGCCGTCCGAGGCTACGCAAAGCGCCGCGCCGGTCTCGCCGCGGCGGATCGCTTCAAGCCCCTGCTGGATCGCCGTGGCGCCGGAAGCGCACGCCGTCGACAGCGAAATCGGCAGGCCCTTGGTGCCGTATTTTTCCGACAGACGGTAGGCGATGGTGCCAAGCTGCACCAGCTTGTGCATGTCGTCATGGGGATTGGAACGGGCAGCCTCGCGCAACTGGTCGTAGCCCGCCTCGGCGGCCATGTTTTCTTCCATCAGGGCGAAACGGTGCTGCCATTCCATCTCGACGGGCGGGGCGGCAAAGAACAGCGGGCCGGGAAAATCGCCATCGGCAAAGCCGGCCTGTTCCAGCGCCTCGCCGGCGGTGGCGGAGGCCATGGCGTAGGAGATGCCGGGTGCGGAAACCTCTTCCGGTTCCATGAAATCGACGGTGCCGGCAATATAGGTGTTGAGGCCCTCGGTCGGGAAACGGGTGACCTTCCTGATGCCGGACTTGCCGGCCGTCAGCGCTTCCCAGTTTTCCTTCTTGCCGCGGCCGAGCGAGGTAACGACACCCATGCCGGTGACGACGACGATCGGGCGGCCCTTGTGATCGGTGTATTGGCTCGACATGATATCGCTTCTCCTTACGAAGCCTTCTCGACGGTTGCCATGCCCTCGCCGCGGAAATGACCAGCGGTGCTGACCAGAATGGCGGCGGGTGCGATCTTGGCCGGCTTTTCGGCCGGTTCGAACGGCTCGTAGAAGCCGTTATTCCCGAGCGCGAGCGCTGCCAGGGCAATGCCGAAGGGGAAATTGGCCTCGATCGGATTGCCGATCATGGATGTATAGCAGCGGATCGGAACTTCCATACCGAAGCGGCCACGCAGGGCATCCATCTCCCAGGCGGTGATGTCCTGGCAACCGGAGGCGCCACTCAGGATCGCCGGGCTGTGATCCTTGTCGCTGTGAAGCTGCGACAGCATGGTCTCAAGCCGCTCGCGGGTCGCCTGCTGGCTGCGCTCGCCGAGATCGGAGGCGATGCCGGTGAGTTTCGCATAGGGTTTTGCGCCGCGCGCCCGCGCGTGTTCGGCCGATTCGAGCACCAGGAAACAGGCGCCCGAACCCGGGATCATGCCGCCGCCCTGTTGTTGACGTTCCTGGATGGGGGCGCGGGTATTGTTGGCGAGGTACTTGCCGAGTTCCAGATTGAGGAACAGGTCGGGACGCTCGGCATTGTAGCCACCACCGACCAGCGCATGGGTGCTCTGGCCATGGGCAATGCGGGCATAAGCGTCGCGGATCGCGGTCACGCCCGACGTTTCCTCGCCCATATAGGTGCGCGACGAGCCGGTAACCTTGTGGACGATGGAAATGTTGCCGGCCATCAGGTTCGACAATTGCGCCAGAAAGAGGGTGGGGCGCAACTCGACCGGTAGCTTCTCGTTGATGATCCTGTCGCGGTCGTTGCGGTTGCGCGCTTCCGCCAGAATCTGCGTGTCGACGGAAAGATCGCGCTCGCCGCCGCCGGCACAGACGACGAGGTCCATGGTCGAGACCATTTCCTCGACTTCCTTCATGCCAGCATCTTCAAGCGCCAGACCGGACGCATAGGTGCCGAGACGCTGCCAGTTTTCCATCTGGCGCATGTCCTTGCGCGGCATCTGGGCGGTCCAGTCGATCTCCGGCAGCGGATGGACGGCGGCGGGCTTGAAGGTTTCGGTGTCGATGGGGGCGGAAGCGGCATCGGCGCCCTTCAGCGCCTCCCAGTGGTGTGCAGCGCCTTCGCCATAGCAGGACAGCAGGCCAATGCCCGTGATCCAGACTTCCTGTCTTGTATCGGTCATTCGGTATCCAAAAAACACATCATGACCGGCCGCAGGCAACGCCTTGCGCCCGCGCCGGATTGATTTTCAGCCTCTACTACCAGTTCCCGCCAGAGAAAACACCCCTGAATTCGTCCCGAACTTCGCGTGGCGGGCGGGAAGCGGCACAGCCGGGTTCAGGCCCCGGGACCAGCCCGTGGCGGCGATCAGGCCGGCTGCCGTTTCATGTCCGCCACCTGGCCCTTGATCAGCGTCTGCAACTCCGGCGTCGGGAAGGACATGATGGTGAAGGTCAACTGGGCGTTTGCGACCCGTTTGCCGCCGGCGCGGATTTCGGCCCGTGTCACCGCAAAGCCCGACCCCTCATGCTCGATATCGGCCTTGATCTCCAATTCGGTCCTGGGGCCGACGAAATCGCGCAATTTGCCTTCCTTGACGCCGGCAAGCAGCGGAATCCGGGTGAAATCGATCGTGTGCATGATCAGGATGCCGGAGCACTGCGCCATGGTTTCTATCATCAGGACGCCGGGCACCAGCGGATGGCCCGGAAAATGGCCCTCGAACACGGTGCTCTGATCGGGCACGGTGGAGGTTGCCCGCATGAATTTCTCGTCGAGATTGACCTCGGTGATCCGGTCGATCATCTGGAAGTATTCGAGCAGCATCCAAACATCCCTGCCATATCAACAAAACAGGCCCCGTAAGGGCCTGTTGTCATCTGAAATTCCGGGCGAAACGCCCCGATCCGCCCGCCGTGCGGGACGGCGATCCGGTCAGGCCTTGGCGGCGATCAGTTCGTCGATCTTGGCGACCAGGTTCTTCATGACGAAATACTCCTCGGTCGAGGCCTTGCCGTCATTGACTTCCTGGGTCCACTGCTCGAGCGGAATCTTGATGCCGAATTCCTTGTCGATCGCGAAAACGATATCGAGGAAATCGAGGCTGTCGATGCCCAGATCGTCGATGGTGTGGCTGTCCGGCGTGATTTCCTCGCGCGGAATTTCACTCGTTTCCGAAATGATGTCGGCTACTTTGTCAAACGTGCTCACGTTCAGTCCTCATACTTTCAGGCCGACGGCTCTCCATGCGTGAGCAGTGATGCCGGCAAAATTCTGTCGTCGAAGGGTGCCCCACCCTTGCATGCGCTTTTTTGTGAAAAACCAGTTTTGTGCGGTGATTTCAACGGAAAAATGCAACAGCGAGGCTTCGGACCACAGGATTATCCTGCCGACCAAAGGGACTCGCCGCGGTGTTTATCCGCGAAACGGTTTGTTGTCCATAGTGGAACGCGCAATACGAAGCTGATACACAGGGCAGCAAGCGAGCGGGGCGGACAAAGCGGCAAGGCGGCTTATGGACAGGGGTTGCAATCTGGCGGGTGTGATTGCCTGCAAGGCGAAGGGGATCGGCGCTGCGATGGTTGCGATCGCGGCGTTGCTGACGCCGTTTCCGGCGTTCTCGGCCTGCAACACGCCCAACAATGTGGCGCTGAAGGTCCATTTTCCCGATTATCCGATGTGGCGCGCAGTGGCCGGCCAGATGCAGCAATGCGGGAATGTTGACGTCGAGTTCGGCTTCGATGCCGCGAGCGTCGAAGCCGAATCGTCCGGCGTGAAGGAAGAACTCGGCTCGCTGGTCGGGATTTCCAATGCCAGCCTCTACCGGCTCACCGCGCGGCAGCGGCTGCGGCCGCTCGACGATCTCGTCGAGCGCTATCGGGTGCTGCTCAATCCGCGCCAGTTGATCCGGGTCGACGGCAAGGTGATGGCGATCGCCGTTGCCGCCAATACCAAGGCGCTGATGGTGCATCGCGAATTGCTGACGCAGGAGAAGATCGAGACGCCGCGGACCTATGATGAACTGATCGCGGCGGCCGAACGGCTCAAGGGTTCCTCCCAACTCTACGATGCGCCGCTGACGCTTGCCTATCGGCCGGGCTGGAACCTGACCCAGGAGTTCATCGACCTGTTTATCGCCCGTGGCGGCGAATTGTTCAGCGCCGAAAAGCAGCCATCGCTGTCGGGCGAGGCGGGGGTGGCGACGCTTGAACTGATGAAACGGCTGAGCGCCTATCTGCCGGAAGGCTATGAAGAACGCGATTCCGCCCGGGTCCTCAACGATCTGATGCGGTTTGCGGCCCCCATGGCGGTGACCTGGGTTACCCATGCGGGACCACTCGACAATCCGGCGGTTAGCCGGGTTTCCGGCAAGATGCGGATCCTGCCGGCGCCGGCGGTGCTTGCCGGCGGCAAGCCGGCCGCCACGCTCTGGTGGGAGGGATTTGCCGTTCCCGCCGGCATTTCCGAGGAGGAAGCCGAGGCAGCCTTCCTGACGGCGCTCGAGGGGCTCGATACCGACATGCTGGCCGAGCACCGCTCGCAGGCGCTGTGGCTGATCGAGGACTACAAGCCCGGGCGGCTCACCCGGGAAGTGCTCGCGGCGATCGATGCCGGGCTTCCGCTCTATCCCGACAGTCCGCAGTTGAGCCTGCTGCGCCGGGCGATGAACGATCATATCGAGGCGTTTCTTTCCGGCGAGGAAGACGCGGCGACCGCGCTCGAAGGGGCCGAGGCCGACTATCTGAAGGCTGCTCGGGAACTGGGCATGGCGGGATAGCGGTTTCGCCGGGATTCAGGCGCTGCGGCGATTGAAATCTCTTGCCAAATTTTTGCGTTCGTGAAAAAATCTGCGAAAATTTCATGCGAGAGCCTTGACGGTGGTTGTCCGACCTCCGGCCTGGCGCTGCGGAAGGCGGGAGGAAAGCGGTGGCCGCAAATGCCAGCCCCCGAAATGCCAGGCAAGGGGTGCGAGCGGCGGCGGCAAGCGCTTCCGGCAGCCTTCGGGGCGGTGCGCAAGGCGGCACCCGTGCGAACCGTCCTTCCCGTCCGCTGGCGCCTGGCGCCAATGGCGGCGGCGCGGCCGCACCGGAGCCGGCGGGCCGTCACCATGTCGGCAGCGATATCCGCGCGCTGCGCAAGAGCCGGGGCATGACGCTTTCCGAATTGTGCGAGGCGCTCGGCCGCTCGATCGGCTGGCTGTCGCAGGTCGAGCGCGGCCAGACCGAACCCTCGATCCCCGATCTCAAGGCGATTGCCGCGCAGTTCCGCGTGCCGGTCAGCTTCTTCTTCCGCAATGCCGACGCGCCGAACGATGAGCGCGGCTGGATCGTGCGCGGCAGCGCCCGCGCCGTGATGGGATCGGCGGAGGACGGATTGCAGGAGGAATTGCTGTCGCCCGACATCAGCGGCGATTTCGAGATGATCCGCTCGGTCTTCGCGCCCGGCATGAAACGTGCCGTGATGGCCGCGCGCGATACCCAGGATGGCGGCTATGTGGTTAGCGGCGAGCTCGAACTGACGATCGGTTCGAACACTTATCTGCTCAAGGCGGGTGACAGTTTCCAGTTCAATCGCCAGCCCTATGGCTGGGCCAACAGGGGCAGCGTTCCGGCGGTGGTGATCTGGGTCATTTCACCACCGGCCTATTGATGCGCGCTGTTGCAAGCGGCGAACTGGGAATTTCGAAAAGACGAAAGCAAACAATGGGACAGGCAAGATGGCTGAGACGGTGAATCAGGCGGAAAGGGCAGCGGGCGGAACCACGCTTCCAGCCCAGGCGCGGGTGGTGATCATCGGCGGCGGCGCGGTCGGCGCGTCTTCGCTCTATCATCTGGCGAAGGCCGGCTGGACCGATTGCGTGCTGATCGAGAAGAACGAGCTGACCGCCGGATCGACCTGGCATGCGGCGGGCAATGTGCCGACCTTCTCGGCCTCCTGGTCGATCATGAACATGCAGCGCTATTCGACCGAGCTCTATCGCGGGCTTGACGAAGCGGTCGACTATCCGATGAACTATCACGTCACCGGCTCGGTGCGGCTTGCCCATTCACGGGAGCGCATGCTGGAGTTCGAGCGCGCCGCCGGCATGGGCCGCTATCAGGGCATGAACCTGGAAGTGGTCGGGCTCGGCGACCTCAAGTCGCGCTATCCCTTTGTCGAGACGCACGATCTGGAGGGCGCGCTGTTCGATCCCTATGACGGCGATATCGACCCGGCGCAGCTAACCCAGGCGCTCGCCAAGGGCGCCCGCGACATGGGGGCGAAGATCATCCGCTTCTGCCCGGTCACGGGTGCTCGGCGCGAGAACGGCGAATGGGTGATCGAGACGGCGAAGGGCGAAATCCGCTGCGAATTCGTCGTCAACGCGGCCGGTTACTATGCCGGCGAGGTGGGCAGGATGTTCGGCCGCAAGGTGCCGATCATGGTGATGGAACACCAGTATATTCTGTTCGAGGAGATCGACGAGCTGAAAGCCTGGTCGGAAACGGAAGGCCGCAAGCTGCCGCTGCTGCGCGATGTCGATTCCTCCTACTATCTGCGCCAGGAAAAGAATGGCATGAATCTCGGCCCATACGAGCGCAATTGCCGCGCCCATTGGGCGACGCCCGACGAGCCGATGCCGGATGATTTTTCCTTCCAGCTCTATCCCGACGATCTCGACCGGCTCGAATGGTATCTCAACGACGCGCTTGCGCGGGTGCCGGTGCTGGCAAAGGCGGGCCTCTCCAAGGTGATCAACGGGCCGATCCCCTATGCGCCGGACGGCAATCCGCTGATCGGGCCGATGCCGGGCGTGCCGAACGCGTTCGAGGCCTGTGTCTTCACCTTCGGCATCGCGCAGGCCGGCGGCGCCGGCAAGGTGCTCGCCGAATGGATCACCGAGGGCGCGACCGAATGGGACATGTGGTCATGTGATCCGCGCCGGTTCACCGGTTTCACCAATCCCGATTACTGCGTCGCCAAGGGCATGGAAGTCTATGGCCATGAATATGCGATGCATTTCCCCTTTCATCGCTGGCCTGCCGGCGCCAATCAGCGGCTGTCGCCGATCCATGAAACGCTGGTTGCCTCGGGCGCCCAGTTCGGCGCCTACAATGGCTGGGAGCGGGCGAACTGGTATGCAAGGGAAGGCGATGATCTTTCCGAGGAAGCAACCCAGACCTGGTCGCGCCACGGACCGTGGTATGAGCGCATCCGCGAGGAATGCCTTGCCGTGCGCGATCATGCCGGCATTCTCGACCTGCCGGGCTTCTCGCGCTTTGCCGTGCGCGGCGAAAAGGCGGTCGAATGGATCGAGGGCCTGATCACCGGCAAGGTGCCGAAGGTCGGCCGGGTCGGCCTCGGCTATTTCGCCGACGACAAGGGGCGGATCATCACCGAGATGTCGCTCGCCCGCATCGAGGAGGAGGGCGTGTTGTGCATCACGGCGGCTACCGCCCAGTGGCATGACCGTGACTGGCTCGAAAAGCATCTGCCGCAGGATGGCTCGATCACCCTCAAGGATGACAGCGAGAACTATGACTGCTTCATCCTGACCGGACCCAATTCACGCGATATTCTGGCGCAATGTGCCGATCTCGACCTGACGCTGCCCTGGCTGTCGGTGCAGCGCGGGCGGGTCGATGCCCATGATGCCCTGTTCATGCGGGTGTCGTTTGCCGGCGAACTGGGCTGGGAAATCCATTGCCGCAATGCGGTTGCCGGCGAGATCTATGACTGCCTGATGGAAGCCGGCGAAAAATACGGGCTGAAACCCTTCGGCATGTTCGCGCTCAACGCACTGCGGCTCGAAAAGGGCTATCGTGCCTGGAAGGGCGATCTTTCCACCGACTACACCATCCTGCAGGGCGGGCTCGAGCGCTTCGTCAACTGGTCGAAGCCTGACTTCAAGGGCAAGACGGCGATCGAGGCGGAGAAGCAGCGCGGCGTCGCCAAGCGCTTCGTGACGCTAATCGTCGATTGCGACGAATACGATGCGCCCTACATGTCGACGCTGTGGCACATGGGCAAGGTGGTCGGCGAGACGACCTCCGGCGGCTATGGCCATCGCATCGACAGGTCGATCGCGCTCGGCATGCTGCGCGAGGACCTGACCGAGCCGGGCACCCGGCTCGAAGTGGAGATCTACGGCAAGCGCTACGACGCGGTGGTGCAGGAAGACCAGCCGCTCTGGGATCCGAAGAATGAAAGGATCCGGGCATGACGGACGCGGCGAAGGGGCGGCAGATCGTCCTGCTCGATGGCGGCATGGGGCAGGAACTGCTCAAGCGCTCGGCCAGCGCGCCGACCTCCATGTGGTCCGCGCAGGTCATGCTGGACGAGCCGGAAATCGTCGAGGCCGTGCATCGCGACTATGTCGCCTGCGGCTGCCGGGTGATCACGCTCAACACCTATTCGGCAACCCTTGAGCGCCTGCAACGCGAAAAGCGCGCCGAGTTGTTCGAACCGCTGCAGAAGGGCGCCATCCGGGCGGCCCGCGCGGCGGTTTCGGATGCCCGGCACGGGGTGCGCATCGCCGGCTGCCTGCCGCCGCTGGTCGCCAGCTACCGGCCCGATGTGACGCCGCCCTATGACGAATCGCTTGCCGCCTATCGCGCCGTGGTGGCGGTCGAGAAGGAGGGCGTCGACCTGTTCCTGTGCGAGACGCTGGCCTCGGTCAAGGAGGTGAAGGCGGCAACCACGGCGGCGATAGAAAGCGGCAAGCCGGTCTGGACCTCGATGACGGTGCGCGACGAGGACGGCACGAAGCTGCGCTCGGGCGAAGCGCTGGCCGATGGGGTCGCGGCGGCAAAGGCTGCGGGCGCCGACGCCGTGCTGGTCAATTGTTCGTGGCCCGAGGCCGTCAGCCAGGCCATGCCGGTCCTCACCGCATCCGGCCTTCCCTTCGGCGGCTATGCCAATGGCTTTACCGGCATCGAGGCGCTGCAACCCGGCGGGACGGTGGAAGAACTACGGGCCCGCGAGGACCTGACGCCGGAAGTCTACAGCGCGCATGTGCTTTCCTGGGTCGAGGCGGGCGCCTCGATCGTCGGCGGCTGCTGCGAGGTGGGCCCTGCCCATATGCGCGAACTGGCGCGGCGGCTTTCGCGGGGTGGCTATGAAATCGTGGAGAATCTGAATGTCTGACCGCAAACCCGTTCCGGCAAAGGCGAGGGCCGTCATCATCGGCGGCGGCGTTGCCGGCTGCTCGGTCGCCTATCATCTGGCCAAGCTCGGCTGGAAGGATGTCGTTCTGCTCGAACGCAAGCAGCTTGCCTGCGGCACGACCTGGCATGCTGCGGGGCTGATCGGCCAGTTGCGCGCGTCGAAGAACATGACCCGTCTGGCAAAGTATTCCGCCGATCTGTGCACGAGCCTCGAAGCGGAGACGGGCGTCTCCACGGGCTTTCGCCAATGCGGATCGATCTCGGTCGCCCTGACCGGTGAACGGCTGGAGGAACTGCACCGTTCCGCCTCCATGGCGCGCGCCTTCGGGGTCGATGTCGAGGAAATCTCGCCCGACGAGATCAAGCGGCGCTACGAGCATATCAATCTCGACGGGGTGACGGGCGGCGTCTGGCTGCCGCTCGACGGGCAGGCCGATCCGGCCAATATCGCTCATGCGCTCGCAAAGGGCGCGCGGCAGATGGGCGCCCAGGTGATCGAGGGCATCAAGGTCACCGAAATCCACGAGACGGAAACTAGGGGCCGGCGCCGGGTCAACGGCGTTTCCTGGAGCCGCGACGGTTCGGATGAGACGGGCCGGATCGAGGCCGAGATGATCGTCAATTGCGGCGGGCTGTGGGCGCATGAACTTGGCCGGCAGAACGGGGTCAACATTCCGCTGCATGCCTGCGAACACTTCTACATCGTCACCGAGGCCATTGCCGGGCTGCAGCAGATGCCGGTGCTGCGCGTGCCGGATGAATGCGCCTATTACAAGGAGGATGCCGGCAAGATCCTGCTCGGCGCGTTCGAACCGGTTTCCAAGCCCTGGCCGTCGCTTGCCAGCGGCGAGAAGATACCCGAGGATTTCTGCTTCGACCAGTTGCCGGAGGATTTCGATCATTTCGAACCGATCCTTGAAATGGCGGTCAACCGCATGCCGATGCTGGCGGAAGCGGGCATTCACACCTTCTTCAACGGGCCGGAGAGCTTCACGCCGGACGATGCCTATCATCTTGGCGCGGCGCCGGAGATCGATAATTATTTCGTCTGCGCCGGCTTCAATTCGATCGGCATCCAGTCGTCGGGCGGGGCGGGCATGGCGCTCGCCCACTGGATGGAGCACGGCTATCCACCGTTCGATCTGTCGGATGTCGATATCCGCCGCATGCAACCCTTCATGGGCAACAAGCGCTTCGTCCATGACCGGGCGACCGAGACGCTGGGCCTGCTCTATGCCGACCATTTTCCCTATCGCCAGAAGGCGAGCGCGCGGGGCATTCGCCGCACGCCGTTCCACGAGCATCTCAAGGCGCGCGGTGCGGTCTTCGGCGAAGTGGCGGGCTGGGAGCGCGCCAACTGGTATGCCGGTGAAGGCCAGGCACCTGAATACCGTTATTCCTGGAAGCGGCAGAACTGGTTCGAAAATTCCGCCGCCGAGCACCGCGCGGTGCGTGAGAATGTCGGCCTGTACGACATGTCGTCCTTCGGCAAGATCCGCGTCGAGGGGCGCGATGCGGAAGCCTGTCTCAACCGCATCTGCGGCGCGGACATGTCGGTGCCCGCCGGCAGGATCGTCTATACCCAGTTCCTCAACGAGCGCGGCGGCATCGAGGCTGATGTCACGGTGACGCGGCTCGGCGAAACGAGCTATCTGATCGTCACGCCGGCAGCCACCATGGTGCGCGAGATGGACTGGCTTTCGCGTCATCGCGGCGATTTCGAGGTATCGTTCGTCGATGTGACGGCGGGCGAGGGCGTGCTCGCCGTGATGGGGCCGAATGCCCGCCAGGTGATGCAGCGCGCGGCGCCGTTTCACGACTGGTCGAACGAGCATCATCCCTTCGGCTCCGCCCGGACGATCGAACTCGGCATGGGCCATGCCCGGGCGCATCGGGTTTCCTATGTCGGCGAACTGGGCTGGGAACTCTACATCTCCGCCGACCAGTGCGGCCATGCCTTCGAGACGCTGATGGAAGCGGGCGCGGATGCCGGCCTCAGGCTCTGCGGCATGCACATGATGGATTCGTGCCGGATCGAAAAGGCGTTTCGCCATTTCGGCCATGACATCACCAGCGAGGACCATGTGCTGGAGGCCGGCCTCGGCTTTGCGGTGAAGACGGCGAAGCCCGATTTCATCGGCCGCGACGCCGTCCTGCGCAAGAAGGAGGAAGGGCTGAAACTGCGGCTGTTGCAGTTCCGGCTGAGCGATCCCGAACCGCTCGTCTATCACAACGAGCCGATCCTGCGCGATGGCGAGATCGTCTCCTATGTGAGTTCGGGCAATTACGGCCATACGCTGGGCGGGGCGATCGCCATGGGCTATGTGCCGTGCGAGGGCGAGAGCGCCGATCATGTGCTTTCCTCCTCCTACGAGATCGAGATCGCCGGAACGCGGGTCGCCGCCGAAGCTTCGCTGAAGCCGATGTACGATCCGAAATCCGAAAGGGTGAAAGCATGAACCTCGCCGCCCGCCACGAAACCTTTCATGGCCTGCACCAGTCGGGCACTTTCGTTATCCCCAATCCGTGGGATCTGGGCTCTGCCCGGATGATGGCGGCGCTCGGCGCAAGAGCGCTGGCGACGACGAGTTCCGGCTTCGCCTTCACGCTCGGCAGGCCCGATATGGGCCAGGTCAGCCGCGACGAGGCG
>JAGRLT010000116.1 GCA_020441665.1 Nitratireductor sp.
CAGGCGCCGATCGCGGCGGTGGTGCCGCTGATGATACTCATCATGCTGACGCTGATCATGATGCAGATGCAGAGCTTCCGGCTGACCTTCGTGGTACTCTGCGTTGCACCGCTGGGCCTGATCGGCGTGGTGGCGGCGCTGGTGCCCTCGGGCGCGCCCCTGGGCTTTGTCGCCATCCTTGGCGTGCTGGCGCTGGTCGGCATCCTGATCCGAAACTCGATCATTCTGATCGACGAAGTCGAGGTGCTGCGCGAAAGCGGGCTGAGCGCCTGGCAGGCGGTATTCCATGCCTCGGACGCGCGCGCCCGCCCGATCCTGCTGACGGCGGCGGCAGCGAGCCTGGCGCTCATTCCGATCTCGCGCCAGATATTCTGGGGGCCGATGGCCTATGCGATGATGGGTGGCATCATAGCGGGCACGGTCATCACGCTGGTCTTCGCCCCGGCACTTTATCTTGCGGTTTTTCGCGTCGAGCCCGAGGACGAAATCACGGAATGACGCCGTGGCATGGGCGTCTATCCCCCATGACCTGCAAGAACGAGCCGCAGAAGGCCGGCCACGACACCGAGCGCAAGCACGCTCAGGAACCATATCAGCGCCATCCAGCCCAGGCGCTTCCACAGAGGTGCGTGCTGCGCGGCCATCAGTGATAGCCTCCGGTCCCGACCTTGCCGCGAAACACCCAATAGGCCCAGCCGGTATAGGCGAGGATGAGCGGTACGATGACGACCGTGCCTGCCAGCAGGAAGACCTGGCTCTCGCGCGGCGCCGCTGCCTGCCAGATCGTGACGGCCTGCGGCACGGCATAGGGATACATGCTGATGGCGAGGCCTGCAAAGCCGAGGAGGAACAGGCAGAGCGCCATCAGGAACGGAAGCCGTTCCTCCTGTCGGGACAGGCTTCGAAAGAACATGTAGGCGCAAGTTGTGACCAGCACCGGGACGGGCGCCGTCAGCAGCATTTGCGGCATCTCGAACCAGCGCCGCCAGTATTCGAAGCTCAGGAACGGCGTCGCCAGGCTCACCGCCGCGAGCGCCGCAAGCGTTGCGATGCCCAACCGGAACGCCATGCGGCGCGCATGGGCCTGCGCCGCGCCCTCGGTTTTCCAGATCAGCCAGGTCGCGCCCAGCAGGCCGTAGCCCAGCGCAACGCAAACGCCGGTCAGGAGGCTGAACGGGCTCAGCCAGTCAAGCCAGCCGCCGGCATAGGCGTTGTTCTCCACCCGGATGCCCTGCAGGATCGCGCCCAGGGTCATACCCTGGGCCAGAGCGGCGATCGCGGAGCCCGCGGTAAAGGCGATATCCCAGAGCTTGCGATGCCGGGGATGGCGCCAGCGGAACTCGAAGGCGACGCCTCGGAAGATCAGCCCGAGCAGCATGGCGATGATCAGTGGATAGGTCGCCGGCAGAATGATGGCATAGGCCAGCGGGAACATCGCCATGAGCCCTCCGCCACCGAAGACGAGCCATGTCTCGTTGCCATCCCATACCGGTGCGATGGAATTCATCGCCTGATCGCGCGCTTCTCCGACCGGAAACCCCGGATACAAGAGCCCGATGCCCAGATCGAAACCGTCCATCACGACGTAGGCGAAGACGGCGAAGCCGATGATACCAGCCCAGACGATCGTAAGGTCGACACCAGCCATCTACCTAGCCTCCTTTTGTCCGCGACGCGCCGACGCCGGCCGCCGGGGTGATCCCCGCGGCGCGATGCGGCAGGCTCGGCGGCGCGGCCTCGCCCTGCTGCGGCGGTTTGCCCATGAGCCGCAAGAGGTAGTAGATGCCGGCACCGAAGACGCAGAAATAGACGATGATGAAGGCGACCAGGGACGTCGCGACAGCCGGAGCATCCAATGGCGAAGCCGATTCCGAGGTGCGCATCAGCCCGTAGACGGTGAACGGTTGGCGCCCGACCTCGGTCGTCACCCAGCCTGCGATCACCGCAACCAGGCCCGAGGGCCCCATCGCCACCGCCGCCCGGTGCAGCCACGACCAATCGTAAAGACGCCCCCGGAAACGGGCAAGCAGGCTCCACAGGCCGACGGCGAGCATGGCGAGCCCCAACGCCACCATGATGCGGAACGACCAGAACACGATTGCGACCGGCGGCCAGTCCTCGCGTGGAAAATCGGTCAATCCGGGGAGCGTCGCATAGGGATCGTGCTTGAGGATCAGCGAGCCCAGATGCGGAATGGAGAGTTCATAGCGAACCTTCGCCTCTTCCTTGCTCGGAAGGCCGAACAGGACGAGCGGCGCGCCATCGGGGCTCGGTTCGAAATCGCCTTCCATCGCCAGCACCTTGACCGGCTGGTGTTCAAGCGTGTTCAGCCCGTGCTGATCGCCTGCCAGGATCTGGATCGGGGTTACCAGCACGGCCATCCACATCGCCATCGAGAACATCTTGCGCGCGCCGGGATTGGCGCGGCCTCGCAACAGATGCCAGGCCCCGACCGCGCCGACGATGAAAGCCGTCGCCAGGAACGCCGCCAGCACGGTGTGAACGAGGCGATAGGGCAGGCTCGGATTGAAGATGATCGGCCACCACGAACCGGCGGGGACGAACTGTCCGGCCTCGTTGACCGCATAGCCCGCGGGCGTCTGCATCCAGCTGTTGACCGCGATGATCCACGTCGCCGAGATCAGCGTGCCGAGCGCTACCATGCAGGTGGCGAAGAAATGAACTCCCCGGCCGACCCTGCTCATCCCGAACAGCATGACGCCAAGAAAACCCGCTTCGAGGAAAAAGGCCGTCATCACCTCATAGGCCATCAGCGGGCCGACGATCGGTCCGGCACGGTGCGAGAATTCCGACCAGTTGGTGCCGAACTGGTAGGACATGACGATGCCCGAGACGACCCCCATGCCGAAGACGACCGCAAAGATCTTGAGCCAGTAGCGATAGAGATTTGCATAGACGCCGCCATCCGTCTTCAGCCACAGCCCCTCGAGCACCATGAGATAGCTCGCCAGACCGATGGAGAAGGCGGGAAAGATGAAATGAAAGGAAAGCGTGAAGGCGAACTGGATGCGTGCCAGCAGCACGGCATCGAAATACTCACCCATGGCTCCCTCCGGATCTGTCTGAACGGCTTGGCATCAGCGAAGGTCGGTCTCCTTTCAGGCTGGACAGGGCCACAGCCCCGCAGTCCGGCTGCACTCTGCGATCGGCCCGCGGCTCCACTATACCGCAAAATCACGAAAGGCATTCCCTAAACAGGCGAGCCCATAAACAGACAGGCCCGTAGACTGGCGAACGAAGTCGCGGCACCCGGTTGTCCGGGCGCCGCGTTTTCGGATGCTGCGGGCCTCAGGCTGCCCATTCACGCAGCCCGGTCTATGCAGCCCGGTTCACGCAGCCTTGGCCAGCGCCAGGGCGTCGGGTCCGGCCGGATAGCGCAGCCGGTCGGAGGCGTCACTGGCGGCGAGCCACACCGTCTCGGCCACGTCCGACATGCTGGTGGTCAGCCCCGGATTGGCGAAACCGGCAAAGATCGGCGCGGCGAAGCCCGCATAAGCTTCGGGGATCAGATCGGCGACCGGAATGTCGGTGTTCGCCGTAAAGCGCGTCGTCGGCCCGTAGCCCGGTTCCACCAGCCTGGCTCGGATGCCGAAGGCGCCCAGTTCATGCGCCAGCGAGCCGGTAAAGCCTTCGATTGCCTGCTTGCTGGCGGTATAGGCGGCGGCAAGCGGCATGGGCGCCAGCGTCACGCTGGAGGTGACGTTGACGATGGTGCCGCCGCCACGTTCCCGCATCTGCGGGATCACCGCCTGGCACATCGCCATCACGCCGAACGTGTTGGTCTCGAACACCTTGCGGACATGCGCCATCGGCGTTGCCTCGAAGGCGCCGACCACGCCGATGCCGGCATTGTTGACCAAGACGTCGATCGGCCCCGCCGCCTCGATCGCGGCGGCGATGCTGTCGGCGTCGGTGACATCGAGCGGCAGGAGCCGCAGGCGGTCCGAGGCGGCGAGCGGGCTGGCGGCCGGATTGCGCAGCGTGGCGACGACGTTCCAGCCCTGAGCGTGGAAGTGGCGGGCGGTCTCCAGCCCGTAGCCGGAGGAGGTTCCGGTGATCAGAACGGTTTTCATGTTGTGGTCCTTTCAATTGGCGTTGACGGGACCAGAATATCCGGCCTATTCTGGATGATCATCAGCGATCAGTCCTGATATTATTGGCAATAGTCCTGAATGTCCGATCCACTTTCCCAGATCATCCAGCTTCTGCGGCCGCGCGCCGTGTTCTCCAAGGCAATCACCGGCGCCGGCCGATGGGCGGTGCGCTACGAAGCCTTCGGCCAACCAGGCTTCTGCGCCATGACCGAGGGAAGCTGCCGGCTGGCCGTCGACGGCGAGGAGCCGGTGATCCTGACGGAAGGCGATTTCGTGCTGCTGCCGACGACGCCGGCCTTCACCATGTCCGGGCTGGAGCCCGCCCTGCCCCGGCGCATCGACCCCAAGCTCTCGCCGGTGCCGGACGGGGAAATCCGCTATGGCCGCGCCGACGGCCCGCCCGATTGCCGGCAGTTCGGCGGCTGGTTCGCCTTCGAAGCACCCGATGCCGATCTCCTTGTGTCGCTGCTGCCGCGCATGATCCACATCCGCGGCATTCCGCGGCTGACCCAACTGGTGCGCATGGTCGGCGAAGAGGCGGCGCGAGACGATATCGGCCGCGATCTGATCCTGGCACGGCTCGTTGAGATCCTGCTGATCGAGGCACTGCGCCGGGCCCCTGCCGGGGATGCGCGATCGGGCCTGCTGCGCGGCCTGGACGATCCGAGGATCGCCGCCGCCCTGCGCGGCATGCATGGCGATGTCGCCACCCGCTGGACGATTCCCGATCTCGCCCGGGCGGCGGGCATGTCGCGCTCGGCCTTCTTCGAGCGCTTCACCCGCCTGGTCGGATTGCAGCCGATGGCCTATCTGACCACCTGGCGCATGGCGGTCGCCAAGAACCTGCTGCGCCAGGGCGGCATCGCGCTCGACGAGGTGGCGGCCAGGGTCGGATACGGCTCGGCAAGCACCTTCAGCACCGCCTTCAGCCGCCATACCGGCCAGCCGCCCGGAAGATTCATGAAAGAGGCCGCCGCCCTCGGGTGATCGAGATTTAGAAAAGCTCCGTCCATCGGGTGAAACGGGGAGACAGAGCGACCATGATTGCAGTGAAGATCATCGCCGTACTGGCTGTGTTGGCTATCCTGGCCCTTGTCGCCCTTCTGGTGCTGCGGGCCAAGGACAGGCGCGCCGACCGGGCCGAATGGGACAGGCTCACGGCGCTCCAGCCTGCGGCCGCGCGGCGTTTTGCCCCCGATATGGTGGCGGACCTGCCCGAGCCGGCAAGACGCTATTTTCACCATGCGATCCGGCCGGGAACCCTGCTGCTGCCGGTGGCCGAAATCGACATGACCGGGCAATTCAGCCTCGGCAACAAGGACAACCCCGCCTATCGGCCGATGCAGGCACAACAGATCCTCGCCGCACCCGGGGGCTTTGTCTGGTCGATGCGCACCAGGGGCGGCATGCCGATTTCAGGGTCGGACACGGCCTTCTGGACACGGTTCCGGATCTTCGGACTGATCCCGGTCGCCCGTCTCGGCGGCAACCGGGATCATGCCCGCTCCGCCTTCGGCCGCTCTATCGCCGAGGCCGCCTTCTGGACGCCCGCAGCCCTGCTGCCCGGCCCCGGCGTGACCTGGGAGGCGGCGGACAACGACACCGCCCGCGTGACGGTCCGGCACGGTGATCTCGTTCAGGCAGTCGACATCGCCGTCGATCCCGAAGGGCGGCCGCTCACCGTCTCCTTCGAGCGCTGGAGCAATGCCAATCCGGACAAGGCCTGGCGGCTGCAACCCTTTGGCGGCTTCCTGTCGGACTTCCGCGATGCGGAGGGCTACCGCCTGCCGTTTCGCGTCGAGGCCGGCAACCTGTTCGGCACCGAAGATTATTTCCCCTTCTTCCTCGCCGATGTCACCGCAATCCGCTTTCCGCGAACCGCCCCCTGACCGACGCGGCCCGATGGGTGCGGCTGCCGCGCGATCCCGCCGACGCCGGATCGCTCAGCCAAGCCGTCCGGTTGCGATAGCAAGGCCTGTCCCGGCAAAGGGCGTCTGCCCTGCCGAATCCCGACCGACAAACCATTCATCCGGCAAGGCAAGGCGTTCCAGCCCCCAGGCCGATGAGGTGGTCAGCGAGTTCCAGAGACCCGCGGCGTCCAGATGCAGAAGGCCGCCGGGCCCCATCCCCCAATGCAGCGCGAGATGGAGATCGAACCGGTCCCCCGTCTCGGGGCCGAACCAGTAGTGCGGACTGCGCCCGGCCTCGGGCTGCATGCAGACGGTCAGCCGGCGGCGTTCCCCGGCAAGGCCGATCCACAGACAGTCGTGATCCTGCCCGGCGCGACGGGCGGCAAGCAGGGTTTGCCTCCGGCCGTCGATCGGGCTTCCCGTCGCGCCCTCTATCCGCAGGTGAAGGCAAGGACGCGCCTCCGCAAGCCGCAGTGGCGTCCGGCCGCCCGGCAGTCCCGTCCAGCGCTCAGGCAGGGCAAGAGGCCAGGCGAGCCCTTCACGCGCATCGCCGGCGACGTCCAGCACCTGATAGCGGAGCCCGGCCGCATCGAGCGCCATCTGCACCGCATGGAGATATTCGATCTCTTCGGGCATGCGATGCGCCGTTCCGGCGCCGGCCGAGGTGATCTGAAGAACCCCGGCGTGAACCTGCACGTCGAAGGCGAGGATGTGGCTGCAAAGATAGGCGAGAACGCCGTTCTCGCGCAGAATGCGCCAGAACGGGCCGGCGCGATCGTCGCTGATCGTCCGGGCACAGGGACCCGCAAAGCCGTTGACGGGAAGGACCGGGTGATGCCCGACGACGAGCTTCCACCGCGCATCGTCCTGCTCGATCAGCACCCGTTCCAGCCATTCTGTCTCGACCTGGCCCTCGCCCCCCATGCGCGACCAGGCGGTGTGCACGAAGACCAGCAGCAGATCGCCGCGCCGAACGAAATAGGACAGGCCTTCCTGCCCCTCCGGTCCGTTGGCGGGCAGATGCGCCAGCATCTCCGCGAAAACCGCCTCGCTTTCCGCGCTGTAGGTCGTGTGATTGCCGGTCGTGTGATAGAGCGGGATGCGCGAACGGTCGAGCCAGGCCATTTCCGTATCGAGCCAGTGCCGCCACTGCGCGCGCAGCGCGGCCATGTCGTTCGTCAGCCCGATCACCTCATCCCCCGGAAAGACAATGAATTCGGGTTCCGGCATCAGCCGCGCCACCATTTCATTGACCGCTCGAAAGGTCCTTTCGTGCAGCGCACCGGGAACACCGGAACAACTGTCGCCATAGAACAGGAACTGATGGCCCGGGCCTTTCGGCGTCAGCGCGGAAATCTCCCTGGCCATGTCAGACCTCCCCGCCGGCCGGAACCGCTTTCCACAGCAGCCCGGCCGCGTCCCGATAGCGTTCGATCGCCTCGCGCGGCCGGTTGCGATCGGGACCGTGGCGTTCGAAGAAGGCCATCTGCGGCTTGATCATGGCAACGCGGTCGGCGGCGGCATCCAGTACCCTGTCGCAGAATTGCCGTAGCCCATCCGGGTCGTCGCGAAGGCCCCGGCAATACAGCATCTCCTCGCAAGGATCGATCCCGGGACACAGCGCAGACCGCGCGCGGGCAAGTTCGGTGAAGCGTTCGGCAAGGGCGATCATCGCGCCTCCTTCCAGGAAGGGTTGCGGTTCTCCTAGAGCATTTCACGCCCAGATGGAATCGTTTGAACGCCGGGAGTTTGGTCTTCGGCTAGAAGCGGAAAGCGACGCAGTGCAGGCACTGTTAGCTTTTCGCGACGCAGACCGAAGGTCAAAGAACCAAGTTCAGACGATTGCAGAAACCATTTATTTTTCAAATGCTTGAACTCCCTGCTGTGGTGTCCTTTCCGCTCTGACTTTGTCGAAATCCTCGACCGATGCTATGGCATCGCTCTGCGGTATTCTCCTAGTCAGGAGCGAAAAATACATCCATTCAAACTGCTTCCATCTGAGCGTGAAAGGCTCTAGGCCGCCTGGGGCGCATCGGCCAACAGGCCGACCTCGGCGAATTTCGCGGCGATCATCGCGCGATTGAACGGTTTCAGCAAGAAGTTGTGGGCGCCGTTGCGCTTGGCGCGCGCCATCAGCGGGACATTCACCTCGCTGGTGCAGAACAGGATCTTGGTGTTCTGGGCGCCGGGATGCATTTTGAGCCAATGCACCAGTTCCAGACTGTCCATGCCCGGCATCTCCCAATCGATCAGGATTCCATCGGGCATGTTGCTGGCACAGATCGCCTGGGCCTCGATGCCGTCGGCCGCTTCCACGACGATGAACCCCATATCCTCGATGATCCGGTGCGCAACCTTGCGGATGACCGGTGAATCATCGGCGATCATGAAAATTTTCATGGCTCTTCCCTTGATCTCGTCAATCGCGACCTGCCGCCAGCAGGCGCAGCCTCGGCAAACCCGTGATGGGCGCGATCCTAGCAAAGGGGGAAAAACATTCGGTAAACGCGAACGGCAATCGACGGCGGGTTTACCGCCTGCTCGGCACAGGGTTAACCGGCGGTAAAGACGACGTCTTCGCCCTCGAGCGCCACCGACACGGCGAGCCCCTCGCTCTCCGCCAGTTTCAGGGTATAGAGCGGCTGCACGCTGTGGGCATCGAGCGCCTCCTCGTGATTGCCGCTCAGCAAGGCCAGGAATGCCGGCGGCACGCGCGCATTGGTGCCGGTCGCCACGACGCGGAAAGTCGGACTTCCGTTCGGATCGTCGAAACTTGCCAGTATCCTGCCGCCGCGCGGAATGGCATGGGTCGCCACCAGCAGCAGGTTGAGCAGCAGCTTGACCTTGTTCTTGCGCATCAGCGCCCGTTCGCCCGACCATTCGAGATCGGTCTTCTTCTCGTTGGCGAAGTACCCCTGGGCGACGTTCTGCGCGTCGCCGGTATCGATATCGGCCCCTGCCGAACCGGCCGCGCCAAAGGCGATACGGGCAAATTGCAGCCGGGCCGAGGCATTCGCCGCCGAAGAGCGGATCAGCCCCATGGCGATTTCCTTGGTCTCCGCGTCGCTGTCATCGTCCAGCAGTTCGAGCCCGTTGGCGATCGCGCCCACCGGCGAGATGATGTCGTGACACACACGGCTGCACAACAGCGCCGCCAGATCCATGGCAGAAACGTCCGGCAGGGATGGCATTGGGTCTCCTCGTATCTTTTCGCCCGCACTTGTTGCCGACCAGGCGTTGTCGCGCGCCCATGGCAGAACCCCACATTCTGGCATGCAGCCGCGAATCGCCCGGCCGGCTGCCGACGAGCGTTACACAAAGCCCCACCGTTAAGAAACCCATTCGCTTGCCGGCCGGCCATGGGGGCGCCGGCATTGGCGAAACTTCGCCAAAATGCCACAATTGATTCACCTTCTGGCAAGCAATTGGGTTCATCTTTTCTTCATCATAGCGAACCGGAAAATCCCGCCAGGAAACGGGCCCGAAGCGGGCCAGGGGCGAGAAGGAGTAACCATGCTGAAATCGATCAGGCTTGCGGCTGGCGCGGCAGGGATCGGCGTTCACCCCGGCAGGGGACAACGAAACCCCGCCCTTGCGGCCAGAATGGCCGGCTTTGCCCTGCAGATCGCCTTCTTCCTGGCCCTGTTCACCGCCCTGCTGCTGCATGCCAGGCCGGCCAGCGCCCAGGCGAGCAGCCACTACACCATGCAGGAAATTGTCGATGCCGGGCACAATTTCTTCGGTAAGACCTCTGGCGCGCTGGCCTCGGCAATCGAGCGCACCTTCGCCGAGCGCGGCATGCCGAACGGCTATATTCTGGGCGAGGAAGCCGGCGGCGCCTTTATCGGCGGCCTGCGCTATGGCGAGGGCGTCCTCTATACCAAGAATGCCGGCGACCATAAGCTCTACTGGCAGGGCCCCTCGGTCGGCTGGGACTATGGCGTCGACGGCAACCGCACCATGATGCTGGTCTACAACCTGCCCGACGTGCCGACCATTTATCGTCGCTATTTCGGCGTCTCGGGATCGGCCTTCCTGATCGGCGGCGTCGGCGTGACGGCGCTCACCAATCGCGGCGTCCATGTCGTTCCGATCCGCACCGGCCTCGGCGTCCGGCTCGGCGCCAATGTCGGTTATCTCAAGATCACCGCCCGCCCGGTCTACAATCCGTTCTGACGGCGCATGCCTTGCAGGCCTGATCCGGGGAGGCTTCGGCCTCCCCTTTTCGTGCCGGCACGCCCCTTGCTTCGGATCGCCGACCATTAACCCAATTGTGTCATTTTTCACGGTTAATACTTTGTATACGTGGAAACGGAAGCCCAATCATGCCATGATTGATCCCTACGGCTCGTCCAGACATCCGGCGTATCTTGTAAGGCTGACCAACCGTGTTTGAAGGTGTCCTCTATTTCGCTCTCGGCTTCCTTGCCGCGGCGCTGATCGCGCTGATGATCTCGCCCGCGATCTGGAACCGCGCCGTGGTGTTGACCAAACGCCGTATCGAATCCTCCGTGCCGCTGACCCTCAACGAGGTCCAGGCCGACAAGGACCAGTTGCGCGCCGAATTCGCCATGAGCACCCGCCGCCTCGAACTTTCCATCGAGCAATTGCAGGAAAAGGCGGCAAGGCAGGTCATCGAGATCAACCGCAAGCGCGACGAACTGGCCAAGCTCGCGGAGGAGGGCCGCACCAAGATCCGCACCGTCGAGGACCTCGATGCGCGCGGCGCCGATCTGCGCGCCAGGCTCGCCCAGCGCGAGGAACAGCTGGAAAAGACCGGTCAGGAACTCGACCGCACCCGCCAGCAGCTCGACAAGCGCGGTCATGAGCTTGAGGAAATGCAGTCGAAGCTGACGCGGATCCAGAACGAGTCCGATTCCCACCGCATCGAGCTTGTCGCCAAGCAGACCAGCCTCGACGATGTTTCCGATCAGGTTTCCGCCGCCGAGGCCAGGCGCAAGAGCCTGGAAGGCGAAGTCACCGAACTCCGTGCCACCGTCAAGCGCCTCGAAGCGGATCTGGCGAGCGCCAAGGCGCGCGGCCGTGACGCCGAGGAACGCGCCGAGCGCACCCGCACGCTCAACAGCCAGCTTGAGGAAAATCTCGAGGCGGGAGAGCGCAATGTCAGCCGCCTGCGCGCCGCCGGCCTGTCCGAGGACGAATCGAGCAATGAACTGACCCGCCTGCTGATGGAGGAGCGCAAGCGCACCGACAAGCTCGAGGCCGACCTCGCCAGGGCCACGCTGCGCATGGAGACAATCCTCACCGACGCGTCCAACGAGAATGTCAGCAAGGCGATGACCGTCCTCAACAAGGAAAAGAGCGAATTGCGCGGCAAGCTCAAGACGATCACCGCCGAACGCGACGCGCTGAAGCAGAGCGTCGATGATCTTGCCATGCGCAGCGGTGCCGAATGGGAGGACGAGCGCAAGGAAAACGCCGTGCTGCGCGAGCGCATGAACGACCTCGCCGCCCGGGTGACGGCGATGACGGCGGCGATGGAAGGCCCCGATTCACCGATCAGCGATATTCTGGAAAAAGCCGCCAAAGACCCGTCCGGCGACGGCAACACGCTGGCCGACCGCATTCGCGCCCTGCAGGATGCAGCCCGCGTCAAACAGGCAACCTGAACGCCTCGGCCATTTTAGTGCAGCCGGATCTTGCCGGTCACCTGCCGGGAAGCAAAATCATAGAGCCAGACTTCCTGGCCGCCGCCGGCAAGCTGCAAGGCGAGCACCAGCCGCGCGCCGTTTTCCGATACGCTCGACACCCGCGCCCCGTCAGGAATGTCGATCATCGCATCGAGCCCCGGATCGACGGGAACCGTCTGATTGGCAATCTGCCCTGCCGATTGCAGGCCGGTCTGCCCGGCTGGCTGCCCGGCCGTCTCCTTGTCCGCGCCATAGCCGCCGAGCTTGTAGACAATCGCGCCGAGGACCGCCATAAGCGCAAGCATGTTGAGCCCGAGAAAGATCGCTCCGAACCGCGCCAGCTTGCGCCGCACCCGCTCGGTCGCCGGATCGAGCGGCTTCTCGTCATTGTCGAAATCGGGTTTGGCATTCATGGCGCGCTGGCTCCGGCCTTGTGTTCCGCCCGCACGAACAACCGCCGGGAACTGCCGTGTCTGGTAACGCAGATGGCGGGCAAAAAAAAGCCTTTGAGGTAAAGCCCGGCGAAGCCGGCCAGCGGCTCGATGTCTGGCTGGCAGCCCGCATGCCGCCCCATGTCTCGCGCAACCGCATCGCCGCCCTGATCCGCCAGGCTACGGTGACGGTCAATGGCGCGGTCGAGACGGCGCCGAAGCGAAGGCTGGCCGCCGGCGACCGCTGCGAACTGGATATTCCAGAAGCCGAGGACGCCGAACCGCTGCCACAGGATATCGCCCTCGATATCCTGTTCGAGGACGCCGAACTCATCGTCGTCAACAAGCCGCCGGGAATGGTGGTGCACCCTGCCCCCGGCAATCCCGACCGCACCCTGGTCAACGCCCTGCTGCACCATTGCGGCCATTCGCTTTCCGGCATTGGCGGTGTCAGGCGGCCCGGCATCGTCCACCGCCTCGACAAGGACACGTCGGGCGTCATGGTCGCCGCCAAGACCGAGCGCGCCCATGCCGGCCTCGCCGCCCAGTTTGCCGATCACGGCCGCAGCGGCCCGCTGGAGCGGACCTATCGGGCAATCGTCTGGGGCGCGCCGCCGCACCATCGCGGCACCATCGACACCTTTCTCGGCCGAGCCGCCCACAACCGCCACAAGCGCGCCGTGGTGCGCGAGACCCAGCCCGATGCCCGCCACGCGGTCACCCACTACACCGTGCTGAAGCACCTTGCCGGCGATGGCGAGGGCTCGGCCCTCGCTTCGCTGGTCGAATGCCGGCTGGAAACCGGCCGCACCCATCAGATCCGCGTCCACATGGCCCATCTCGGCCATCCGCTGATCGGCGACCAGGACTATGGCCGGAGCTTCGCCACCAAGGCCAACGCCCTTGGCGAAGGCCCGCGCGCCGTTGTCGGAGCCTTTGCGCGGCAGGCGCTGCACGCCGCCCTGCTGGGCTTCGAGCACCCGGTGACCGGCGAGGCCCTACGCTTCGAAGCCGCGCCGCCGGCGGACTTTCAGGCCCTGCTGGCAGCGCTCGAAGCAGCCTGAGCGACGTCATTGCGAAGCGCCGTCTCCCGGCGCTTCCTCTGCTTCCTCCGGCGCATCGCCATCACCGGTTTCGCCCGCCTCTTCGGCTTCACCGAAGCCGCGCAGGATACGCTGGTAATAGCGTCCGACCAGGATCAGGAAGGCCCCGAGCCCCAGGAAGGAGAGTGCCCGCAACACGCCGGTCAGCGCGGCCATGTCGAGCAGGAAGACCTTGACGATGGTGAGCGCGATCAATGCCGCGGCGGCAATGCGCACCGGTGTCGAGCGCAGCCAGAGCCCGAGCGCCAGCACCGCCGCGCCCAGCACCAGCCAGACCGCCGAATAGCTCCAGAATTCGAGATCGCCCGTCGAACGCCAGATCGCGAGATTGCCGCCGTGAAAGGCATGCCGCGTCGTCGTCGTCACGAAGGTGAACAGCAGCAGGCCGGACAGCAGCGCATAGCCGAGCGTATAGACGCGCGGCCGGATCGGCCGGGCCATATGGGCGACGATGCCCGCGAGCAGCGCGGTGACAAGATAGGCCGGCAGCAGCAGGTTGATCAGCGTGCGCTCGCCCACATCGTCGCCGGTGATGAACGGGTGGAAGACGAACAGCAGCCCGATCGCCGAGACGATCACGCTGACGATGCCCACCACCAGCGACGCCATGTCGAAGACACGCGCACCGCTGCGCTGCGCCACGATCTGCAGGCCGATGGCAAAACCCAGCGCCGCGATCGACTGTACCGCCATGTCGGCGAGGTCGAAAATGCCGCCGGCGATCTCGCCGTCATTGATCCAGTGGCGCAATTCGAGCGCGATGAACAGCGCCAGCGCGGCCAGGCCGATCGAGGTCGCGATCGCCGCGAAGGGTTCGCTCGCCTGCCTGCGCAGGATTTCGCCCGCCGCGAGCAAGGCCGCCGCCGGCAGGCCGACCAGCACGATCAGCAGGTTGAGGAAGGGCGTGGCACCGATCGCGGCGGCCGGAAACGGCACGCTGAACCACAGCGCCAGGCCGCCCAGCGCGGCGCTGGCGACCACGAGCCAGGGCAGTACGGCGACGGGCCGCCGGGCGAAGATCCAGGCAATCCCCGCCGAGGTCAGCGCGAAGCCGAACGGCATCCAGGCTTTCGACAGGCTGACGCCGATGGCAAAGGCGACAAGCGCGATCGCCGCCACGGCGAAAGCCGCCGGCGCGGGTGCCGCCCGATCATCGGGCCGCGCCCGGGTGAAGCGCTCGGTCAACCAGCCGAAGCCGAAGGCGGCGGCAAGCGCGATGCCGCCGAACAGCGGCCGGGTCTCGAACGGCGCGATCCGCAGATAGCTGATGACGACGGTGCCGAACACCGCCATGCCGATGGCTGAAGCAAGCCATCCCGCCCAGCGCGGCGCCGGCCCGGCTGCCCGGTTGGCGGCGTAAAGCCCGGCCGCCAGCATGGGCAGCGCGATGCCGCCCAGGCTCAGCAGATAGAAATGGATGTCGGGCGGCCGCACCGCGCCGGCGATATCGTCCACCCGCACCCGGGCAAACGTGTCGAGCGGCGGCAGGCCGGTTGCCGCTGCCGTGAACAGCACCACCACAGCGGCGCACAGGGCAACCGGCGCGAAGGCCGGCCACAGCCCCGCCACCGCCATCATGGCGAAGGCAAGCGCCGCGCCGGTGGCCGCCTCGGGCAGATGCGGGTTGGAAAGCTGGATGATGAAGGCGAAGGCGAGCGCTGAAAAGGCAATGAGCCCGACCCGGTCGATCGCCCGGTCCTCGGGCGGTTCGGGCCGCTCGGCCAGTTGCCAGCCAAAGGCGGCGGCATAGAGCAGCGCCGATCCGAGCACCAGCACCGCCCCGGCCACACCGTTGATCGGTGCTGCAATCGGCGCCGCCAGGCAGGTCCAGACCGTGGCGCCGGCAACGCCGCAAAGCGCCAGCCACAGCCAGCGCCTGATCCGCGCCACGGCCAGTACGCTCGCCGTCACCACGACGACATGGCCGGCCAGCGCCATCGGGCTGGGCGCGTCGCTGGTCACCAGAAGCGGCACCAGATAGGCGCCGATGACCCCCAGGGCGGCAAGCTTCGGCCCATGCACCGCCGACAGAGCGAGGCTCGCAAGGCCGATCAGCGTGAGGCCGACAAAGGTAAGCGCCGGCCCGAAGAAGCCGTACAGCGCGTGGCCGGCATAGAGCGAGGCAAAGGCGCCGATGATCCCGGCGGCCGTCAGCACGCCCGGAACGTCGGCACTGGGCACGGCGGGAATGTCGAACTGCCGGTCGCGGCGGCGCAGCCATTCGCCAAGGCCGAGCAGGCCGAGGGAAACGACAAAGCCGGCGGTGATCCGCTGGGCGGGGCCGAGCAGGCCCGCCTCGATCGAATATTTGACCAGGAAGATCGTTCCGAGCGCCACGGCGATGCCACCCAGAATGACCGACCAGTGGGCGCCCACCCGGCGCTCGAAATCCTTCCAGCTGCGGCGCCTGGCAGCCGGGCTGGCCGGGGCCGATTGCGAGATCGCGGCGCCGTCGAAACTGGCCGCAGCCTCCTGCAAGGGCGCATCGCCATCGCCCGGTGCCTCCCGCGCGGCGCGCTGCCAGGGAGCGGCAGCCCGATCTTCCGCCGCTCCGCTCGCGGCATCCGGCTCGGCAGGCGCATCTTCGCCATCGGCCTCTCCGTCAGCCTTTCCGGCAGCCGCTTCGCCAGCCTGCGGGTCCGCCGGCAATCCTTCCAGCCTGGCGCGCAGCTTTTCCAGTTGCTGCTGCATCTGGAACATCTGGTTTTCGAGCTTGTTTGCCTTGCTGACGGCGACGACCGCCAGAGCAAGCGCCAGGAAGAACAACAGGACAGACATGATTCCTCTAGCCGCGCATAGCCGTATGCGCGCCTGCGGGCGGGTCCCCGCGGTTCGCAACCCCGCGGCGACGATGCCACGTCCCGCCACCGTTGAAAAGCGGCTAAAACAGTCCCACGGCAAGGATTTCTTCCGCCGTGCCGGCCCTCCGTTTCGAGCCGGTTCCGGCCGCAGAATGACTCTTTCGGGTCTCGTCCGGGCCTCAAGCAGATGGGCTCAAAATCCTCGGATTCCTTGTAATTATATGAAAATAAAGAATAAAATTTCAATCGCGTTTTCTTTATCGTTTATTACCGAAATTTCATGAAATCGCCACGCCATTTCCTATATAAGGAGGCCACGGACGGCGTCGCAACGCGTCCGTACGGGTTCGCCAGATCGGGAATCCGGGAATGAGATGGAGGGTGCATCATGACCCAGGCTTTGACGAGAACGACCACTTTGCCCAGCGTCGCCTCCGGCGATAGCGGGCTTTCGCGCTACATGCAGGAAATCCGCCGCTTCCCCATGCTGGAACCGGACGAGGAATACATGCTGGCCAAGCGCTATCAGGAATATGAGGATTCCACCGCCGCCCACAAGCTGGTGACGAGCCATTTGCGCCTCGTCGCCAAGATCGCCATGGGCTATCGCGGCTATGGCCTGCCGATCGGCGAGGTCATCTCCGAAGGCAATGTCGGCCTGATGCAGGCGGTGAAGAAATTCGACCCCGAGCGCGGTTTCCGCCTCGCCACCTATGCCATGTGGTGGATCAAGGCTTCGATCCAGGAATATGTCCTGCGCTCGTGGAGCCTGGTCAAGATGGGCACGACGGCCAACCAGAAACGGCTGTTCTTCAACCTGCGCAAGGCGAAAAGCCGCATCCAGGCGCTCGACGACGGCGATCTGCGGCCCGATCAGGTCGAGCAGATCGCGACCCAGCTCGGCGTCAGCCAGGAAGAGGTCGTGTCGATGAACCGCCGGCTTGGCGGCGATGCTTCCCTTAACGCGCCGATCAAGGCGGCCGAGGGCGAAAGCGGCGAGTGGCAGGACTGGCTGGTTGACGAGAGCGAAAACGCCGAGCAGATCCTGGTCAAGCAGGACGAGTTGGAGGCGCGCCGCGAAATGCTCGCCAACGCGCTCGACGTCCTGAGCGATCGCGAAAAGCGCATCTTCCTTGCCCGCCGGCTGGAAGAGAGCCCGGTAACGCTGGAAGAGCTTTCCGGCGAGTTCGACATTTCCCGCGAGCGGGTGCGCCAGATCGAGGTTCGCGCCTTCGAGAAGGTCCAGAAGGCCATGAAACAGGCTGCCAAGGACATGGTGCTCGAAAACCGCAAGGCGCTGGAAACCCATCCGGCCTGACAACCGAAGGCAGGCATGAGAAAAGCCCGGTCGAAGGACCGGGCTTTTTTGTGCGCGGTGTCCGCGCCTATTTCAGTTCGACCGCATAGGTTTCGAGCGGCGGCACGGACTGGATCAGGCCGGCGTCGCGCATGAATTCGGCAAAGGCCTGATAGCCGGCGGCATCGAGGCTTGCGGGATGGCGCGACAGTTTCGGCAACGTATCGCGCCAGGCCCGCTTGTTGAGCTCGTCGTCGAGATCGGGATGCGCGGCGACAAACATCTCCCAGCCCTCGTCGGGATGATCGGCGAGCCAGAGCGTCGCCTGTTCGACCACCTTGAGGAAGGTCGCAAACCGCGGATCGCCGGTCTTGTCCTTGTGCGACACCACGATCAGTTCCTCATAGGCGGGAACGCCGTGTTCCTCCGGCAGGAAGGCTTTTCCCTTGTGGCCTTCGATCTCGAGCTGGTTGAGTTCGAAATTGCGGAAGGCGCCGATCACCGCATCCACATTGCCGGTGATGAGCGAGGGAGACAGGGAAAAGTTGATGTTGACCAGTTTGACGTCTTCGAGCGTCAGGCCGGCCGTGGCGAGCATCGCGCCGAGCACGGCGTCCTCGAAACCGCCGACGGAATAGCCGACGGTCTTTCCCTTCAAATCGCCAAGCGACTGAATGCCTCTCGCCTCCAGCACCACCAGCGAATTGAGCGGCACCTGGACCAGGGCACCGATGCGCGCCAGCGGCAGCCCGCCATCGACCTGCACATGCAGTTGCGGCTGGTAGGAGATCGCCAGGTCGGCCTGGCCGGCGGCGACCAGGCGCGGCGGCGCACTGGGATCGGCCGGCGGCACCAGGCTGACATCGAGGCCGGCCTCCTCGAACATGCCGCGTTCCTTGGCGATGACCAGCGCGGCGTGGTCCGGATTGACGAACCAGTCGAGCAGCACGGTCAGCCGCTCGGCGGCGCCTGCCGGCATCGCCGCGAGGAAAAATAGCGTCAATATCAAAGCCAGTCTGGTCATGTGCATCCCCTTGAAGATCTTCGGTTTAGAGACTTTTCGATTTCAATTTTCGGCATGGATCGCCCACCAGATCAGCCGGTCGCCCAACCGGCTGACCAGATAGCGCAGCACAAAGGCGCAGACCGCGAGCACGATCAGCGCCGCGAACACCACATCCATCTGGGTGCGGGCGTTGGCCTGCAGCATGACGAAGCCGAGGCCGCCGGCAGCGCCCGCCCATTCGCCCACCACCGCGCCGATCGGCGCGATCACCGCGGCGAGCTTGAGCCCGGTCACCAGCGATGGCAGCGCGCCGGGAAAGCGGATCCGCCAGAATACCTGGCGCCGCGTCGCCCCCCAGCTTTCGGCAAGGTCGAGCCAGGTCTGCGGTGTCCGCCGCAGCCCGTCATAGAGCGCCGAGGCAACGGGAAAGAAGATGATCAGCGAGGCCATGACGATCTTCGAGCCGATGCCGAGACCGAACCAGATCACCAGCACCGGCGCGATCGCGAATACCGGCAGGGTCTGGGTGGTGACGACCACCGGCAGCAGATAGCGCTCCATGAGCGGCGAGCGGGCGAGCACGATCGCGATGGCCATGCCGGCCGCCCCGCCGATGACGAGGCCCAGCAGCATTTCGCCGATCGTCGTCAGCGCATTGCGGCCGATATGGCCGGGCTGGCTGATGAAGACATGGCCGACCTTGGCGGGCGCCGGCAGCAGAAAGCCCGGTGGCCTGAAGAACCAGATGGCGACCTGCCAGCAGAGCAGCAGGACGCCGATCACCGCCGCGGCACGCAAGAGCCTTTGAAACAGGGGAGTATCTGCCTTCGCCAACGCCGTGCTTTCCCCGCGCGGCCAGGGCCGACGGTGTTTCGAATGCTGCGATGGACTGGGATATGCGCGCCCGGAAAAACGGCGGTTGCCGTCCTCTCCGTCCCTTCGCCGGCATTACCCGGATCAGGTTTCCGATCCCTGCCGGCCGAACGGCCGGTTACGGGATCAAGGGTTCAGCGCGTCACTGTCTCAGCCCTTTCGAGCACCCCTTGGAGGTAGTTCCGACATACAGGATTGCACCGG
The DNA here is from genome assembly GCA_020441665.1 of Nitratireductor sp. GTDB lineage: Bacteria > Pseudomonadota > Alphaproteobacteria > Rhizobiales > Rhizobiaceae > Salaquimonas. Next base: position 19,392 of record JAGRLT010000116.1, read on the forward strand.
AGACGGCAAGTGTCCGCGATGGCCCCGCCGGCGGGATGGGGCAGGGCTCGGGTTTTCGCTGACCGGATCCCTGCTACCGGTTTTTCCAGTCGGCAAGCGCGTCGCGGAAGACCTTGTCGCCGCTGACCCCCTTTTCGAGCGCCATCAGGCCACGCCTTCCGGTCAGGAAGCTGACCGGGATGTCGATCCAGGCACCGTTTTCAAGCAGGCCGACATTGGTCCTGACGGCCTGTTCCAGATTGTTGAGGGCCAGCAGGAAATATCCCGCATCGATGCGCACCGGGACGCCGACAAGGCTTTCGCCCCGCGCTTCCTCGCTCGCCTTCATCACGAAACGCGAGACCTTGTCCACATTGCCGCCGGAAAAATCGCCGGGCACCGAGAAGAGCAGTTCGATGATATGGCTCGCCGACAGGGCGTCATCGAGATTGCGCTTGATCGACAGGGTAAGCTGGAAGCCGCGCGACGGCACGTCCACCACGCCGCGAATGACCGGTTCGGGCGGCAATCCCTCTTCTGGCGGCTCGTTGACCAGCGACCAGCTTACCGCGCCATCGTCCCGGCTGGCACCCGAGTTTCCGAAACCTTCCTCGTAGAGATAGGCCTTTTCTCCGGCGACGACGGCAAGCTGCGTCGTCTGGCCGGACCCGTTTGCAGCCGTGCCATTGGCAGTCGCATCGGCGGTGCCCTCACCAGTGGCGGCCCCGGCGTCCGGATTGCCGGTTTCACCCGCCTGCGGCGTTCCTTCACCGCCCTGCTGCGGCTCGTCGACCGCCACCACCGCGGGCGGCGTTCCGGCCTCCTCGGCCGTATCGCTGCCGACCCCGTCGGTCGCATCGGGCGCCACATTGCCAACGCCCCCGCTCGCCGCTTCCTCATTGCCGGCCGTGGCGCCGCCGCCCTCACCGGCCATCGGGTTCTCGCCATTCTGCGGCGGGATCAGTTGCGTCGGCTCGCCCTCGGTGGTCTGCCCGTCGCTTCCAAGCCGCGCGGTGTTCTTGCCATCGCCGTCCTGAGCCGCCACGCCGCCATCGGGCGCGTTCGAGGAAGCCTCCTGGCCCTGCTGCGCGGTGGCGCCGCCTGCCGGCGCCTTCTCGTCACCCGCCGCAAGTTCCATCACGCCGCGATAGGCCGCGCCGGCGACATCGCGCACGCGGTCACGATAGAGCCATCCCGCCGCCGCGATACCCGCCAGAACGAACAGCACGATCAGCCAGCCGATCGCCGTTCCGCCGCGGCCGCGTTTCGGCGGTGGAACGGCACTGCCCGCCAGCGGCCTGTGGCCATAGCCGTCATCGGCAACCGGATCGCCCTCAAGCTCGGAAACGAATTCAGGCTGCGGCGCGGCGGCCAGATCATCGATTTCGGGCTGCGGCGCATCCTCATGCATGGGCCGGTCCAGCCACGCATCGGCACCGGGCTCCGATGCCACCGCCATATCCACCGGATCGGGCGCCGAAGCGGGCATCGGATCATCGGCGACCTGCGGCAATTCAGCAAAGCCTGCGCCGTCATCGCCGGTTTCCGGGGCTTCCGCGGCCTCCACGAACGGCTCCGACGCATGCCGGTCCTCGGCCGGTTCCGGCCATTCCCCGGCATCCGCGGCCATTGCCGCGGCCGGCTCGGCCTCGCCGCCCACCCCGCCCGCTTCCTCGAGCAGTTTCTGCAACCGGTCCTGATCGGTCTTGCTGCGCGGCGGATTACCCGCCAGCAGCGATTGCGCCTGCGCCTTCCATTCCTGGGTCAGTTCGAACCCGGCAATGCCGATCCTTTCGGTGAGCGCCGCCAGATCGGCATCGCCCATCGCGGCGATTTCGGACAGCCGCGTAATACCTTCTCCGGCCAGGTTTTCCCGCGTCTTTTCGCCGATCCCGTCGATCAGCAGGACCGTATCGGCGGCCTCGGGCAGCACCCAATGCGCCGGATCGGCATAGGGCCCGGGCTCAGCTTCAGGCACTTCCACAGGCTCTTCGGACTCCGGCCAGGAAGCTTCCGGCGCCTCCCCGACCACATCCTCCTCATAGGCGGTTTCCGGCTCGAAACTGTCGAGTTCCGCGATCGCCTCGCCGGCGAGATGCTCCGCCTCGACCTGACCGATCGCGGTATCGAGCTGCGCCAGTTGCTGGGCAATGACGCTTTCAGCCGGCACCGGATCGAGCGCCCGCAACTTGCGGTCGATGGTGGTCCTTGCCTTGTCATAGATGACCTGGCGGTTGGCTGCATTGTTTTCGGCCAGCGCCGCCACGGCCTTGGCGATAATCGAGACGTAGTCGGCCATAAACCTTTCCGCATCTCCTCGGGTTCGACCCCTGGGAACGCCCGCCCCCTATCCCGTTGAGGAAGCGCGGCTTTCCCCTGTTTTAGTCGCGAAACGGGTCGTGAACAAGTATTGTATCCTCGCGCTCGGGACTTGTGGACAGCAAGGCGACCGGCGCGTCGATGAGTTCCTCGATCTGCTTGACGTACTTGACCGCCTGGGCCGGCAGATCGGCCCAGTGACGCGCTCCCACGGTCGTATCCTTCCAGCCTTCAAAGCTCTCATAGATCGGCCTGACGCGCGCCTGGGCGCCCTGCGAGGCGGGCAGGTAATCGATTCTCCTGCCATCGAGTTCATAACCGACACAGACCTTGATCTCGTCGAGCCCGTCGAGAACGTCGAGCTTCGTGAGCGCAATGCCGGAAATGCCGTTGGTCGCCACCGCCTGGCGCACCAGCACCGCATCGAACCAGCCGCAGCGCCGCTTGCGGCCGGTCACCGTGCCGAATTCATGGCCGCGCTCACCGAGAAACTGTCCGATCTCGTTTTGCTGCTCGGTCGGAAACGGCCCCTCGCCGACCCGCGTCGTATAGGCCTTGGTGATGCCGAGCACATAGCCGACCGCGCCGGGCCCCATGCCGGAACCGGCTGCCGCCTGCCCCGCAACCGTGTTCGACGAGGTAACGAATGGATAGGTGCCGTGGTCGATGTCGAGCAGTGTGCCCTGCGCGCCCTCGAACAGGATCTGCTTGCCGTCGCGCTTCATCGTGTCGAGCAATTTCCACACCGGCTCGATGAACGCCACCAGCGTATCGGCGACCGAGGTCAGTTCTTCCATGATCGCCGCATGGGAGACCTCCGGCTGGCCGAGGCCGCGGCGCAGCGCGTTGTGATGGGTCAGCAGCCGGTCGATCTTGGCCGGCAGCGTCTCCTTGTTGGCGAGATCGAGCATGCGGATCGCCCGCCGCCCCACCTTGTCCTCATAAGCCGGACCGATGCCGCGCCGCGTGGTGCCGATCCTGGTGCCGGAATTCGAGGCCGCGTCCTCGCGGATGCCGTCGAGTTCGCGATGCAGCGAAAGGATCAGCGTGGCGTTTTCGGCGATGCGCAGATTGTCCGGCGTGACTGTGACGCCCTGCTCCCCCAGCCGCTTGATCTCGGCCACCAGCGCGTGGGGGTCGATGACGACGCCATTGCCGATCACCGACAATTTGCCGCCGCGCACGACGCCGGAAGGAAGCAGGCTCAGCTTGTAGCTGACACCGTCGATGACCAGCGTATGGCCGGCATTGTGGCCGCCCTGAAAGCGCACCACCACGTCGGCGCGCTCCGACAGCCAGTCGACGATCTTGCCCTTGCCCTCATCGCCCCATTGCGAGCCGACGACCACCACATTTCCCATTTGTCCGCTCCGCAGCACGAATTGAAGCCCGCGCCCGAAAGGTTCGCGGAACCGTTTCGACAGCGCCTTGATGGATGCAATGCTCGGAAGGAAAGGGCGGCTTGCGGGCCGCCCGCCGGATTGCGGTTGTTATTAGTCTGAAATGGGGTGAAACATCAAGTTCGCCGGAAGCCCATTCCCCAACCAACCGCCAGCCGCCATCGCAAGAGGTGCGCCATCCCCCGATCAGATATCGAACTCCAGCGCATTGGCGCGCTGGAACAGGCCGGTCGAAAGAAGCTTCTGCAACACGCCTTCGGGCGCCGGCTGATCGATATAGAGCAGCGCGATCGCGTCTCCCCCCGGCCGGTTGCGGCCGA
>JAGRLT010000117.1 GCA_020441665.1 Nitratireductor sp.
CGCATCACCTGCCGCGACTGGTTCCAGCTCTGCCTCAAGGAAGGGCTGACGGTCTATCGCGATCAGGAATTTTCAGCCGACATGCGCTCGCGGGCGGTCAAGCGCATCGAGGATGTGAACACGCTGCGGGCGCATCAGTTTCCCGAGGATGCGGGACCGCTCGCCCATCCGGTGCGGCCGGACCGCTATCGCGAGATCAACAATTTCTACACGGCGACGGTGTATGAGAAGGGCGCCGAACTGGTGCGCATGCTGGCGACGCTGCTGGGCGCGAAAGCGTTCGCCGCCGGCATGCGGCGCTATCTGAAGAAACACGATGGCGAGGCGGCGACGATCGAGCAGTTCATCGCCTGTTTCGAACAGGTCTCGAAGCGCGATCTGTCGCAGTTCTTCCTGTGGTATGTCCAGGCCGGCACGCCGGTCCTGCATGTCAGCACCGCCTATGACCGGCTGAAGCGGACCTTCAGGGTCGAGATCGAGCAATCCCAGGCGGCAACACCCGATCAGGCGCGCAAGAAACCGCTGCACATGCCGCTGCGCATCGGCCTCATCGGCAGCCAGAGCGGCAGGGAACTGCCGGTTGAGAAGATCACCGGCGCCGACCACCAGGGCGATACGGTCGAACTCACGCAACGCAGGCACAAGCTCATCTTTCACGGCGTGAGCGAGAAGCCGGTCCTGTCGATCAATCGCAATTTTTCAGCCCCCGTCGAGATCAACTACCGCCATTCCGACAGGGAACTTGCCTGGCTTGCCGCCCATGACGGCGACGCGTTCAGCCGCTGGCAGTCCTTGCGAACGCTCGCCGCGCGGCAGATCTTCGCCGCCATGCGCGCCATGGCGAAGCGGCGGAAACCGGACTGGCAGGAAGGCTTCCTCGAAGCGGCGGAGGCGATCGCGCTGGACGGTACGCTGGAACCGGCGTTCCGGGCCATGGCCCTGACCCTGCCATCGGAGGCGGAACTCGCCCGCCTGCAGGGCCGCAGCATCCATCCCGACCAGATTTTCAAGGCGCGCCGCGCGCTGCAATCGGCGCTGGGCGGCCGGCTCGAACCGTTGCGGGAGACGGTCACCGCCGAGCTCGGCCTGTCCGGCGCCTACGCCCCGACCGGCGAACAGGCGGGAAAGCGCGACCTTGCCAACCTGCTGCTCGCCTATGGGGTGCATGCCGACAGCGATGCGGCGGAGGTGGCGCTCGTCGCCAAATTCCGCCAGGCAAGGAACATGACCGACCGGGAATTCGCCTTCCGACTTATCCTGCGGGAAATGCCGGGCAGCGCGGAAGCCGAAGAAGCGACCGGGCAGTTCTATCGCATGTTCAGGAACGATCCGATCGTCATCGACAAATGGTTCACCGCCCAGGCGATGGTGCCGGGCAGGACCGCGGTCTCGACCTGCCGCAGGCTCACGCAGCATGAAGCGTTTTCCTGGACCAATCCGAACCGCGTGCGCTCGGTGCTCACGGCCTTCGCGACCGCCAATCCCACCGGCTTCAACCGGGCCGACGGCAGCGGCTACCGGTTCGTCGCCGATGCGGTCGCGAAACTCGACGGCATCAATCCGCAGATCGCCGCCCGCATGCTGACCGCCTTCCGCTCCTGGCGGATGCTGGAGGCGGAGCGGCGGGGCGCGGCCGAGCAGGTTCTCAGATCGCTCAGGAGGAGAGCGAAACACTCCCGCGACGTGAGCGAAATTCTCGACCGCGTGCTGTCGTGATGCGCGGCCGGCCGGAATGACGGCCGGGCCGGCGCCTGAGCGAGTGTTACCCAAAAGACTCACTTCGGCGGGCGGGGCGCAAAAAACCTCCCGTGAAAGGCAAAAATCCCCGTGCCGATCTGGACAAGGGGATTCGCGATGATTCATGTTTGAAGCGAATCGCCGGTGCGGCTTATTGCGGTTCAAAGCTTGGAAAATCGAGGAGGCCAGGAATGGCGACTGCGGACGCCCGCATTGCAGGCGCCGGACTTGCGGATTCGGCGGATGAGCGCGCCGCAGGAAACTCGCGTTTTACCGGTTCCCGCATTGGCGGCTATGCCGGCCTGTTCAGCCATCCGCGCTATGAGCGGCTGCAATCGTGGGAAGGCGTGCTGCGCCGCCTCGTTCCCGTCCTGATCATCCTGTTCCTGACCATCGTGGCGGTTGCCCGCTGGATCCAGATCAATTCGCTCGGTGCGGAAATCGTCGCGGCCAACAAGTCGGAACTGTATTTCGTCGCCGAATTGCTGGACGCGCGCGTCGCCTCGCGCATCCGCTCCGACGACGCAACACCGAATGCCGAGGCGCTGCAACTGATGCTGCAGAATGCCGTGGCCGCGCGCTACCTGACCGGAGGGCGGCAGATCCTGCTCTCCGACGCGGCCGGCAAGGTGATCGCCAGCGAACCGCGCAACGACCGGCTGACCGGCCATATGCTGACCTCGCTGATCTCGGATGCGCACATGCTGACCCTGTTCGGCAGGCAAGCCGCGGTGCGCGACGTAACGCTCGCGACGGGCGAGAGCGCCATAGCGGCGCATCGGCGGCTGCCGCTCGAAAGCGGCGGCATCACCGTGCTGCAGCCGCGCGAGCCGATGATGGCGGGCTGGCGCACCATGGTCTCGACCAATGTCTCGCTGTTCGTCGGCACGTCAAGCATCCTGATCGTCATCCTCTACGCCTATTTCGCCCAGAGCGCGCGGGCGCGCGAAGCCGACACTATCTATCTCACCACCCAGCACCGCTATGAAACCGCGCTGCATCGCGGCAAATGCGGGCTTTGGGACTGGGACATTTCGCGCGGCCGCATCTACTGGTCGGACTCGATGTTCGTCCTGCTTGGCCAGGACCGGCTGCGGGCGCCGTCCAACACCAACATTCTGGCGTTTCGCGATGTCGCCGATCTCGTGCATCCGGACGATCCCAGCCTGCTGCTGATCACCGATCTGGTGCTGATCGAGCATGCCGATGCCATCGACAAGGTGTTCCGCATGCGCAATGCCGACGGCCAGTGGCAATGGACAAGGCTGCGCGCCCAGGTGGTCCGGTCGGAACGCGGCGAGCCGCACCTGCTCGGCATCGCAATCGACGTCACCGAGCAGGAGACGATCCGCCGCCGCACGCGCACCATCGCCACCCGCCTGCATGACGGCATCGAGAGCCTGTCGGAAGCCTTCGTTCTGTGGGACGAGCGCAAGCGCCTCGTGATGTGCAATTCGAAGTTCCAGCGCCTGCACGGCCTCAGCGCCGAGATCGCGCGGCCGGGGGTCTCCTACGAGGAGATGATGCGGCAGGTGGACAATCCGCTGCAGGGAACCGAAATCATCCAGGGTGGCAAGGAAAGCGGCGAGACGCGCTCCTATGAGGTGCGGCTGCGCGACGGCCGCTGGCTGCAGTTCAACGAGCGCCGGACCCAGGATGGCGGCTATGTCTCGGTCGGCAACGACATCACCGCGATCAAGCAGAACGAGCGGAAGCTGGTCGATTCGGAATATCGGCAGAAGGAAACGATCGCCGACCTCAAGCGCTCGCGCCAGAAGCTCGAGACCCAGGCGAGCCAGCTCGAGGAACTGGCCGCGAAGTACCTCAAGGAAACCGAGCGGGCGGAAGCCGCCAACAAGGCGAAATCGGATTTCCTGGCCTCGATGAGCCATGAACTGCGCACCCCGCTCAACGCGGTGATCGGTTTTTCGGAAGCGATGCGGGCCGAGCTCTTCGGCGAGCTGGGGTCCGACAAATACCGCGAATATTGCCGCGACATTCACGACAGCGGCATGTTCCTGCTCGGGGTGATCAACGACATTCTAGACATGTCGAAGATCGAGGCCGGGCGCTTCACCCTCGACTATGAGAGCGTCAGCGTCGACGAGATCATCGCCGAGACGCTGCGCATCATCAGCCGGGAGGCCGAAACCAAGCAGATCGACATCCGCGAGAAGGTGCAGGCCGATATCCGCATCGAGGCCGATCGACGCGCCCTCAAGCAGATCCTGCTCAACCTGCTTTCCAATGCGGTGAAGTTCTCCAATCCCGGCGGCGAGATCTTCATTCGCGCCCGCATCGTCTCCGACTGGGTCCGCATCTCGATAGAGGACAAGGGGATCGGCATTTCAAGGCAGGAACTGTCCAAGCTCGGCCGGCCGTTCGAACAGGCGCAGAATCAGATGACGCGCAGCCACAAGGGTTCCGGCCTCGGCCTTGCGATCTCGCGCTCGCTGGCCTCGATGCATGGCGGGGCGCTCAAGATCCGCTCGAAGCCCGGCAAGGGAACGATCGTCTCGTTCCAGCTTCCCCTCCAGTCCTCGCATGCCGAGGAAACCAGACAGAAGGACGCCGCCTGAACCAGCGCCTTCATCCACAGCTTCCCTGCCAACTGGCTCCCCGGTTCCGCTCAGCGGACCGGGGATTTTTTTATTTCACCTTGGCATTGAACAATTTGCGCACCGCCTTTCCCGTCGCGATCAGTTCCTGCTGCAAGGCGGCGAGGGAGGGGTGGCCGGTCTGTTCGCAGAGCAGCGCGGCAAAGCCGGACTGGTCGTTTTCCGGGTCAAAGTCGCTGTCCAGGCAGACGCGCTGAATCTGCAGCACCGCGCCGTACAGGCCATAGGCGTTTTTCAGCGTTTCGATCTCGCCGGCATCGAGCAGCGCCGGATCGGCCCGGTCGAGCAGGTCGATCGTGCCCGTCGGCAGGGAGCCATCGCCCGTCATGCCGCCGGTAAGGGCGAGATACTGGACGATGAACTCGATGTCGATCAGCCCGCCGGCGGCGCGCTTGACGTCGAAGGCGTTGCGCGGCGGTTTCTCCTCGTCGAGCATCTTGCGCATGTCGCGGATCTCGGCCGGCACCCGGGCCTTGTCGGCCTGCGGCTGGCGCAGGGCGTCAAGCTTGCCCGCAAGATCGGCGAACAGCGCGCCCTCGCCGATGACCGGGCGGGCGCGGACCAGCGCCTGACGCTCCCAGACCCAGGCTTCTTCCGCCTGATACTTGCAGAACGCGTCGAACTGGGTCGCCAGCGGCCCTGCATTGCCCGACGGGCGCAGGCGGAAATCGAGTTCGAAAATGCGCCCCTCGCCGGTCGGCGCGCTCATCGCGGTGATCAGACGCTGGACGAGACGGGTATAGTATTGCTGGGCATAGAGCGGCTTTTCGCCATCGGATTCCTCGGCCTCCCCGTCATGACGGTAGAGGAAGATGAGGTCGAGATCGGAGCCCGCCGTCAGATTGCGGCTGCCGAGCCGGCCCATGCCGAGAATGGCGAACTCGCCACCCCGGATGCGGCCGTGGCGGGCCTCGAACTCGGTCCGGACCACGTCGAACATGGCGGTGATCAGGGTTTCGGCCAGCAGGGTGAAGGCTTCACCGGCGCGGCGCGGCGCGATGGTGCGGTTGATCAGCCTGATACCGATCAGGAAGCGTTGCTCGGCGGCGAAGACGCGCGCCTGGTCGAGCCTTTCCTCATAGCTGCGGGCGCGGGCAAGCGCGGTCTGCAACCGCTCCTCCAGTTCTAGGGCGGTCGGAATGTCGGCGCCGAAAGTGGTGTCGATCAGGCCGTCGAAGACATGGGGCTTGCGGGTGATGATATCGGCAAGGCGGGGGGCTGAATCGAGGA
>JAGRLT010000118.1 GCA_020441665.1 Nitratireductor sp.
CAATTCATGGCGGGCTTCTGGCCATCCGCGACGATGCGGAACATGCCGAGGCAATGAAGGATCATTCGATTGAGGGGATCGATCTGGTCATCGTCAATCTCTACCCGTTCGAGGAAACGGTTGCCTCGGGCGCCGACTACGATCTGCTGACGGCGGAACTTGCCGGGGGAGACAACGCCACGGGGCTCGAATTCCGCAAGAAGATGGCCGCTCAGGCCTATGCGATGACCGCGCGCTACGATTCGGCGATTTCGACATGGTTCGCCGGCCAGATGAACGATACCCTGCCCAAGACCTTCTCCATCGCAGGAACCCGCGCGGAAGTGCTGCGCTATGGCGAAAACCCCCATCAACAGGCCGCCTTCTACCGCAATCAGGAAATCCGTCCCGGTGTCGCCACCGCCCGACAGTGCCAGGGCAAGCAGCTTTCCTACAACAACATCAACGACACCGACGCGGCCTTCGAACTGGTCAGCGAGTTCGCCGCCGACACGCCGGCGATCGCCATCATCAAGCACGCCAATCCCTGTGGCGTCGCCACGGCGCAAAGCCTCGCCGATGCCTATCGCAAGGCTTATGCCTGCGACACGGTCTCGGCCTTTGGCGGCATCATCGCCGCGAACCGCGAACTGGACGCCGAGGCCGCAAGCGAGATCGTCAAGATCTTCACCGAAGTCATCATCGCGCCGTCGGCGAGCGACGAGGCCAGAGCCATCATCGCCGGAAAACCGAACCTGCGCCTACTCGTCACCGGCGGCCTGGCCGATCCGGCAAGTCCCGGCGTGGCGGTGAAGACGGTTTCCGGCGGCTTTCTGGTTCAAAACCGCGACAATGGCCGCATCGGGCCCGACGACATGAAAGTGGTCACCGAACGCCAGCCCACTGAACGCGAACTGGCCGACATGCTGTTCGCCTTCCGCGTGGCGAAGCATGTGAAATCCAACGCCATCGTCTATGTGAAGGATGGCGCGACCGTCGGCATCGGCGCGGGCCAGATGAGCCGGGTGGATTCCTCGCGCATCGCTGCCCGCAAGGCGGTCGATGCCGCGGAAACCGCGGGCGCGAGCGAACCGGCGACCATCGGCAGCGTGGTTGCTTCCGATGCCTTCTTCCCGTTTGCCGACGGTCTGCTCTCCGCCGTCGAGGCGGGCGCGACCGCCGTCATCCAGCCCGGCGGTTCGATGCGCGACGAGGAAGTCATTGCCGCCGCGAATGAGGCCGGCATCGCCATGGTCTTCACCGGAATGCGCCATTTCCGGCATTGACGTCCATTCCGGGATCAATCCGCCTGCGTGTCCGCCGGATAGGGCGTGGTGCGGATGATCAGGAAGCCGACCAGCAGGAAGATCAGAATGACCGCCATGCCGGCGCGTTGGGAAAGGGTGATCGAGGTAACGACCCCGATCGTCAGCGGTGCTAAGAAGCTCGTCGCCCGGCCGGCAAAGGCATAAAGCCCGAAATACCTTCCGGCCTCATCCTCGGTAACGCTGCGCGCGAGCCATGACCGCGACGACGCCTGCACCGGACCGAAGGCAAGCCCGATCAGCAGCCCGTAGACGATATAGGCTTTCTCGGCCGGCGTTCCGAACAGGCCGCCGGTATCTTCGCCGGAAAGCGGCATCAGCCCGAACAGGGTATATCCCGGGCCGGTGGAAACGATGCCGAGCGTCGCGATCAGCAGGGCGACGATGGAGAACGTCACCACCCATTTCGAGCCGAACCGGGTATCGAGCCAGGCGGCCGCGAAACAGCCGGGGATCGCCACGATGTTGAGGATGATCCCGAAAATGCCGATCTCCGCCGTCAGCCATCCGAACATCGAGGCGGCGAACGCCCCGCCCAGCGCCAGCAGGGCATTGACGCCATCCTGATAGATCATCCGGGCGACCAGAAACCGGAAAATGCCGGCGCGCTGCCGCGCCTCCCGGATCGTCGTCTTGAGTTCGGCGAATCCACGGCCGATCGCTTCCCCGATTCTCCGCCGCCCCCCGCTGTCGGGCGTGAACAGGAACATCGGCAGCACGAAGACAAGATACCAGATCGCCGCCAGCGGCCCCGTGATCCGGTCGCCCTCGGCCTTGGCGGGGTC
>JAGRLT010000119.1 GCA_020441665.1 Nitratireductor sp.
AGCGAAATGCAATCCCAGCGCTCGAGATAGGTCGTGTCGGGCAGGACGAGATCGGCGAAGGCGACCATTTCCGACGAATAGGAGTCGGAGTAGATGATATGCGGAATGACGTAGTCGCCTTTCTCGTCCTTGTCGGCCAGCATGTCCATGACCGCGCCCGAATTCATCGACGAGTTCCACGACATGTTGGCCATGTACATGAACAGCGTGTCGATCCGGTAGGGATCGCCGGCATGGGCATTGGCGATCACCATGTGCATCAGCCCGTGGGAGGCCATCGGCGCATCCCAGGAAAACGCCTTGTCGATGCGTTTCGGCGTGCCGTCGGCTTCGATCAGCAGGTCCTCGGGGCCGCGCGAAAAGCCGAGCTGGGGACCCGGCAGGGCCATGTTCGGGGTGCTGTTGGCATAGGGCTTGGGCTGGGCGTTGACCGGGCGGGGATAGGGCGGCTTGAAGCGGAAGCCGCCGGGACAGTCGATCGAGCCCAGCAGGATCTGCAGCAGATGGATGGCGCGGCAGGTCTGAAAGCCGTTGGAATGGGCCGAGATGCCGCGCATGGCGTGGAAGGCGACGGGGCGGCCGATCATCCTGTCATGGCGCTCGCCCTTGAGATCGGTCCAGGGCTGGTCGATGACGATCTCGCGCTCGAAGGCGGCCTCGGCAAGTTCGGCGGCGATGCGACGGATTTGCGCCGGCGGCAGGCCGGTGCGGTCCGAAACGGCCTCGGGCGCGTAGGCTTCATCGGCATATTGTCGAGCGAGGAGTTCAAAGACCGGGCGGGCCTTACGGGCGGATTTGCCGCGTCCGATGGTAACCTCACCCCTGAGATGCGGCTTCACGCCCTTTGCATTGTAGGCGGCGGTCCGGCCGTTCCCGCGGTCGATGACCAGGGCGGCGCCGGACTTGTCGCGGGCGAACAGGCCGTGATCGGCGCCGCCGGGATTGTCGATCACCAGCCAGGGCGCGTTGGTGTAGCGGATCAGATAGTCGAGATCGACCTTGCCGGCGCGCAGCAGTTCGTGGATCAGCGACAGAACGAACAGCCCGTCGGTTCCCGGCGTGATCGCCACCCATTCATCGGCGATCGCATTGTATCCGGAGCGTACCGGATTGACGGCGACGATCTTCTTGCCGCGGGATTTGAGTTTCGAAAGCCCGATCTTGATCGGGTTGGAATCGTGGTCCTCGGCAACGCCGAAGATCATGAAATATTCCGATTTCGCCCAGTCCGGCGCGCCGAATTCCCAGAAGGCGCCGCCAAAGGTGTAGATGCCGCCGGCGGCCATGTTGACCGAGCAGAAGCCGCCATGGGCGGCGAAATTGGGCGTGCCGAATTGCTGTGCCCACCACCCGGTGAGCGACTGGCTCTGATCGCGGCCGGTAAAGAAGGCGAGCTTTTTGGGATCGGTGGCGCGAATGTGGCTGAGCCACTGGCTGGCGGTTGCCAGCGCCTCCTCCCATTCGATCTCCTCGAACCGGCCTTCGCCGCGCTCGCCGACGCGCTTGAGGGGCTTTCTCAGGCGGGCCGGGGAATAATGCTGCATGATCCCCGCCGATCCCTTGGCACACAGCACGCCCTTGTTGATCGGGTGATCGCGATTGCCTTCTATGTAGCGGATTTTCGGCTTGCCGTCGGCACCGGCGCGCAGATGCACATTGATGCCGCAGCGGCAGGCGCACATGTAGCAGGTGGTTCTGCGCACCTCGTCCGATACGGGCGGCGATGTCTCCAGTGGGACCTCAGGCGCAGCCATTCGCGTCTCCCCAGATTTGAATTGTGCCGCTGGAAACGGGCTCCGCAGGACTGCCGGCCCATCGCTTGTCAATTCAGGTGATTGTGATGGTGTCACTTGATAATGCAGACCACCGAAAAGACCAGAGCGCCACATCGACAATGCCGATGGTACCAAAAGAAAAGCCGACCGGCGAATAATCTCCGGAGCGCTGAGATTTTCCTTGCCAAGGCGCCGGCGTTCGGCGAGCAACCGGCATCGGTCCGCGCCATGCAATCCTGATGGCGGCAGGGCAGCCGCAGGAGGTAGGAAAATGCGTGAAACGATCCTAGACAGGCTCAAGGCGATGGGCATCGAACTGTCCGAACCGGCAAAGCCGGTGGCAAGCTATGTCGGCTTCGTACGGCAGGGCGATCTCGTCTATGTCTCGGGCCAGTTGCCTTTCGTCGACGGCAGGCTGTCAGCCACCGGCCTGCTCGGCCGCGATGTGTCCATCGAGGAGGGCGCTGCCGCGGCGCGCCATTGCGCGATCAACCTGATCAACCAGGTCCATGCGGCCTGTGAGGGGGATCTGGAACGGGTGACGCGCTGCATCCGGCTGGGGGGCTTTGTCGCCTCGACGCCGGATTTCACCGATCATCCGAAGGTCATCAACGGTGCTTCCGATCTCATCGGCGCGGTGTTCGGCGACAAGGGCGCCCATGCGAGGGCGGCGGTCGGCGTCGCCGCGCTGCCGCTCAATGCGGCGGTCGAGGTCGAGGGCCTGTTCGCGATCCGCTGAGCCCTCGGCTGCAAGGAAAGAGCCCGGAGCGTTACCGCTGCCGGGCTCTCGCGTTTCCCTGGGTGAAGGTAAGGGGCTCTCAGGAGAACCAGCCCTTGACCTTGCTCCAGAGCGATTTCGCCGGTGCCGCATCGGCCGCCGCGCCCTTGACATAGCCCGAACCCTGGAGTTCCGGCATGGGCTCGCTTTCAAAGCTCTCCTCGTCGGGAGCCAGTTCGGCCTTCTTCAGCGTATCGGCGGAATAGTCGGACTGGAAGGACGCCATGGTGGCAAGGGTTTTCGGTCCGGCCATCCCGTCGGCCTCGAGGCCATGGGCCTTCTGATAGTCCGCCACCGCCTTCTTGGTGCCCGGTCCGAAGGCGCCGTCGGCGGAAACGCCCAGTTCGGACTGCAGTTTCTTGACCAGATTGCCGCGCGAGCCGACCCGCAACAGCACCAGCTCGTTCAATCCCATGGCGGTGAAGGTTTCCGGGCCGGCAATGCCGTCAACGGCAAGGCCGTTGTCCTTCTGAAAATCCTTCAACGCCTTTTCAGTGCCGGAGCCGAAAATTCCGTCAGCCTCGACGCCAAGGCGCTGTTGAAGCCGTTTCACCGGCGCGCCGCTCATGCCTTTTTTCAGAAGGGACATTGCTTACTCCTTGTCTATTTGGTGATCCCGGCAGGACTCGAACCTGCTACCTCAAGATTAGGAATCTTGCGCTCTATCCTGATGAGCTACGGGACCGTGGAGCTTCTGGTAGCAAAGCAGGCGCGGGTTTCATAGGGGGTTTTGTCGGGATCTGGCCTGCTTGCTTGAAACATCCGCGTTCCCGGGCGAGCCTGTTCCCGACGAAGCGGACAGGCAATGTATCGCTCAATGATTTCTCCGGAAGGATCGCTGACGCCTGCTTCGCGGATTGCCTTGTTGGCATGGCGCCATCGAACTGGTCTGAAAGGACGGATGAGCCCCATTTCCGGCGCGCTCCGTACACGGGGCAATTCTGGGAGGTTTTGCCGGCCAGAGCCGGAAAATCGGATGGTGCCGAAATGCGGGTTTCCGCCTGGTGTTCGGAGCGAGGCTGGCAAAGGCATCTGGGAGAGGCATCGTATCCGTGGTATTGATGTGCAACGAAAGGGGGCCGAGATGACGGATATGCAGGCGATCTCAGATCATTGGGGCAAGGGCGACGTCTATTCGCGAATCCTGGACGCGATGGTGCTGGCCGGGCTCGATCCCAAATCCGTGACCATCGAACAGCTTGCTCCCATGGACCATTTCCATGCCAGGGGGTTTCCTGCCACCGTGGAACTGGCGGATGCCCTGCCGATCCGCGAGGGAGACCGGCTCGTCGACATCGGCTGCGGGCTCGGCGGTCCCGCCAGATATCTCGCCAGGCGCTTCCGGTGCCATGTCGATGGCATC
The DNA here is from genome assembly GCA_020441665.1 of Nitratireductor sp. GTDB lineage: Bacteria > Pseudomonadota > Alphaproteobacteria > Rhizobiales > Rhizobiaceae > Salaquimonas. Next base: position 3,917 of record JAGRLT010000119.1, read on the forward strand.
GACATCACGGCTCCGTTCGTCGATGCCGCCAACAGGCTGAGCGCGCTTGTCGGAATGGAGGACATGGTGGTGTGCCGCCATGGCGACGGGCAGAAGCTCCCTTATGACGACGAAGCCTTCGAGGGCGGCTACGCCCAGCACGTGACGATGAACGTGCCCGATCGCGGCGTCTTCTTCGGCGAAGCCTTCCGGGTGCTCAAGCCCGGCGCGTTCTTTGCACTTACCGAACACGGGCTCGGCGAAACCGGCGAACCGCACCACCCGGTGCCCTGGTCGGAAGACGGAAGCGGCGCCTATCTGATGCGCCCGGCGGACAGTGTGGCGGCGCTCAAAGAGGCCGGGTTCACGGACATCAGGACAACGGATACCGGCGACAAATATCTGAGCGGCTACAAGGCCGCCATCGAACGTGCCGAAAAGGGCGACACCCCGGTGTTCGGTACGCACATCCTGCTGGGGAAGCTGGCGCCGCAGATCATCCGAAATGCCGCCCGCAACATCGAAGAACGCAGAACCCATCCGGTTCAGATCGTCTGTCACAAGCCCCGATAGACCGGGCTCCGGCCCTCAGGCAACCGCGGAGCCGCTCTTGTCGATCGGTGGCGCGTACCCTCCCTTCGAGCTGGTTTTCAGCCCGATGCGCACCATGCCTTCGGCCAGGGCGACAGCGGCGGTCACGCCGTCGATCACCGGCAGGCCGTGCTCGGCCGCCAGGGAGGCCGCAAGGTCCGTCATGCCGGCGCATCCCAGGACAATGGCCTCGGCCTTGTCTTCCTCGACCGCGCGACCGATTTCCGCGCTTATCCTGTGACAGGCGCTCGAACCAGGCTGCTCCAGTTCCAGCACCGCGACTTCCGAAGCCCGCACCCTGGCGCAACGCGTCGACAATCCGTATTTCACCAGATTGTGCTCGATCGCGGGAATCGACCGGGCAAGGGTGGTTACCACGGAGAATTTGTTGGAGATGAAGGAGGCGGCATGGAACGCGGCCTCGCCGATCCCCAGCACCGGCGCCTCGGTCATGCAGCGTACCGCGTCGAGCCCGGTATCGTCGAAACAGGCGATGACGATGGCATCGTGTTCGGGGTTGTCGCGGACCGTTTTGAGAAGCCCGGCAAGGCACATCGCCTCGTCGTAATACCCCTCGATGCTGACCGGGCCGTCCGACGGGTTGACCGCGGTGATTTGCGTGGAGGGCAGGGCGGCCGCCCGTGCCGTCGCGCCGATCTTGCGGGTCATCGACGCCGTGGTATTGGGATTTATCACCAGAATGCGCATGGCAGACCCCTATAGATCGCCGCCGAGATAGGCAGCCTTGATACGATCATCCTGCATCAGTTCCTTCGAATTGCCGGACAGGACGATCGAGCCGGTCGACAGCGCGTAGGCCCGATTCGAGATGCTCAGCGCCATACGGGAATTCTGTTCAACCAGCAGCACGGAAACATTTTCATCGCGATTGATCGCAACGATGGAACGGGCAATGTCCTGGACGAGCTTGGGCGCGATGCCCAGCGAAGGTTCGTCCAGCAGCAGGAGCTTGGGCTTGGCCATCAGCGCGCGGCCGATCACCATCATCTGTTGCTCGCCGCCGCTCAGCGTGCCGCCCATCTGGGAATACCGCTCCTTAAGGCGCGGAAAGCGGCCCAGCACCATTTCAAGTGTGCGGGCGATATCCGCCTTGTCACTGCGGGTAAACGCCCCCATCAGCAGATTGTCCTTGACCGACATATGCGGGAAGACCCGGCGGCCCTCCGGCACCATGGCGATGCCCATCTTGACGATTTCCGCCGGATTGAGGCCGTCGATCCGCTTGCCCAGATAGCGGACTTCGCCGCTCCTGGTCTTGCTGAGCCCGGTTATGGCGCGCAGAATGGAGGACTTGCCCGCGCCGTTGGCACCGATCAGCGCCACGGTTTCGCCTTCCCTGAGGTCGATCGACACGCCCTTCAGGGCGTAGACATGATCGTAGTAGAGTTCGACATTGTCGAATTTCAACATCTCGTTCATGGCTCAAATCCCAATCACGTCGTCTTCGCTGCCGAGATAGGCCTCGATGACCTTTTCGTTCTGCTGGATTTCGGCCGGGGAGCCCTCGGCGATCTTCTGGCCGAAATTGATGACGACGATGCGGTCGGAAATCTTCATCACCGCCGGCATGTCGTGCTCGACCAGAAGCACCGTCACGCCGCGCTCGCGAACGCCGCGGACGAGATCCACCATGCGCATGGTCTCATCATGGTTCATGCCGGCAAACGGCTCGTCCAGCAGAAGGATCGTAGGATTGGTGGCCAGGCCGATCGCCATGCCGAGGGCGCGCAAATGACCCTGCGGAAGGTTTGAAGCCATCTCGTTTGCAATGGGCGCCAGTCCGAGAAACGCCAGGATCTCATCGGCCGAACGGGTGAATTCGACTTCGTCGGCCCGCGCCTGGCCGGAACCGATGAAGTAGCCCCAGAGATTGGCCCTCGAACGCAGATGGTGGGACACGATGACGTTGTCGCGCACCGTCATGTTGCGGAAGATCGTGGTTTCCTGAAACGTCCTGACGATGCCCATCCGGGCAACCGCGTGCGGCGACAGGCCGGAAATGCGATTGCCCTTGAACAGGACCTCTCCGGCCGTCGGCTTCAGGAAGGAGGCGATCAGCTTGAACAGCGTCGACTTGCCGGCGCCATTGGGTCCGATGACCGACAGGATTTCCTTTTCATTGACGAGGAAGCTGACATCGTTGACCGCGGTCAGGCCGCCGAATTTCTTGGTGAGGTTGCGAACTTCGAGGATCGGGCTCATTTCCTGCCTCCCAATATCGACGAGAGCCGGATGCTGAGAAGGCCGTTCGGCAAGACCAGCATCAGCAGGATGAGCAGGCTCGAATAGACCAGCAGCTGATATTTGCCGGTCTGGAACAGCAGATCCCAGCCGAAATAGAGGACCAGCGTTCCCAGCATGGGCCCGAAGACGAAGCCCAGCCCGCCAAGGAAGCAGTTCAGCATGAAGTTGACCGAATCGGCGACCTGAAAGCTGGACGGGTAGATCGACTGGGAAATCGCCACGAACATCGCGCCGGCAATCCCGCCGAAGAAGGACGAGATCGAGTAGGCGATGATCCTCAGATAGGTGATGTTGACCCCGATGGAGGAGGCCAGTTCCTCATTCTGCTGCAGGGACCGGCAAAGGTGGCCGACGCGCGAATTGACCAGCCGGTACATCGCGGCGAACACGATGATCATCAGCGCGACCGCGACATAATAGAAGCCGAGCTTGACGTTCGAGAGACTGGCAATGCCCGACGGCAGGGGAATCGAGGTGATGCCCTTGGCGCCGTTGGTGACCGGCAGCGCCAATGCGGTGAGCCTCGCGACCTCGGTCAGGACCAGCGTGACCATCGCGAAATAGACCCCGCGCAGCCGCAGGATCGGCAGGCCGATCAGCACGCTGACCGCCGCGGTGAACAGCCCCGCCAAGGGCAGGGCAAGCCAGAAGGACAGGCCGGCCTTGGTTACCATGATGGCGGCGAAATACCCGCCGGCCAGTGCATAGGCCCCCTGACCGATGTTGATGCGGCCGATGTAGAAGGTCAGCCACACGCCGGCGCTCGCGATCGACAGCAGCGCGACGGAGGTCAGTGTGTAGTAGAAATCCCAGCGCCCGCTTGCCTGAATGAACAGCGGAACGGCGACCAGAACCGTGAACAGGAACAGGGCCAGGCCGATGATCTGATTGCGCTTCATTGCATCAACCCCACGGTTTGCCCATCAGACCCTGGGGCCTGATCGAGAGGAATACCATCAGGGAAGCGAAGATGAGCAGATAGGTTATGTCGCCATATTGCGACAGGACCGACAGCCCGATCGATTCCAGCATGCCGAGAATGAACCCGCCGGCGATCGCGCCGGAGATGACGCCGGCGCCGCCGATCATCACCATCATGAACGCCTTGATGGAGGTCGGGCCGCCCATGCCGAGATTGACGCCGGTAATCGTGACCAGCAGGCCGCCGACAAGGCCGGCGAGCATGGCGCCGAGCGCGAAACCGATCATCGAGTACCGGTCGACATTGACGCCCTGCAACTGCGCGGCGACGCGGTCCTGGGCCAGGGCCCGCATGGCGCGCCCGGTCTTGGAGTACTGCATGAACAGAATGAACGAGACGATGGAAAGGATCGCCAGGAAGCCGATCAGAATGCGATCGTAGGGCATGATCAGGCGGAAGTCCCAGTTGAGGACGCCGTTGATGATCTTCGGCACGCCGCGCTGCTTCTCGCCGAATACCAGCAGGATGACCGCATCCAGGAAAAACGCGATGCCGGCGGCCAGCAGCATCGTGCTTTCTTCCCGCGACGATCGTCGGATCACCGGCCTGAACAGGAAATATTCGATCAGCGCGCCGATGATGGCAAGCGTTACGGCCGACGCGAACAGCCCCGCCACGAAGGGCAGGCCAAGCTGCGCGTAGACGGTGTAGGTGACGAACCCACCCAGCACATACATCTGGCCATGCGCGAAATTGAGGACATTCATCAAGGCAAAGATCAAGGTCAGCCCAAGCGCGATGAGCGCGTACTGGGCACCCAGATAGAGCCCGTTGGCAAGTATCTGCTCCACGTTCCACCTCCCCGGTAACGAAGGCCCGGAAGGGTCCGGGCCCTCTTGCTGACATTTGCGGAGGAAATCAGTCCACTTCGGCGATGAAGAGGGTCTCGAACTTGCCGTCCTTGAACTCGTTGACGACCATCGGGACGAAGACCTGCCGTTTTTGCCCGAACGAGGTCGTGCCGACATATTTGAGGTGGCTGTCGCCCTTCATATAGGGATTGGCCGCCGAGAAGGTGTCCATGGTCTTCTTGAACTCGTCGACATTGTCGATGGCCGCCGGGTTCGCCTTCAGCGTCTCGACGATGTATTCGAGGGCGTAGACCTTGGTGTTCGACTCATCGTTGTATTCGCCGAACATCTTGGTGTAGCGGTCGACGAATTCCTTCATCGTGTCGGAGGCGATCTCCGGCGTGGACGCGCCGCCGACCGAAATGAAGCCGTTGGCAAGCTCGCCCGCGCCTTCCTGAAGAACGGTGGCATCCTGCGCCGTCTCGGTGGAAATCAGGCCCTGATAGCCGAGTTCGCGCGCCGAGCGGATCAATTGCGGCGCGTTGGCGGGCGCGACACCGGACAGCACCAGCAGGTCGGGCATGCTCTGGATCACCGGGGTGAGAACCGGCGTGAAGTCGGTGGTGTCGACCTGGTAGGTCACGTTGTCGGAGACGACCTCGAGACCGAGCGCCTTGGCCGCGGTAATGCCGCCGTCACGCTGGCTGAGCGGGTCCGATTCGTTGGCGGCCACGAAAGCCACCTTGTTCACGCCCTTGTTCTCCTTCAGGTATTTGTAGATCGCCGGTCCGGACTGGTAGTTGGCGATCATGCCCAGCACGGCATTGCCGGCGGGCGGCGCATAGAGTTCCTTCGGAAAGGCATAGGGGAAGTAGATGATGCCGTTCTGCTCGGCTACCGGGCGCACGGCGGCGGCGCCGTCATCGACGTTCGGGCCGACCACGTAGTGGATGCCCTCCTGAGCCATCTTCTCCATGCCCGCGATCGCGCGCTTGGGGTCTTTCTGATCGTCGAAGGTCACGATCTCGACATCGTAGGTCTTGTCGCCGATCGTCACGCCGCCGGTCTCGTTGAGCCAGGCCGCCCGCGTCTGCATGGAACGCACGTTTGACGTTCCCCACGCCGCGGCCGGGCCGCTGGTCACTCCGACAAAGCCGATCTTGAGGGTATCGTTCGCAGCCCAGGCAGCAAGGCTTGAAACCGAGATGAATGCGCTGGCGGAGGCAGCTGCCGCCACGGATTTGAGGATGCTGCGTCGTTTCATGTTGTCTCTCCCTGATCACTCCCGCCCGGGATCTCCAATTTCGCCGGACTGTCTTCCATGAGAGGATTGTTAACAATCTTTGTCAACAAAAAAATGACACATCGTCGATGACCATGGGTGGAATTGCGGAAATTCAAAGCCTTATGCTATGCAACGCGGCGGAGGCGGGACGGGCAGATATGTTGAAAATTTCAGACGACGAGATGCGGTCGGAAGATTTGGTCGATGAGGAATCCATCGTGGGCCGCATCTATGAGGCCATCATCGATCAGAGGTTGCCGCCGGGAACCAAGCTGTCGGAGGCCACCCTGTGCGAGGCATTCGGCGTGGGAAGAATGCGCGTGCGCCGCAGCCTGCTGCTGCTTTCCAGCCGGGGCGTCGTCGATCTTCAGAACAATCGCGGCGCCTATGTCGCCCAACCTACCCTGTCCCAGGCCTTGCAGGTCTTCGAAGCCCGCAGGGCCATCGAGCCGAACGTGGCGCGCCTTGCGGCCGAGAGGGCAAACGGTGCCGATGTGCTGGAACTGTCGGGGCATCTCGACATGGAAGCGGATGCGCAGAAGAAGGGGGATCGCCGGCTGGCCATCCGGCTTTCGGGCCAGTTTCATGTCAAGCTGGCCGAAGTCGCCAAGAACGAAGTCATGGAGCGGATGGTCAAGGAACTGGTCACGCGCACCTCGCTCATCATCGGCATCTATGGCGCGGCCGGCACGAAAAACTGCCACGATGACGAGCATCGCGAGATCCTGACCGCCATTGGCGGCAATGATGGCGATGCCGCCGCCACGCTGATGGAGCGGCATCTGCGCCACATCGAGCGTCAGGTCGATCTGAGTTCGGACCGCAAACAGCGGGTGGACCTGATCAAGATCCTGTCGCGCGGGGCAAGTTAATGCACCCGCATGGGTTCGGTTTCATTCGGACTCATGTTTTTGACCGGATGGCCGTATTCTGCGGCCACAGGCCCGATGAAAGGCTCCAGCCGGCGGCTACTGACAGGCCGGATAGAGATACCGATCCGCTTCGCTGACATCCGCCGGGCAATGTTCCGGTGCCGAGTTCCACCATTCGACGATCCGGGTTCCCGCGGGATTGAAGGAGCATTGGAAGGTCAGGCCGGTCCCCTCCACGTCGCCATTGACGGGGATCGTTCCGTCGACACGGGCGGTCTGGACGCTGACATTGATCTTGCCCGCATCGGCATTGAGGTGCGAGGCGGCATAGTTGCGGCAGGCATCGATCATCGCGCTTTCGTTTGCCGCCAAAGCCGGAGAAGCGGTCAGCGCGAACACCACGCCGCAAAGTCCAACATGTTTCATTCTGGTCTCCTCCTCGGTTACGATAGCCCGCCCGGGGGAAGCTAGGCTGTATCGACCTTCAGGTTTCATCCCTACCGCGCCCGAAACCTGAAGGTCGATACAGCCTAGGAGCGGCAACCGGGACTGGCAAGGGTGTTTTGCGCGGTGCGGCCGAAAGAGGAGAGGCGCTATTCAAGCGTCGCGTCGCGCATGAGGGCGAAATCGATGCCGGATGCCTGAGCTCCATACCTGAGCTCCATAAGGGAAATTCCCGATTGACCGCCGCATCCGCAGGCGGCACCATCGTCAGGATGAATGCATATGGGTACGCCCAGGCCGGGGTATTTCGACCTTGAGGCCGGATACAAATGGCTTGGCATGCGACAGGACGACGAGCGCCCCGGAATCTTCGGACAGACCGACAAGCTCGAAATCATCGATCATATCTATCAGGTCGCGGTGGAGCCGGAGCGATACGAGCAGTTGCTCGACCTCTGGGAGGAACGGCTGGGTCCGCTGCGGGCGGGCGACAGCCCGCGCGCCGACGGGTCCGCCGGCTCGATCCACGATTCGGAACTCGAAAACCATTTTGCCAGGGCAAGCGCCGTGCTCGACCGGGTGGATCAATTTGCTGAGGGCAGGGATGTCCGCGCGATCGTCAACGCGTTCGACCGGTCAGCGGCCTTCACCTTCTGCGATACCGGAGACATCACCGCAGCCAATGGCGCCGCCAAGCTGGTACTGGGCATTTCTCCAGGCGCGTCGGTCGCAGCGCTCCCCTTTGAGGAAGCCGAGATTTCAGTTCTGCGGCGCGAAGCCGCCCGGGTTGCGGCCAGCGGTGGCGCGTCCGATTCGTTCGTGCGCTTTCGGCTGACGACCACGCGGCGCCCCATCGTCATTCGGCTTACCAGCGTCAGCGACCGCGAGCGCGGCAGGTTCGAGGCGCTCGCGGTTACCAGCGAGATGGCCTGGCCGGAGCCGTTGTCCGCCGTCGTCAGGGAAGCGTTCGGGCTGACCGAGACGGAAGCCGAAATCCTTCGTGCCCTTGTCGAAGGCGCGGGCCTGAAGGAGATCGCCTCCCGGCGCGGCCGTTCGCTGGGCACGATCAAGACGCAGTTGCGGTCGCTTCTCTTCAAGTCGGAAACGCGCACCCAGGCAGAGCTCATCCGCCTGACGCTCGGGCTGATGGACGTCGTTTCGACCGCCGATGCGGTTTCGGATCTCGGACCCGCCGCGCATCCCAGCGGCGGCCTCAAGCCGCTGCCCTTCCTTGCCCTCGAACGACCCGGCGGCAGACGTTCCGACCATATCCTTTTCGGCGACCCCGCGGGACGGCCGGTGCTGTTCTTTCCCCTGAACTACGGCCTGATACGCTGGCCGGTCTCCGCCGAACTCGCGGCCGAACGGCTCGGCCTGAAAATCATCGTGCCGATCCGCGCCGGGTACGGTCACTCGACCAAGGCCGAAAGCCGCTCGGCCTATGTCGACACCGTCGTGGAGGATACGGTCGCGCTGCTCGATCATTACGGGATCGAACAATGTCCTGTCATCGCCTTGTCGGCCGATGCCTACTTCGCCTACCGGATCGCCAACCGGTATCCCGGCCGCCTGACCGGGCTGGTCAATTGCGGCACCGGCCTGCCGCTGGCAAACCGCGCCCAGTATGAGCGGATGCACAAGTGGCATCGCTTCATCCTCGCCAACGCGCGATACGCACCCTCGATGCTGCCCTTTATGGTCAAGGCCGGGTTTTCGCTTGCCCGCCGCATCGGCAAGCGCGGCTTCGTCCACGCGGTCTACGGCAACTCCCAGGCGGATGTCCTGACGTTCGAGGATCCCGAGGTCATGGAGGCCATGGTGCTGGGTTCCGAGGTCTGCCTTTCATCGTGGCATTCGGCGCATGAGGCGTTTTCGCATGAAGTCATCGCCGAGCAGTACGACTGGAGCGATCTGGTCCACAATTGCGGATTTCCGGTGATCATCTGGCAGGGCCACCAGGACCCGCAGGTGCCGATGGCGACGGTGCGGGAACTGCAACAGCTTTATCCGCAGATCTCATGGCATGAGGACGAAAAGGCGGGGCAGCTGATATTCTTCAAGAATTGGCCGCGAATCCTCGAATGTGTCGAACCGCTGCTGGCTTAAAAAAGACCGGTCCATCCCCCAAATGGATGATTCAGCTATCCGGCGGGTCCTGTATGCGTCCTGTGGGGCGCAACGGGAGTACCATGCATGCTGGCCAGTTCGGCGCTCTTCTATGCCTTCATATCGGGCATCTTCTATGTGCTTGCCACCTTCGCCATGAAGTATTGGGGCGGGCTTCCCCTCCTGGTGCTCCTGCCGCTTGCCGGAACGGCTCTCTGCCTGGCGGCGATCTTCGAGATCGAGGCGCTGAAATCGGCTCAAATGGCGCGGACCTTCGTCCTGATCCTGTCGTTCGAATTCCTTCTGACCTTTCTTTGCGCCACGCTTTTCCTCGGTGAACACTATACGATGCGGGACCTTGTGGGGTTGTGCCTCGTCTTTGCCGGCATCGTGATGCTCGCGGCCAGGAAGGATACCGCCGTGGGCGAGGTTGCGGCGAAGGGTGTCCCGGCGCACCGGACGATCGACCAGCGCTCGTAGGCGGAGGCGGCCGGGCGCCCGCCGGGGCCGTTGAAAACATTTGCCGCTTCGACATGCTTGCGATTGGCCGCAAGTTTCTTTACTCCCCCGCCAGACCTTATTGTCGGCGCTTCCTGCCGGACAGAACATTTTCTGAGCGGAGTTCCCCATGCGCGTAGTGATGATCGGAACGGGGTATGTTGGCCTGGTATCCGGTGCCTGTTTTGCCGATTTCGGCCATCATGTGACCTGTATCGATACCAATGCCGACAAGATCGAGAAGCTGAACCAGGGCGAGATCCCGATCTTCGAGCCCGGTCTTGATGAATTGGTGCAGAACAATGCGGCGGCGGGACGCCTCACCTTCACCACCGATGCCAGGAAGGTGGTGGGGGAGGCCGATGTGGTGTTCATCGCGGTCGGCACGCCGACCCGGCGCGGCAGCGGGCACGCGGACCTGACCTATGTCTATGCCGTGGCGGAGGAGCTTGCGCCGCTTCTCAAGGACTATACGGTGATCGTCACCAAATCGACGGTGCCGGTGGGAACCGGCGACGAGGTCGAGGCGATCCTGCGCAAGCATGCGCCGCGGGCGCAGTTCGATGTCGCCTCCAATCCGGAATTCCTGCGCGAGGGTGCGGCGATCAGCGATTTCAAGCGGCCGGACCGGGTGGTCGTCGGCACGGAGTCCGACAGGGCGACCGACGTGCTGAAGATGCTCTACCGGCCGCTCTTCCTCAACGAAACGCCGATCGTCGTCACGCGGCGGCGCACGGCCGAACTGATCAAATACGCCGCCAACGCCTTTCTGGCCGTCAAGATCGGCTTCATCAACGAGATCGCCAATCTGTGCGAGGAGGTCGGCGCCGACGTGCAGCAGGTCGCCAGGGGCATCGGCCTCGACAAGCGGATCGGTGGCAAGTTTCTCCATGCCGGCCCCGGCTATGGCGGGTCGTGCTTTCCGAAGGACACCCTGGCGCTGTCGAAGACCGCGCGCGATTACGGTTCGCCGATGACGATCGTCGATACGGTGGTGCTCTCGAACGACCGGCGCAAGAAGTCGATGGTCGAGCGGATCGCAAAGGCCTGTGGCGGCTCGGTCGAGGGCAAGACGATCGCCGTTCTGGGGCTGACCTTCAAGCCCAATACCGACGACATGCGCGAATCGCCTTCCCTGGCGATCGTGCCGGGGCTGCAGAAGCTCGGCGCCACGGTGCGCGCCTACGACCCCGAGGGCATGGACGAAGCGCGCGCCATGCTGAAGAAGGTCGCCTTCTGCAACGATGCCTATGATTGCATGACGGGTGCCCATGCGGCGGTGATCGTGACCGAATGGGACCAGTTCCGCGCGCTCGATCTCGGACAGGTGGCGAAGCTGCTCAAGGACAGGGTGTTCATCGATCTGCGCAACATCTACCGCAAGGAAGAGGTCGCGGGCACCGGGCTGCACTATCATTCGATCGGCAGGCCCGCCTGATCCGGGGCGATCCTTCGCCGCGTCCTTCGCCGCCGGCCCGCCGTGCGGCCTTTACTTGTTTGTGCCACAATCAAGCTTAGACTTGCCGGCAAGGGACCGGATGCGCCCGCCAGTTATGGCAGGCGAGGCAAGGATTGAGGCGATTCGCGAGCGGGGCGAAGTCCGAATGCGGCTTTATGGGCAAAGGGCTGGAAAATTGCGTTGCGGGGCGAACAGGGTTCCGCGGGGCGCCGTCGTCGCGGCGATGCTTGCGGCCCTGGCGGTTTCCGGCTGCACGCTGACCGATACGCTGCCGAAGAATTCGCAGCAGAACTTCTCCTCGAGCTGGGTGCGGGCCGACGATCCCAATGCGGAGATCGGCAAGCGGGAACATCCGCTGGTGCTTGCCAAATATGGCGGCGAATACCGTGACCGGCATGCCGAAGGGCTGATCGCCCAGGTGGTGGGCCGCCTCGTCGCGGTCTCGCAAGACAAGAACCAGCTCTTCCGCATCACCATCCTGAACTCGCCCAAGGTCAATGCCTTCGCGCTGCCCGGCGGCTATCTTTATGTGACCCGTGGCCTGCTGGCACTTGCCAATGATTCCTCCGAGCTTGCCGGCGTCATCGCGCACGAGATGGCCCATGTGGCGGCCAATCACGGCATTCTGCGCAATGAAAAGCAGCGCTCGGTCGAGGTCGGCACCGAGGTCGTTTCCGAAGTGCTCGGCAACAGCGTCGCCGGCCAGGTCGCCAAGGCGGCAAACCAGATCCGGCTGGCGGAGTTTTCCAAGGAGCAGGAATTGCAGGCCGACGAGGCGGGTATCCGGATGCTCGCCGAAGCCGGCTACGATCCCCACGGCGCGGCGCGCTTCCTGCAGACCATGCAGGCCTATCAGGCGCTGATGTCGCAGGCCGACAGCCGGTTTGGTGATATCTCCTTCCTGTCGAGCCATCCCGCGACGCCCGAACGGATCGAGAAGGCGCGGCGGCAGGCGCGCGGCTATGGCGCGCCCGGCATGGGGGAATCGGGTCGCGATGCCTATCTTGCGGGGATTGACGGGCTGGTGTTCGGCGACAGCGTCGAGGAAGGCTTTGTGCGCGACAACCGGTTCGCCCATGCCGGGCTCGGCATCACCTTTTCGGCGCCCGACGGCCATCGGATGGAAAACCAGGCAACTGCCGTGATCGTCACCGGGCCGGACAATATGGCGACCCGGTTCGATGCCGCCGTCCTGCCGCGCGGCAGGACGCTGGAAGCCTATCTGAAGAGCGGCTGGATCAAGGGGCTGGACGAGACGTCGATTTCCTCCCTCACCGTGAACGGACTGCCCGCCGCGCGGGCCGAGGCGAGCGGCGGCGAATGGCATTTCGTCATCCGGGTGCTGCAGCTCGACCGGCAGGTCTACCGGTTCATTACCGCCGGCCCCGCCGCCTCGACCCGCATCGAGGCCGAATCGGCTGCCATTGCCGGCACGTTCCGACGCCTCGGCGAAGCGGAAAAATCGGCGCTTGCACCATTGCGCATCCGCGTCGTTGCGGTCGGGCCGCAGGACACGCTTGCCAGCCTGTCGGCAAAAATGAAGGGCGTGCAGTCGCCGCTGCGCAACTTCCAGATATTCAACGGCCTGACCACGGGGGAAATCCCGCCGGCGGGCACAAAGGTCAAGATCGTTTCCGAATAGGGTTTTCGGCAGGCCCGTTTGCCCTGCCTGTTCGCCGGGTTCAGCGGATGGCGGGCTGGGGTATCGGCACGTCGGCTGGAATGATGATATCCGTGCCGTCCGCATTGCCGCCGGTCGAAGGCAGTTTCGACCGCGGTGCCGCGTTGGAGGCGGTGATCGCGGCAAGCGTGTCTTCAGGATTTGCCGATGGATTTGCCTGCTGGCCGGAATCGGCGGCCAGGGCCGGTGCCGCCGGCTTTGCGGGATCGGCCGGATTGATCGCCGTCGCCGGGGCTGCCGGATCGCTCGCGGCAACCGTTGCCTTGTGTTCGGCTTCAGGCGCGGGCTCTGGCGCGGCAACCGGGGTCGGAGGCGGCAGGACTTCCGAACCCGCCGCCGCGATCGAGACCTGGTCGGCGCTGATCGCGGCAAGTTCCGGGTCGTCGCGGCCATTCCTCAACTGATAGCGCTTCAACGCCCGGGTGAAGGCGATCTGTTCTTCGGCGCGCTTCTCCTTGTAGGCCGCCAGCAGGCTTGCCGGCATGGTCATCGGCGGGCATTGGGCGCTGGCTGAAAACTTGTCGTCCTCGCCCGTCTCGCGATTGAAGATGTAGCGTTTCTCGCAGACATCGACCTTGGGCGGATAGTTGGTGATCTCGAACAGGTCGGAACCCTCCTTGAGGCTTTTCCAGAATTCGAAATGCTCGCTCGTCACCTGCTTGGCGAGATTGCCGGCGGTCATGCGGAAGGGGTAGGCCTGAACCTGGAAGTAGTCCTGGCCGCCCTTGAGCGCATCGCGCGCGAGGGAATAGATTTCCTCGACCTGATCGTCGTTCATCGAGTAGCAGCCGGCGGACGAACAGGCGCCATGCACCATCAGATGCGAGCCGGTGCGGCCATGGGACCGGTCGAAGGTGTTGGGGTAGCCGATGTTGAAGGAGAGGTGATAGTCGGAATTCGGGTTCATCTGGTGAATGCCGACCCGATAGAAGCCTTCGGGCGCCTGGCGGTCGCCCTCCTTGAATTTCGGCCCGAGCTTGCCAGACCATTTGCAGATCTCATAGCTCACCAGCATGGCGAAACGGCCATTGGTCTTCTGCTTCCAGACCTCCAGCACATTGTCCTGCTTATAGATGCGGATCAGGATCGGCGAGGAGGCCTTCATCCCGAGCGCCTTCATCTTCTGGACAAGCTGCGGGGGAACCGGGCGCTCGGCCTTGGGAAAGATTTCGTCAATGCCGCCCTGGCAGGAAACCAGCGCCAGGGCCATGGCGCCGATCAGCGTGGCGCGCAGGGCGGCCGCGCGGACAGCGCCGAAGGGCTGCTGCCGCAAAACACCGGAAGAAACAAACTTTCCAAGGGCCGTCATCAAGCACGCGTTCCAGGCAATATCCGATTCTATGAACCTTCCGGCGATCCCGGGCAGGCAATAATCCGTCCCGCCCGGCCGTTCGGCGCTGCCGTCGCGCCTCCCCCAATCTTCCACAAACAAAGCCGATTTGTGGCGGCGATTTTAGCGCCAACTCCCTTCGGAGCCCGCCGGCACAAGGATAGCCGGCGCGAAACCCTTGACAAGGGGTTGTGACACCGTTTCACGGCATTGTCAGGCGGGGTGGGCACCAAATGGCATCCCTGCCATCGCGGTCAGGAGAGATTGCGGCCGATGGCGAGGAACTTCTCGCGCCGCTGGCGGCGGATCGCATCGCCGTCCAGTCCGGAAAGCTCCTCGAGGGCGGTGGCGATCTGGTCGCCGGTCGCCCTGATGACGGCCTCGGAATGGCGCTGGGCGCCGCCCGGCGGCTCGGCGATGATGCCGTCGATAACGCCGAGGTCGAGGAGGTCGCTGGCGGTCAGTTTCATCGCGGTCGCCACGTCCTGCGCCTTGGTGGCGTCGCGCCACAGGATCGAGGCGCCGGCTTCCGGCGAAATCACGCTGTAGATCGAATGTTCCAGCATGTAGACCCGGTTGGCGGTGGCGATGGCGATGGCGCCGCCCGACCCGCCCTCGCCGATGATGATGGTGACGACGGGCACCTTGACCTTGAGGCACATTTCGATCGCCCGGGCGATCGCCTCGGCCTGGCCGCGCTCCTCCGCGCCGATGCCGGGATAGGCACCCGCCGTGTCGACCAGGGTGACGATCGGAATGCCGAACCGGCCGGCCATTTCCATGATGCGGACCGCCTTGCGATATCCCTCGGGCCGCGCCATGCCGAAATTGTGCTTCAGGCGGCTGTCGGTGTCGTTGCCCTTTTCCTGGCCGATCACCGCGACCGGCTGGCCACGGAAACGGGCAAAGCCCGCCTGAACGGCAAAGTCCTCGGCATAATAGCGGTCGCCGGCGAGATCGGCGAAATCGGTGAACAGCGCCTTCTTGTAATCGACGAAATGCGGCCGGTCGGGATGGCGGGCGACCTGCGTCTTGTGCCAGGGCGTCAGCTTCAGATAGAGCGCCTCGAGGGTGGTTTCGGCCCTGGCCTCCAGTTTGGCGATCTCGGCCGACAGATCGACATTGCCGTCCGGCTCGTTGACGCCCTTGAGTTCGCGGATCTTGCCGTAGATGTCGGCAACCGGTTTTTCGAAATCGAGATAAATACGCATGCGGTGGATCTGTCTTTGCTGTTTATGCGTTCATGACCTAGCGGCTTTTGGCCGATTTTGCCAGTGATTGTGCGAGCGGGTGGTGCTGCTCGACCAGTTCGCGCATGCGCTGGTCGAGAACATGGGTGTAGATCTGGGTCGTCGAAATGTCGGCATGGCCGAGCAATTGCTGTACCACGCGCAGGTCGGCCCCGTTCTGCAGCAGGTGGCTGGCAAAGGCATGGCGCAGAACATGGGGAGAGACGCGGCCGGGCGCAAGACCGGCGCGGATCGCCAGGTCCTTGAGGTCGCGGGCAAACGCCTGCCGGGTCAGATGCCCTTCCTCAGAGGCGGCGGGAAAGAGAAAGACGTCCTCCCGGTGCGCGTCGCCAGCCGAATCCAGACAGGCGAGATAGGTTTTCATCGCCGCGTGGGATTTGGCCGAAAGCGGCACCAGCCGCTCCTTGTTGCCCTTGCCGCGCACCATCAGGAAGCGGTTGGCGGCATTGGCGGCGGCGCGCGGCAGGGTCACGAGTTCGCTGACCCTGAGCCCGGAGGCATAGAGCACTTCCAGCAGGGCGAGCAAGCGCGCGCTGCGCAGCCTTGCCGCCGTCGTGACGTTCGGCCCGGATCGCGCCGCTTCGGTTTCCGCCTGGCCGATCAGCCTGTCGACCTCGGCGACCGACAGGATTTTCGGTAGCGCCCGGCCGCGGCGTGGCGCATCGACCGTGGCCGACGGATCGTCGCCGCGCAGGCCCTCTGAAAACAGGAATTTGTGAAACTGGCGAATGCTCGAGAGAAGCCGCGCCTGGGTCGAGGCTGCCATGCCGTCGGCTGCTGCCGTGGCCAGAAATCCGCTGATTTCCGCTGCGCCGCAGGTGAGCGCCTGCGTACCCCTGGCGGACAGAAATTCCAGATAGCGGAGCAGATCGCGGCGATAGGCGGCAAGCGTGTTGGCGCTCGCGCCGCGCTCGGCGCTCATCATCTCGAGAAAGCTTTCCGCGTTGAGAAGATCGCCTTGCACCTTGCGGTCCGTCCATCCAGTGCCGTGTCGCACCCGCCGGTATCGGGAATTTCCGCCCGATGCGCCCCGCCGGCCACCCCGGGCTATTGCAGGTTCAGCTTGTTGGCCGGAACGCGAATCTGTATCTCGCGCGGCTTCGGCTCGACATAGTAAACCAGCGCAAAGGCCGCGCCATAGGCAATACCGGCCAGGACGCCGCAAAAGACAAGGAACCTGATCAGACTGGGCATGCTCTTTCCGTCCGCTGTCTTTCAACTTCAACGCCCGCGGGCAACTGCAAGGCCCGGTGGGCGGCCCGCATGTTCGTTCGTCGGGCATGACCCGCTCTGGCCGGGCCGCATCCCTTATGGCAAACCCGCCCCGGCAATTCAATCGCCGGACGACGGCATGCCGGCATTCGGCAGGACAGTTGCTCCGGCAGACGGCAAAAACCGGCGTGACGGCTTGACGAAGCGGCCGCAATGATGTGCTACAGCGCCTCGTCCCGCTGATCCTGCCCCGACCAGGCCCGTGCCCGGCAGGGGTGGGGCGGCGGGCAACCCATGGAACGAAGGCCGATGCCGAATCGAAACCAGAAAATTCATGACGCGCTGGGCGACAGGTGCCTGGTATTCGTCGGCATGATGGGCTCCGGCAAGACGGCGATCGGCAGATTGGTCGCGGCGGCGATCGGCATTCCCTTCTACGATTCCGACCAGGAAATCGTTACCGCGGCGAATATGGACATTCCCGAGATTTTCGAGCGCCATGGCGAAGGCTATTTCAGGGCCGGAGAGGAACGGGTGATCCAGCGCCTGCTGTCGGAGGGGCCGTCGGTGATCTCGCTCGGCGGCGGCGCCTTCCTGTCGGAGGCGACCCGCGCGGCGATCGAGGACCGGGGAATGTCGATCTGGCTCAAGGCCGATCTCGATCTGCTGATGAGCCGGGTGATGCGGCGGCCGGGAACGCGCCCGCTGCTCAAGACGGCCGATCCGCGCGCCACCATGGCGGCACTGATGGAAACGCGCGAACCGGTCTATGGCAAGGCGGACATTCACGTTCCCTCGTCCTCGATTTCGAAGAATCATACCCGCGATGCGGCGCTGGCGGCGATCGCCGAACAACTTGGAATAGTGGAGCCGGATGGCGATGAAGACGGGCAATGACCGAGCGGTTGGAGGCGACACGATCCGCGTCGCGGTCGATCTCGGCGAGCGCAGCTATCCGATCCTGATCGGCGCTGATCTGCTCAGCGGTATTGGCGGGCGGGTCCGGGACCTGCGCCCCGGCGCGCGCTGCGCGATCGTCAGTGACGAGACGGTTGCCGCGCTGCATGGCGGTACGGTCCGCGACAGTCTTGCGGCGGCAGGGGTCGAATTTGTCGAAATCACCGTTCCGGCGGGCGAGAAATCGAAGTCCCACCGGGTGCTTGAAGGCGTCCTGTCGCAACTCCTCGACGCCCGGCTCGAGCGCTCCGACCTGGTCCTGGCGCTGGGCGGTGGGGTGGTGGGCGATCTCGCCGGATTTGCCGCGGCGATCTACAAGCGCGGCATGGATTTCATCCAGCTACCGACAACGCTGCTGGCACAGGTCGATTCCTCCGTCGGCGGCAAGACCGGGATCAATGCGGCCCAGGGCAAGAATCTGATCGGCTCGTTTCACCAGCCGATCCTGGTGCTGGCCGATACCGGCGTTCTCAAGACCCTGTCGAAGCGGGAATTCGCCGCCGGCTATGCGGAAGTCGCCAAATACGGCCTGATCGACGATGCGGCGTTCTTTTCCTGGCTCGAAGCCAAGCGCGAGGAGATCTTCGCCCATGGCCCGGCGCTTGCCGAGGCGATTGCCGCAAGCTGCCGGGCCAAGGCGCGCATCGTCTCGATGGATGAGCGCGAGGGCAGCGTCCGGGCGCTGCTCAATCTCGGCCACACGTTCGGCCATGCGCTCGAAGGGTTCGTGCAATACGATGCCAGCCGGCTGATCCATGGTGAGGCCGTGGCGATCGGCATGGCACAGGCGCACCGGTTCTCCAACCGGATGAACCTGGCGAGCGGCGACGACGCGGCGCGCGTCGAGGCGCATCTGGTCGCCGCCGGCCTTCCGGTCACCGTCGGCGCCATACCGGGCGATGCGCCCGAAGCGGCGGCGCTGTTCGACTTCATCACCCAGGACAAGAAGGTATCGGGCGGAAAATTGACGTTCATTCTGACAAAAGGCATCGGCCGGTCCTATATTGCCAGGGATGTTCCGCCCGATGAAGTCAAAGCCTTTCTCGAAGAGGATTGCCGCCGATGACCCCCGCTGACTGGCTGCTGTTTGCCGCCATTCTCGTCCTGATCCTGTTTTCCGCTTTCTTCTCCGGTTCGGAGACCGCGCTTACCGCGGCCTCGAAAGCCCGCATGCACTCTCTGGAAAAACAGGGCAACAGCCGGGCGGCCATGGTGCAGCGCCTGATCCGCAAGCGCGACCGGCTGATCGGAACGCTGCTGATCGGCAACAATCTCGTCAACATCCTGGCGTCGGCGCTCGCCACCTCCTTCTTCCTCCGGCTGTTCGGCGAAGCAGGGATCGTCATCGCAACCCTGTGCATGACGGTGATCGTGGTGATCTTCGCCGAAGTGATGCCGAAATCCTGGGCGATCGCCAAGGCCGATCAGTTCGCGATCTTCGTCGCGCCGGTGGTCCTGTTCTTCGTATTGGCGCTGGCGCCCTTTGCCAAATTCGTCACCTGGCTGGTCAAGGCGGTGCTGAAACTGTTCGGCGTCACGCTCGACGACACCCAGGACATGCTGAGCGCACACGAGGAATTGCGCGGCACCTTCGAGGTGTTTCACAAGGAAGGATCGGTGATCAAGGACGACCGCGACCGGCTCGGCGGCGTGCTCGACCTGCACGAACTCGATATTTCCGACGTCATGGTGCACCGCACGTCGATGGTTTCGATCGACATCGACCAGCCGGCGGAGAAGGTGATCACGGAAATCCTCGACAGCCCCTATACGCGTATTCCGCTGTGGAAGAATGCAAGCGACAACATTGTCGGCATCCTCCATTCGAAGGATGTGCTGCGGGCGATCGGCCAGGGCGAGAAGCCCGCCAATATCGATGTCGCCAAGATCGCCTCGGCGCCTTGGTTCGTGCCGGAGACCACCTCGCTCAGGGATCAGCTCAACGCCTTCCTGCGCAAGAAGGCGCATATCGCGATCGTCGTCGACGAGTATGGCGAGGTGATGGGGCTGGTGACGCTCGAGGACATTCTGGAAGAGATCGTCGGCGACATCGCCGATGAGCACGATGTCGAGGTCAGCGGGGTCTCCACCGAGCCCGACGGATCGATCGTGGTCGACGGCAGCGTGCCGATCCGCGATCTCAACCGGGCGCTCGACTGGAACCTGCCGGACGAGGAGGCGACGACGATTGCCGGCCTGGTCATCCACGCTGCGCAGATGATCCCCGAGGAGAAGCAGGCCTTCACCTTTTACGGCAAGCGCTTCGTGATCCTCAAACGGCAGAAGAACCGGATCACCAAATTGCGGGTGCGCAATCTGTCGGGCTGAGCATGACAAGCTCTAGCCGGTTTCCGACGGTGCTCTCGCCTCGATGGCGACAGCGTGCAGGCCCCGGGCGATTTCCCCGGTTATCAGCGCATTGACCGCCCGGTGGCGGTCGATGCGGTTCATGCCCTCGAATGCCGGGGCGACGATGCGAATGCGCAGATGGGTCTCGCCGGTGCCGTCGAAATGCTCCTGATGGCCGGCGTGAAGGTGGCTCTCATTGACGATTTCGAGGCTTTCGGGCTGAAGCTCACGCGTCAGCCTTTGCTCGATGGATGCGATGAAACTCATTTTCGTCCGCCTGCGTTTATCCTGATCGGAGCCGACCTGATGAGCGCAAATTATTGAGCTGTCAATTCTTGTTCCGCCGGTGGCGAGACCCTATACAGACGCCATGAAAGAAACCTCCCCCCTGTTCGATTCCATCCGGATCGGCAAGAAATCGTCGAAAAAGAAGAAGGAAGAGCCGGAAACCCGGCCCTGCCAATGGGAGGGGTGCGATAAGCCGGGCACCCACAAGGCGCCGATGGGCCGCAACCGGGAAGGCCACTTTCTGTGGATGTGCATCGAGCATGTCCGCGAATACAACAAGAATTACAATTACTTCCAGGGCCTTGACGACGATGCGATCGCCAAGTTCCAGAAGGATGCGGTGACCGGCGCGCGGCCGACCTGGCAGATGGGCTCGAACCGGTGGGGAAAGCATCCGCCGGTGAGCGATCACGATCCGCGCGCGGCCGGCGCCCAGCGGCTCTACAACCGCATGAACATGCGGGCGGGCAATCGAACCGGCGCACCGGCCTCGCGCTCGCGCAAGCTCAAACCGCTCGAGCGCAAATCCTTCGACGATCTCAACCTGCCGCATACGGCTTCCTCGACGGACATCAAGGCGCGCTACAAACTGCTGGTCAAGCAGAACCATCCCGATGCCAATGGCGGCGACCGAAAGTCGGAAGAGCGGCTGCGCGAGGTCATCACCGCCTACAAGATCCTGCAGAAGGCGGGTTTCTGCTGACCGGGACCCTATCGCGGCGCGAAGCGGCGGGTTCCGCCCCTGCGACCGATGTGGTCGCGGCGACCTTGGCGTGATACCAGATGCCGCATACGGCATTGTGAAGGCGTTCAAAACCCGCTAATCGGGGTGCGAACCGTCCCCCTTGCGGCAATCTGTCCGGCCAACAAACTTTCTTCCATATCGGGATTTTTTGGTCAGGCCATGGTATCGGCTGCCGCTGGACCTATCAAAAAGCTGAGCCACGCCGTTTGTTGCCGACGAAGCGTGTGATCTGGAGTTGACGTAAATGAGTGAGGGAATGCCGGACACCGAAGTCTCGGTGCAGAAGACGTTCAATTTCGAATCGGACATCAAGGTGCCGGCCTATAGCGAGCGCACCGAACATGTGCCGGCGGTGGATCCCGATTATCTGTTCGACAAGGCGACGACGCTGGCGATCCTGGCCGGCTTCAAGCACAATCGCCGGGTGATCGTGTCGGGCTATCACGGCACCGGCAAGTCGACCCATATCGAACAGGTCGCGGCCCGGCTCAACTGGCCCTGCGTCAGGATCAACCTCGACAGCCATGTCAGCCGGCTCGATCTCGTCGGCAAGGACGCGATCGTGGTGCGCGACGGCATGCAGGTGACCGAATTCCGCGACGGCATTCTGCCCTGGGCCTATCAGCACAATGTGGCGCTGGTCTTCGACGAATACGATGCCGGCCGGCCCGACGTGATGTTCGTCATCCAGCGCGTGCTGGAATCCTCCGGCCGCCTGACCCTGCTCGACCAGAGCCGGGTGATCACCCCGCATCCCGCCTTCCGCCTGTTTGCGACCGCCAACACGGTGGGGCTGGGCGACACGACCGGGCTCTATCACGGCACGCAGCAGATCAACCCGGCGCAGATGGACCGCTGGTCGATCGTCACCACGCTCAACTATCTGCCGCACGACAAGGAAGCCGG
>JAGRLT010000120.1 GCA_020441665.1 Nitratireductor sp.
ACAGCGCTTTCAGCCCGACCGCGTCCAGCATGCCGGGCGCTATACCCCAGATCGGCGACAGGATCAGCTTCCAGGTGAAGCCGACGATGACGAAGCTCAGGATCGTCGGGACGAAGATGGCGGTGCGGTAAAAGGCGGCGAAGCGCAGGCGCGGATGCGACAGGAGCGCCGCGAGTGCGATGCCGATGGGGTTCTGCACCGCCATATGGATCGCAAAGAACCAGAAATTGTTGCCCAGCGCGTTCCAGAAAGCGCCGGACCAGTTCGGATCGCCCAGAAGCGTGCGGAAATTCTGAAGGCCGACAAAATGGCGGGTCTGCTCGGTTGTCTCGTAAAGCGCCAGCCGCAAGGTGTTGAAGAGCGGCATGATCATGATCGCGGTGTAAACCAGCACGGCGGGTGCCAGAAACACGGCGATATGAATGCGGGAACGGGTAGCCATCACGCCCTCCTGTTCATCACCTGGTTGGAAATACTCTTGGGGGGTCCCGGGGGGCAAAGAGCCCCCCGGGGCGGGCACGGCCGGGCGTTACTGCTGCGGCGCGTACCAGGAGGCGAGGCCGTCCTGAAGCCGCTTGCCCGCATCCTCGGGCGTCTCGGTGCCCTTGATCACGTTGACGGATGCGTTCCAGGTTTCGTTTTCAAGGTTCGGCGTGCCGCGCGACAGGATCTGGTAGGTCGATCGGATCGTCGAATGGCACTTGCCGCGCCAGGAAACGAATTCCTGCGCCAGCGGGTCGGCCATCTCGACCGGGGCCGAGTTGAGCGAGAAGAAACCCGGCAGCGCGTTGGCATAGAGCGAGGCGAATTCAGCCGAGCCCACCCATTCCAGGAACTGTTTGGCCGCATCGGCATTGGGGCTTGCGGCGTTCAGGCCAATGGCGATGTCGGTGTGATCGGAGATGTAGCACTCATCCCCGGCATTGGCGACGGGCGGGTTGAAGGCGCCCATCTCGAAATCGGCCTGTGCGTTGAAGCCCGAGATTTCCCACGAACCGGCCGGATAGATCGCCGCGCGGCCCAGCGTGAAGAGGTTCTGGCTGTCGGGATAGGTCTGCGCCTCGAACCCGTCGCCCAGATAATCCTTCCACTTGGCAAGCTGACGATAGGGCGCAACCCAGGCCTCATCGGTCAGCGTCTGTTCGCCCTTGATCAGTGCCAGGCGGCCTTCTTCGCCCTTCCAGTAGTTCGGGCCGATGTTGTTGTAACCCATGGTCGCGGCTTCCCACTGGTCGTTGGTGCCCATCGCCATCGGGATATAGGTGCCGTCTTCCTTGATCTTGTCGAGGGCGGCGAAGAATTCGTCGACGGTCTTCGGCACCTCGATGCCGAGATCGGCAAAGGCCTGCTTGTTGTAGATGAAGCCGTGGATGACCGAGGCCATCGGCACGCAGAACGTGTGGGCGCCGTCATCGGTCTGCCAGGCGGATTTCGCCACGTCGGAGAAATTCGCCATCGCTTCGAGATCGGAAAGATCGGCAAGCTTGCCGCCGTCATACAGCGCCAGCGAGGCATCGAACGGGCGGCAGGTGATCAGATCGCCGGCAGAACCCGCATCGAGCTTGGAATTGAGCACGGCATTGTACTCGGCCGGCGCCGATGGCGTGAACTTGACCTTGATGCCGGGATTGGCGGCTTCGAAGGCCGGAATGATCTTGTCCTGCCAGATCGACAGATCGTCATTGCGCCAGCTCTCGATGGTCAGCGTCACGTCCTGCGCCGCCGCGCCCGAGGCTGCGAGCATGGTCGACACCAGCAGCATGGTTTTGAGTGAAGTGGATTTCATGGGTCTCTCCCTTGGTTGAAAGTCAGTTGGATGATCACGTTTCGCCATTGCGGCCCGGCAAGCAATCCCGCAGCCGGCCCCCGGCCCGCGCCAGCCGCTCGCGGGCACGGTCGATATCGACGCCGCAGGCCAACAGAACGGCAAGCTTGGCATCATGGCCCGATGCGGACAGCGCCGCTTCCGCCGCCGCCTGCGGCACCCGGGCGATCCGGCGCACAATGCCAGACGCACGCTGGCGCAATTTGGCGTTGTCGGCAATGAGATTGACCATCATGCCGTCATGCACATGGCCGAGCAGGATGCCCGCCTGTGTCGATATCATGTTGAGCGCCACCTTCTGCGCCGTCGCCGCCCCGAGCCGGGTCGAGCCTTCGACAACCTCGGCGGCGGTCGGGATCGCAATGGCCACATCGGCGCATTGAAACAGGCGCGAGCCGGCGACATTGGCGATGGCGACAACGCCATTGCCCTGCTCCCGCGCCGTTTCGGCGAAACCCACCGCATAGGGCGTGGTACCGCTGGCGCTGACGACGATGGCAACATCGCCAGGCTGCATTTCCCGCGCCGCGGCAATCCCGTCGCCGGCATCGTCTTCCGTGTCGCCCGGCATGACCCCGTCGGCGGGAACGCCGCCCGCCATGCGGACGCGAACCTGCTGCGTGGGAATTCCGAAGGTGCCGGCCAGTTCGCTGGCATCGGCAAGCGCCATCAGCCCGGAACTGCCGGCGGCGGCATAATAAAGCGTCTTCCCGGCCGTCAGCGCCGCACAGACCCATTCCGCCGCCCGGTCGATTTCCGCCTGCGCCACGGCAACCGCCCCGACGGCCGCCAGATGGGAGGCAAGCATGGCCGACAAGGCATCGCCGCGCGAAAGCGCGTCGATCGCCAGGGGCGCCTGTTGCTGCGGCATCGTGGACGGCATGGAAAATCTCCTCACAATGCAGCAACTATACCGATTTAATACCTTTTGTCTACCAATTCTTTAACAGTTGTAAAATTTTTATGATTTTTCCACAAATCAGGCTGAATTGGGGCAGCTTTGGGCTTCCTTGTTCGAAATAGGTATGTTAAAGGTATCATATGGGTTACGTTTCAACATACCAGCTTTGCGCGGTGGACGGCGGCGGCACGGGCTGCCGCTCGGCAATCGCAGCCTCGGACGCAAGGGTGCTCGCGCGCGCCTCCGGCGGCCCGGCAAACTATGCCACCAATGCCGAGCAGACGGTCGAAAACGTGCTGGATGCCGTCCGGCAGGCGGCCGCGCAACTGGGCGCCGAAGGCCCGGCCATGCGGCGATTGGTGGCCCATGTCGGGCTTGCCGGCATCATGAGCGAACAGGATGCGCGCGCCATGGCCGCCCGTCTGCCGTTCGAACATTGCACCGTGAGCGATGACCGGGTCACCTCCACCATCGGCGCGCTGGGAGAGAGCGACGGCGCCCTGCTGGCTGTCGGCACCGGAACCTTCGCGACGCTGCGGCGCGGCGATGCGATTCGCTTCATCGGCGGCTGGGGGCTCAACCTGGGCGACCAGGCCTCGGGTGCCCGGCTCGGACGCGACCTGCTGGAGCACACCCTGCTGGCATGGGACGGACTTGCGCCCGAAAGCGACCTGACGCGCACGATGCTGGCCCGCTTCGGCGGTGTGCCGGGGGAAATCGTCGCCTATGCCCGCCAGGCGCGGCCGGCCGACTACGCCACACTGGCGCCGCTTGCCGTGGAAGCTGCCCGGGCGGACGACCCATCCGGCCGGATGCTGATGGAGCGCGGCGCGGCCTATCTCAACAAGGCGCTCGCCGCCATGGCGCTGTCGGAGGGTGACGTCGTCTGCCTGATCGGCGGCGTCGGCCCGCATTACGAACCCTACCTTGCGCCGGAATTCCGCGCCCGCATCCGCCCGCCGCAAGGCACGGCGCTTGACGGGGCGCTGCAGCTTGCGCGCCGAAAACTCGAAGAACTGGAGACATCTGCATGAGCGTCGCCGAATTCCTTGAGCCCTCCGGCTGGTACCGTTCCGACTCCGGCCCCCGTTACGTTCAGCTTCGCCGGCGCCTCAGCGACGGCGTGTCACGCGGCATTCTCGTACCGGGAACCCCCCTGCCGCCCGAGCGGGAAATCGCCGCCATCACCGATTTCTCTCGCGTCACCGTCCGCAAGGCCATCCAGTCGCTGGCCGATGAAGGCGCGATCATCCAGAAGCAGGGATCGGGTTCCTTCATCGCTTCGAGGCCCGAGCGGATCGAGCAGACCCTGTCGCGGCTGACCTCTTTCTCCGAGGACATGGCACGGCGCGGCAAGAGCTCGACGTCGCGCTGGCTGGAACGCGGGCTTTTCGTACCCTCGCCCGACGAGATGACCTCGCTCGGCCTTTCGGCGGACGATTCGGTGGCACGGCTCGTTCGCCTGCGCCTTGCCAATGGCGAGCCGATGGCGATCGAGCGCGCATCGCTGCCCACCGACATCCTTGCCAATCCGCTGGCGGTCGAAACCTCGCTTTACGAAGTGCTCGAGCGTGACGGCCACCGTCCGGTCCGCGCGCTGCAGAAAATTTCCGCCATCAACCTGTCCGAGCGCGACGCCGAGCTTCTGGTCGTTCCCGTCGGCGATGCCGGATTGAAGATCGAACGAACCTCCTACCTCGAAAGCGGCCGCGTCGCCGAATTCACCCAGTCCCTCTATCGCGGCGACGCCTACAATTTCGTCGCCGAACTGAGGCTCGCAAAGGAATAGTCATGTCATCCACGACTCACATGCGCCGGGAAATTCTCGAAATTTCTGCGGCCGTCGAAACGCTTCTGACCCAGGGCCAGGCCGCCATGACGGCAGCCGCCGCAGCACTTGCCGAGCGCGATCCGACCTTCATCATCTCCGTCGCGCGCGGGTCGTCGGACCACGCCGCAACCTATTTCAAATATGCAAGCGAACTGGTGGCGGGCATTCCGGTCGCCTCCGTCGGGCCGTCGATCGCATCGATCTACGGCAAGACACTGAAATTGCAGGGCAGCGCCTGCGTCGCGATTTCGCAATCGGGCAAGAGCCCTGACATCGTCCGCATGGCCGAGATGGCTGGCAGGGAAGGCGCACTGACCTTCGCCGTGACCAACCATCCCGAGAGCGATCTCGCCGGGGCCAGTTCGCACACCCTCAACCTGCATGCCGGCGCCGAACTGAGCGTGGCGGCCACCAAGACCTTCGTCACCTCGATCGTCTCGGCGCTATGGCTTCTGGCCGAATGGCGGAAGGACGCAGACCTGCTCGCCGCGATCCGCCAACTGCCGGGCGCGCTGGAAAAGGCCGCCCTGCTCGATTGGGGCGGACTTCGCGACCAGGTCGCCTCGCGCCAGTCGCTCTACTGTCTCGGCCGCGGGCCGACCCTGGCCATCTCCAACGAGGCGGCGCTCAAATTCAAGGAAACCTGCCAGCTACACGCCGAATCTTACTCCTCGGCCGAGGTGCTGCACGGCCCCGTCTCCATCGTCGATCGGGGCTTTCCCGTCCTGGCGCTGGGGGTTGCCGACCGTGCCGAACAGGCGCTGGCCGAGGTTGCCGACGAGATCGCCACCAAGGGCGCCGTGGTGTTTGCGACGTCCGACAAGGTCGCGCGTGCCGCGCGCCTGCCGGTGATCCGCACCGCCCACCCCCTGACCGATCCGGTCTCGCTGATCGTCTCGTTCTACGCCATGGTCGAGCAGGTCGCGGTTCTGCGCGGCGTCAATCCCGACGAGCCGCGCCACCTGAAGAAAGTGACGGAAACGGTATGAGCAAGCGGGCATATTCCGGTGCCGGCATCTTCGACGGCGAACGCCTGCATGCCGGCAAGACGCTGCTGGCGGAGGACGGCGTGTTCAACGCCGTCATCGATGCCGGCGCGGTGCCGGACGGCTACGAAGTAACAGACCTTGGCGGCGGCGCGCTGATGCCCGCCTTCGTCGACCTGCAGGTCAATGGCGGCGGCGGGGTGATGTTCAACGACGAGACCAATGTCGACGGCATCGTCGCCATCGCCCGGGCGCATGCGACCACCGGCACCGGCGCGTTGCTGCCGACGCTCATCACCGACACGCCGGAGAGAACGGCGGCCGCCGTCGATGCGGTTGAAGCCGCGATCGGGCGCGGCGTACCGGGTATCCTCGGCATTCACCTTGAGGGCCCGCATCTGTCGATCACGCGCAAGGGAGCGCATGATCCCGCGCTGATCCGGCCCATGCAGGACAGGGACGAGGCCTTTCTGCGCGCGGCGGCCGAGCGGCTGCCCAACATCATGGTCACGGTAGCGCCCGAAAACGTATCCACCGACCAGATCGCGCGGCTTGCCGGCGCCGGCGTCATCGTTTCCATCGGTCATACCGATTGCAGCTTTGAACAGGCCGAAGCCGCCTTCGCCGCCGGCGCGCGCTGCGTCACCCATCTGTTCAACGCGATGAGCCAGATGGGCAATCGCGAACCCGGCCTGGTCGGCGCGACGCTCAAGGCGGCCGGCGTCTCGGCCGGCCTGATCGCCGACGGCATTCACGTTCATCCCGCCAGCATGCGCGCGGCCCTCGATTCCAAGATGCCGCCCGGCGACATCTTTCTCGTCACCGATGCCATGTCCACGGTCGGCTCCGACATCACCGAATTCCGGCTGAACGGCCGCCGCGTGCTGCGCCATGACGGCCGGCTGACCCTTGAGGACGGCACGCTTGCCGGGGCCGATCTCGACTTCGCCACGGCGATTTCCGTCCTCGTCGAAAAGGTCGGCCTCGACCCTGCCCGCGCCTATGCCATGGCGACTTCGGCACCGGCCGCCGTCCTGTCGGACGCCAGGGGCTTCGGCTCCTTCAGCCCCGGAAAACCGCTCAACGCCATCCATCTCGACCATCGGGGCCGGCCCTGCCCGCTCGCCGCCGGCTGATCAGGTCCACTTGGCATCCCGCTCCGAACGATACTCGATCAGGACCGGTCCGCCCTGGCGGGGAAAATCCGAAAGCGCTATCCCTATGGCCTCGACGGTTTCCGCCCGCACATAGCCCGCGCCCATCGACCGCGCGAACAGATCGAGATCCGGGGGAGCGACATCGACGCCGACCGGATCGATATCGGCACCCGTCATCCAGTCGCGAATTTCGCGATAGCAGGTATTGTTCCACACCACGACCGCGACGGCGACGCCCTCCTGGCTGGCGGTCATCAATTCGCTCGCGGTGAACTGAAACCCGCCATCGCCGCAGATCGCCACGACCGGCGCATCCGCCCGCCCGAGCTTGGCGCCGATCGCCGCCGGCAGCCCGTAGCCAAGCGTGCCGAAACCGGTCGAGGAATTGAACCAGGTCCGTGCGGCCGGCGCCTGATAGGTATTGTTCATGTGATAGACGGGCTTGGTCGAGTCGCCGACGATGATCGCCCCCGGCAGCGCCGCCCGGATGGTTTCGGCAAGCCTCGAATACTGCCCGGTATCGGCCGGCAGAGCCTTCTCGATGGCTACGCGGATCCCGGCGGCAATCGCGCCACCATCAGCTTGCGGCGCCATGTCCCGGCGCCGGCGCAGCGCGTCGTTGAGGGCGCGCAGGGCAAGGGCCGCATCGCTGATAATGGCGACATCCGGCACCGCATTGGCAAAAATCTGTCCCGGATCGATGTCGATCCGGATCAGTTCCGCCCCGAAGGCGGGCAGGCCCCGGCCGAAGAAATCATAGTCCGTCTCGCCAAACTCGGTACCGATGGCAAGGCAGACATCGGCGCCGGCAAGGTAGTCGTGAAACGCCTCGAAGGAAGCCGCCCCGCCCAGCAGCAGGGGATGCCCCGGCGCCAGCAGCCCGCGCGCATTGACCGTCAGCATCGCTGGCGCGCCGGTGAGCCCGACGAGATCGCCAACCTCCGCCGCCGCATCCGCGGCACCGCCGCCAAGACACAGCGCGCGGCGTTTGGCCTGCGCGATCTTCACGGCGGCGCGTTCGATCGCCTCGGGATCGGGCCCCGGTCGCGACGGCGGGGCCGGCAGTTTCGGCATTCCGTCACCAACCGGCGCGTTCATCACGTCGATGGGAATTTCGATGTGAACCGGCCGGGGCCGGCGCGCATGGAGTTCCGCGAAGGCCCGCGACAGCACTTCCGGCAGATTGTCGGCGGCAAGCAGCGTGTGGCTGAACCCGGCAACCCCCGCCAGCATCTCGCGCTGGCCGCGCATCTCGTGCAACCGGCCCTGGTTGAGGCCGAGCGTCTCCCGCCGGTTGACGCCGGAGATCACCAGCATCGGGATCGAATCCGCATAGGCCTGGCCCATGGCGGTCGCCACATTGGTCATGCCCGGCCCGGTGATGCACAGACACACGCCCGGCCTGCCGGTCGCCCTTGCATAGCCATCCGCCATGAAGCCGGCGCCCTGTTCGTGGCGTGGCGTCACATGGCGGATCGACGAGCGCGCAAGGCCGCGATAGAGCTCGACCGTGTGCACCCCCGGTATGCCGAACACGGTGTCCACGCCATGGGCTTCGAGCAGCCGGATCAAGAGCTCTCCGCAAGTCTGTGTCATGCTTTCTGGTCTTTCTCGCCGCTGTGCGGCGGGTTGAGGAACGATCGGCGGCAGGAAGGTTTGCGCCTAGACGAAAAGGTCCACCTTCTCGAACCTGGTCACGTCGATGATGCCCATGTCCGAGATGCGGATCTGCGGAATGACCACCAGCGCCAGCAGCGAGTGCTGCATATAGGCATTGTTGAGCCTGCAGCCGCAGGCCTGCATCGCGGCGACCATGGCGGCCGCCTTTTCGGCGACGATCTCGGCACGTTCGTCCGACATCAGCCCGGCGATCGGCAGTTCGACGGTCGCCAGCACCCTGCCCCGCGAAATCACCGTGACACCGCCGCCGACCTTGCCAAGGTGATTGGCCGCCGCCGCCATGTCGGATTTCGACGTGCCGACGACGATCATGTGATGGCTGTCATGGGCGACGGTCGAGGCGACCGCGCAGGGCTGGTCGTAGCCGAAGCCCGAAACGAAGCCGTTGACGACACCGCCCGTGCCGCGATGGCGCTCGACCAGCGCGATCTGGCAGACATCGTTTTCGCCATCCATCGCCACCACGCCATCGGCGACGGAAAGCTCGGCCTCGAGCGCCCTTGTCGGCGCCTGGTTCTCGATCACGCCGATGACACGGGCGCGCACCTTGCCGGCCCCCTTTGGCGCGGAGATGTCGAAATCCGCCTCGCGAAGCGTCTTGCCCAGCCTGACCGTGCCGCGGGCGAAATCGGGATAGTTCGCCGCCGGAATGTCGGCGGTCAGCCTGCCGTTCTCAGCCACCACCTCGCCGGCAGCCAACACCAGTTCGACCGGCAGGGTCGGCAGGTCCGATGTCAGCACGATATCGGCCCGCCTGCCCGGCGTGATCGATCCGATATCGCGCTCCATGCCGAAATGCTGGGCGGTGTTGAGCGTCGCCATCTGGATCGCGGTCACCGGATCGAGCCCCTGGGCGATCGCATGGCGCACCACCCGGTTCATGTGCCCGTCATGCACCAGCGTTCCCGAATGGCTGTCATCGGTGCACAGAATGAAATTGCGCGGATCGAGCCCGTCCTCGGTGACCGCCTTGATCTGCTCGGCGACATCGTACCAGGCCGAGCCGAGCCGCAGCATCGCGCGCATGCCCTGGCGCACGCGGGCGATCGCGTCGAGCTTGCGGGTGCCTTCATGATCGTCCGCAGGACCGCCGGCGACATAGCCGTGGAACATCAGGCCGAGATCGGGCGAGGCGTAGTGGCCGCCCACCGTCTTGTTGGCCCGCTGCGTCGCGGCGATCTCGCCAAGCATCTTCGGGTCGTTCGTCGCGACGCCGGGAAAATTCATCACTTCGCCGAGCCCGCAGGTCTGCGGCCAGGTAAGTGCCTCGCGAATGTCGTCGACGCCGAGTTCGGCGCCGGCATTTTCGAGCCCCGGCGCGGAGGGAACGCAGGAAGGCACCTGCACCCGCACGTTGATCGGCAGGCTGGCCGCATCGTCATGCATGAGTTTCACGCCCGGCAGGCCCAGCACGTTGGCGATCTCGTGCGGATCGATGAACATCGACGTGGTGCCATGGGGAATGACCGCGCGGGCGAACTCCGTCACCGTCACCATGCCGCTTTCCACATGCATGTGCGCGTCGCACAGGCCGGGCACCATGTAGCGGCCATCGGCCTCGATGATCCGTGTCGCCTCGCCAATCGCATGACTGGCATCGGGGCCGACATAGGCAATGCGCCCGGCGGCGATGGCGATGTCTATTCCGGCGATGATCTCGCCGGAATAGACATTGACCCATCTGCCGCCGCGAATGACGCAGTCGGCGCTGCCGCGCCCCGTGGCGACATCGATCAGGCGGGGTGCGGATTGGCTCCAGTCGGGAATGGGCATGGCGACTCCGGTCTTGTGCCGGAGCACCATAGCGCCTTTGGTTTTGGCGGTGAAGCCGTTGCCTGACGCGCTCTACGCGCGCGCTTCGCGCAGCGAGGCTTCGAGCAGGTCGAGCGCTTCGGAGAAGACGTCGTCCTGGATGGTGATCGGCGACAGGAAGCGGATGACATTGCCATGCACGCCGCAGGTCAGCAGGATCAGCCCCTTCTCGAGCGCAATGTCCTTCACCCGTCCGGCAAAGGCGGCGTCGGGCGCCTTGCTGCCGGGATCGGCGAATTCCACCGCATTCATGAAGCCGGGGCCGCGAATGTCGGAAATCTCCGGCACGTCGCCGCGCAGGCCCTCGAGCCGCTGCTTCAGGCGTGCGCCCAGCATGCTGGCGCGTTCGCACAGGCCCTCTTCCTCGATCACGTCGAGCACCGCATGGGCCGCGGCAATGCCGATCGGATTGCCGCCATAGGTGCCGCCGAGGCCGCCCGGATTGGCCGCATCCATGATCTCGGCCCGGCCGCAGACGGCCGCCAGCGGAAAGCCGCCGGCAAGCCCCTTGGCCATGGTGACGAGATCGGCGGCAACGCCGTGATGCTCCATGGCGAACAGCTTGCCGGTGCGCGCAAAGCCGGTCTGCACCTCGTCGGCGATCAGCAGAATACCGTGCTGGTCGCAGATCTCGCGCAGCTTCCTCATGAAGCTTGCGGGCACCTCGTAGAAGCCGCCCTCACCCTGCACCGGCTCGATGACGATGGCCGCGACCCGCGACGGATCGACATCGGCCTTGAACAGCCGGTCGAGCCCGGCCAGCGCATCCTTCTCGCTCACCCCATGCAGGTCGACCGGGAACGGTGCATGATAGACATCGCCCGGCATCGCGCCGAAACCCGCCTTGTAGGGAAACACCTTGCCGGTCATCGCCATGCCCATGAAGGTGCGACCGTGAAACCCGCCGGAAAAGGCGACGATGGCGTTGCGGCCAGTGGCGACGCGGGCGATCTTAACGGCATTTTCCAGCGCCTCGGCGCCGGTGGTCACGAAGATCGTCTTCTTGTCGAAATCACCGGGCACGGCATGGTTGAGCCGTTCGGCGAGATGCACGTAGTTTTCATAGGGCACGACCTGATGGCAGGTATGGCTGAAGCGGTCGAGCTGGGCCTTCACCGCCTCGATCACCTTCGGGTGGCGGTGGCCGGTATTGACCACGGCGATGCCGGCGGCGAAATCGATATAGCGGTTGCCCTCGACATCCCACAATTCGGCATTCTCCGCCCGGTCGGCATAGACCTGGGTCATCATGCCGACGCCGCGGGCGATCGCCGCGGTCTTTCTTGCCTGGATCTCGGAATTCTGTGCCATGTCGTTTTCTCGCTGGAGGCTGCGCCCGGCCGGGATGGCGAACGGGCAGAAACAATCGCGCCCGCTCCCATGCGGCAACGGTCGTCGACCCGACGCTATGCCCATGACAGGGCGTTGGGAATATATCCAAGGGGGTAGGATCCGGCTTGCAGCCGCCGGCCTTTCCCCGTGCCAGAACGCCTTTCGCATGCTAAACCACCGGGGACGGGAGGCTTTTACGGGGTCATGAAGCTTAGCACGGAAGAACTGTTCGAAACCTGGAACCAGGCGCTGGCTTCATTGTTCGAGCGCGGGCCGGGCGAGGAAGCGCTGGGCGATCTCATCTCGGCCGTCGTGCCTTTCGACGTCTACATGGTATTCGAATACCGTGAAGGCGAGGCGCGCTCGGTTTTCCACAACATTGCCGACCTGCGCAGGAAGGTGGTCATCGAGGACTATCTGCGCGGCCCCTTCCTGCTCGATCCCTTCTACACCCATTCGATCACCGGCAAGGCGAACGGCCTGCTCGACATGCGGCGCCTCTCGCCCGACCAGTTCCAGAAGAGCGAGTTTTTCCGCCACCACTACTACCGCACCAGCATCGGCGACGAAATCGGCCTTGCCTTGCCTTCCGCCGACGAGGCTTCCATCGTCATCAGCATTACGCGCCGCATCGGCACGCCGCGCTTCAGCGCCCGCGACAAGGCGTTGTTCGAGGCGATGATGCCGGTCATCACCCTGCTCGGCAAACAATTGTGGCAGCAGGCGGCGCCCGAAGCCGACCCTCCCCCGTCGAAGAGGATCGAGGACGCCTTCAACGCCTTCGGCCAGGACGTGCTCTCGCGGCGCGAGATCGAGATCGTGTCGCTGGTGCTCAAGGGCCATTCGTCGATCTCGGTGGGAGAAGTTCTCGGCATCACGCCGGGCACGGTGAAAATCCACCGCAAGAACATCTATGCCAAGCTCGGCATCTCGACCCAGGCCGAACTGTTCAACAAGTTCATCCGCTATTTTACCGGAGAGTGACAGGGTGCCGGATCGCAAACCATCGCGCATTCCGACCCTGAAAGCGCGGCGAACCTGCCTGCAAATGTGTCGATCTCGCCTTCGTCGAGAATTTCCACGCCAGCCGCGATTTTCCGGTTGAAGCCCTGTGCGACCTTCTCTATAAGGCCGGTCACGAAGCAAGGCTTCGCGCGAGTGCGCCCTTCGTCTAGCGGTTAGGACGCCGCCCTTTCACGGCGGAAACAGGGGTTCGATTCCCCTAGGGCGTACCATTTGGCTTTCCCGCAAATTCAATTTCCAGTTTACCCGGCAAAAGCTCGCATTGCTTTTGGCTTCCGTCTGTTGTGAAACTTTCGCGATAGGTGGAGGAAAAAAATGAAAGTAAAAATTGCAAGCAACACAAGATACGCACTCATGTTGACGGGAGCCGTGCTGTTCACTTTGCCGGTGCAGGTGCTGGCGGTCCATGCGGAACCGATAAGCTGCGACAGGGACTTCAACATCTCGTCGGGCGGCGGCGATCATGATGAGTTCAGCGAACCCGAAGCTGCCGGGAATGTTTTGACCGGACCCGAGCTTTGTCAAAACCTCGCGATTGCCAACGCTCTGGCCGACCCTGATCTCGTTGCCGGGGAAAATTTTGGCATCCGCCTGAACTTTGGCACCGCCGCAAACGAGAGCGCAACCGCCATCGGGATCGGGGTGGCCGGCGTTCTGTCGGACAATCTGAATGGAACGGGTGCAAGACTGACCGGAAGCGGTGCGGTAGCGATAAGCGGCGACCAGCGGGGAACCAGACTGGGGCTTCAACTAGAGCCTTTCAGGCCCAGATGGAATCGTTTGAACGCAGGGAATTTGGTCTTCGGCTAGGAGCGGAAAGCGACACGGTGCGAGCACCGTCAGCTTTTCGCAACGACGACCGAAGGCCGAAGAACCAAGTTCAGACGATTGCAGAAACGATAAGGTTTTCAAACGCTTGAACTCGCTGCTGTGGCGTCTTTTCCGCCCTGACGTCGTCGAAATCCTCGCAGGATGGGTAAACATCCTGCTGCGGTGTTCTCCTCGTCAGAGACGAAAAATCCATCCATTCAAACTGCTTCCAGCTGAGCCTGAAAGGCTCTAAGCTGGTAACCTACCGCCGAAAGCGCGATGGCGGACTGCCGAATTTGGTGCGGAAGGTCTTGGCGAAATGCGCCGATGAGCAGAAGCCCGTGGCCAGCGCGATTTCGGTGATCGAAAGCGTCGATTGCTCGAGCAGGCTCTTCGCCCGCTCCAGCCGCAAATCGCGGTAGAACCCCATCGTTCCCTGGCCTATTCTGTCGCTGAAAAGCCGGTTCAGCTGCCGTGGGCCGACACCTGAAAGTTCCGCCACCTGGGCAAGGTCGAGCGGATCGTCGAGATGGCTCTCCATGATCTCGATGGCGCGGATGACGGGCGCCGAATTGGTGCCGTAACGCGCCACGAAACCGGCCCTTTGCGGCTGGCCCGGCGCCCGCACATTGGTATGCAGATACCAGTCGCTCACCCGGGTCGCCAGTTCCTCGCCATGATGGCTGGCGATGAGGTGGTGCATCATGTCGAGCGCCGCGATGCCGCCGGCACAGGTATAGCGGTCGCGGTCGACCACATAGATCGAGCGTTCCAGCATCAGGTCGGGCGCGATCTCGATCAGCGCCGAGGCGTGTTCCCAATGCACCGTCATGCGATAGCCGTTCATCAGGCCGGCCCGGGCGAGGATCACCGGCCCGCCCGAAACGCCGCCCAGCATCACCCCGCGGCGCGACAGATGCCGCAGCCATTGCAGCACCCGCTTGTCCCTGAACAGGGTCGGATCGCCGCCGGCGATCACGAAGACAAGATCGAAATCGGTATGTTCGCCCACCTGGGTGCGAGCCTTGACGATCGCCGATGCCGAGCTTTGCGCCGAACTGCCGTAGAGCGACACGTTGATGACGTCGTAAAGCGTTCGGCCGGCCAGCAGATTGGCGGCGCGAAAGGGTTCAGAGGCCGACGCATAGGACATCAGCGCGAAGCCGTCGATGAGAAGAAACCCGATGCGGAACGGACGATCGCCCGACTGGCCGTTCAACTTGCTGCCGCCCCTGTCTGTTTCGCCGCCGCCAGGGACCGATCCTTGGCATTTCCTGACTGTCCAGCGCAATATTCCGTCTTTTTCTGAAAAGTCCAGAACCGGCGGGAAAATAATGCTAGGTCATTCCGGTGGTCCGACGAAAACCCCGGCAGTCAGCAGGACGTTTCGCCGCCATGACCTATTCCGCGCTCAGACTGTTCAAGGAGACCCTGACCGGCAACAGGGGCTGGAAACCGGCCTGGCGCGAGCCTGAGCCGAAGCCCCGCTACGATGTGGTGATCGTCGGCGGCGGCGGCCATGGCCTGTCTACCGCCTACTATCTCGCCCGCGAGTTCGGCATCACCAATGTGGCGGTGCTCGAAAAGGGCTGGCTCGGCTCGGGCAATATCGGCCGCAACACCACCATCATCCGTTCCAACTACCTGCTGCCCGGCAACGAGCCGTTCTACGAACTGTCGATGAAACTGTGGGAGAACCTGGAACAGGATTTCAACTACAACGCCATGGTCTCGCAGCGCGGCATCATCAATCTCTACCATTCCGATTCCCAGCGCGACGCCTTTGTCCGGCGCGGCAATGCCATGCTGATGGCCGGCGCCGACGCGGTTCTGCTCGATGAAAAGGGCATCCGCGAGGTCTGTCCCTTCCTTGATTTCGACAATGCCCGCTTCCCGATCAAGGGCGGGTTGTGGCAGAAGCGCGCCGGCACCGCGCGGCACGACGCCGTTGCCTGGGGCTATGCCCGCGGTGCCGACCGAAGGGGCGTCGACATCATCCAGAATTGCGAGGTGACCGGCTTCGACATCCGCAACGGTGTCTGCCACGGCGTCACCACCACCAGGGGCGCCATTTCCGCCGGCAGGGTCGCCGTCTGCGTCGCCGGCTCCTCAAGCCGCGTCATGGCCCGGGCGGGCATGCGCCTGCCGATCGAAAGCCACGTGCTGCAGGCCTTCGTCACCGAGGGGCTGAAGCCGGTCATTCCCGGCGTCGTCACCTTCGGCGCCGGCCATTTCTACATCTCCCAGTCCGACAAGGGCGGGCTGGTCTTCGGCGGCGACATTGACGGCTACAACACCTATGCCCAGCGCGGCAACCTGCCGGTGGTAGAGGATGTCTGTGAAGGCGGTATGGCGATCATGCCGATGATCGGCAAGGCGCGGCTGCTGCGCATGTGGGGCGGCGTCATGGACATGTCGATGGACGGATCGCCGATCATCGACCGCACGCCGGTTGACGGGCTCTATTTCAATGGCGGCTGGTGTTATGGCGGCTTCAAGGCAACGCCCGCCTCCGGCTTCTGCTACGCCCATCTGATCGCCCGCGACGCTCCCCATCCGGTCGCCACGGCCATGCGGCTCGACCGCTTCCGCACCGGCCACGTCATCGACGAACGCGGCGCCGGCGCCCAGCCGAACCTGCATTGAGGCAAATGCGATGATCATCGACCATCCCCTGCTCGGCCCCCGCGACGCGGCGGAATTTGTTATTCTCGGCGACGCGACCCTGATCGACCGGCCCGACCCTCAGGCGCCGGACGCGCTCGACCGGTTCCACGATTACGTCCATCTGCGCGACAATCCGGCGGGGTCGCACCGTGAACTGTGGTATCACGAGCAGGGCGACCGCTCCTGGCTGGTCGTGACCCGCAACACGCTGACCCATGCGGTTATCAAGGTCGAGCTGGCCCGCGGCGTGGCCCTGGCGGGTCGAAAAACCAGGAGCGGAAAGCGATGACCCAATCCTTCCGCACCGCAGGCGGCCTGATCGATCGCGGCTCCTCCCACCGCTTCACCTTCAACGGCAGGACGATGACCGGCCACAAGGGCGACACCCTAGCCTCGGCGCTGATCGCCAACGGGGTGAAACTCGTCGGCCGATCATTCAAATACCACCGGCCGCGCGGCATCTTCACCGCCGGGTCGGAAGAGCCCAACGCGCTCGTCACCCTGCGCGGCGGCGCCCATGCCGAGCCCAATACCAGGGCGACGATGGCCGAACTGTTCGACGGCCTCACCGCCACCAGCCAGAACCATCGCGGGCCGCTCGGTTTCGACCTGCTGGCGGTCAACGACCTGCTGTCGCCCTTCCTCACCGCCGGTTTCTACTACAAGACCTTCATGTGGCCGAAGGCGTTCTGGGAAAAGCTCTACGAACCCTTCATCCGTTCCGCCGCCGGTCTCGGCCGGCTTTCGGGCGAGGAAGACCCGGAGACCTATGACAAGGGCTTCCTGCATTGCGATCTGCTGGTGATCGGCGCCGGGCCGGCCGGATTGTCGGCGGCGCTGCAGGCGGCGCGCT
>JAGRLT010000121.1 GCA_020441665.1 Nitratireductor sp.
ATGGTGAAGTTTTCGCGCAATTCGTCGATCAGTTCCTCGACCTTGGCGGTGGCGATCGGATCGAGCGCCGAGCAGGGTTCGTCCATCAGGATGACTTCCGGCTCGACGGCGATGGCGCGCGCGATGCAGAGCCGCTGCTGCTGGCCGCCGGAAAGGCCGGTGCCGGGCTGGTCGAGCCGGTCCTTGACTTCCTCATAGAGGCCGGCCTTGCGCAGGCTGGTGACGACGATCTCCTCGAGCTCGGTCCTGCCGGCGGCGAGGCCGTGAATGCGCGGGCCATAGGCGACGTTCTCGAAGATCGATTTCGGAAACGGGTTGGGCTTCTGGAACACCATGCCGACCATGGCGCGCAATTCGACCACATCGATCTTCGGATCGTAGATGTCCTGGCCGTCGAGGCTGATCCGGCCGGTGACGCGGCAGACGTCGATCGTGTCGTTCATCCGGTTGAGGCAGCGCAGGAAGGTCGACTTGCCGCAGCCCGAGGGGCCGATCAGCGAGGTCACCTCGTTGGCGCGGATGTCGAGGCTGACATCGAACAGCGCCTGCTTGTCGCCGTAGAAGACACAGACGTCTTCGCCGCGCATCTTGAGCTCCGGCGCTGCTGCGGCCGGAGACGTTGCAGCCTGGCTGTCGGAAACCTTCACATTTATGTTCATGGTCTTGTCCATAGGTTTTGCCTGCATTGCCATGCCTGTCACCCGCATCGTGCTCTACCAGCGGCGCTCGAAGCGGCGGCGCAGCAGGATGGCGGTGATGTTCATTATCGCGAGGAACACTAGCAGAATGATGATCGCTCCGGAGGTTCTTTCCACAAAAGCGCGTTCGGCCTCGTTTGCCCACATGTAGATCTGCACCGGCAGCGCGGTCGCCGGATCGAGCGGCGTCGCGGGATAGTTGGCGACGAAGGCCACCATGCCGATCAGCAGGAGCGGCGCGGTTTCGCCGAGCGCCTGGGCAAGGCCGATGATCGTGCCGGTCAGAATGCCGGGCATGGCAAGCGGCAGGACATGATGGAAGACCATCTGCATTTTCGACGCGCCGATGCCCAGCGCCGCCGAGCGGATCGATGGCGGCACGGCCTTGAGGGCCGCCCGCGTCGCGATGATGACGGTCGGCAGCGTCATCAGAGCCAGCACCAGGCCGCCGACCAGCGAGGCCGAGCGCGGCAGTCCGGCAAAGTTGATGAACAGCGCCAGGCCCAGCAGCCCGAAGACGATCGACGGCACGGCGGCCAGGTTGTTGATATTGACCTCGATGATGTCGGTCAGGCGGTTCTTCGGCGCGAACTCCTCGAGATAGATCGAGGCGGCGACACCGATCGGCAGGGCCAGGGCCAGCACGATCATCATCATGTAGAGCGAACCGAGGATCGCGACGCCCATGCCGGCGGTTTCCGGCCGCGACGACGCGCCGAAGGTGAACAGGCCGGTATTGAAGCGCTGCTGCAAGATCCCGCGCCCGGACAGATCCTTCATCCATGCGACCTGACGGTCGTTGACCTTGCGGCGGCTTTCATCGACCGACAGATCGATCTGTCCCTTGTAGGCCGAATCGATCTCGGCATTGGCAAGAACCCAGATTGTCTGTGTCGTGCCGATGATCGAGGGATCGGCGAGCACCCGGTCGCGCAACTGGGTTCTGACCCCGTTGGAGATCATGCCGCCGACATCGCGCAGAACGGGCTTGCCGGGATCGTCGATGCCCAGGGCGCGGACCAGCGCATCGCGGGCCAGATTGGGATAATTCGCCATCAGCAGCACGTTGGCATCCTGGTCGCGTTTTGCCGATGGATCGATGACCGCTTCGTCGAAGGTCACATCCAGCGCCATCGACGTCTGCCAGAAGGCGGTGTAACCCTTGGAGACGACCGAAAACAGCAGGGCGGCGAGGAAGAACAGGCCGATGGCAATCGCCGCGGCGCCCAGCAGGCGGAAGCGGCGTTCGGCGGCATAGCGC
Organism: Nitratireductor sp.; assembly: GCA_020441665.1. Taxonomy (GTDB): domain Bacteria; phylum Pseudomonadota; class Alphaproteobacteria; order Rhizobiales; family Rhizobiaceae; genus Salaquimonas. The sequence goes on from JAGRLT010000121.1 coordinate 1,960, forward strand.
TTCTTCAGGCCGAGATCGCGCCGGCCTGCCGCGCTGTTTGCCGCAGCACCGTTTTCTGCCGCAATGGCGTTGGCAGTTGCGGTCATTCGTACTGCTCCCGGTATTTGCGCACGACGTAGAGCGCATAGACGTTGAGCCCGAGGGTGATGAAGAACAGCGAGATGCCGAGCGCGAAGGCGACGAGCGTCTGGGGCGAGGTGAACTCCAGGTCACCGGTCAGCTGGTTGACGATCTTCACCGTGACGGTGGTCATCGGCTCGAAGGGATTGATCGACAGGCGCGCGGCAACGCCGGCGGCCAGCACCACGATCATCGTCTCGCCGATCGCCCGCGAGGCGGTCAGCAGGAGCGCGCCGACAATGCCCGGAAGAGCGGCCGGCAGGATGACCCGGCGCACGGTTTCGGACCGGGTGGCGCCGAGGCCGAGCGAACCGTCGCGCATGGCGCGCGGTACCTGGGTGATGATGTCATCGGACAGAGACGAAACGAAGGGAATCAGCATGATGCCCATGACGAAACCCGCGGTCAGGACGCTCTGGGCCTGGATGAAGTTGTGATAGCTGCCGGTCGCAAGCCCGGCTATCTGGGCACTGAAATCGCGAAACAGCGGACCGATCGTCACCAGCGCGAAGAAGCCGTAGACGATGGTCGGGATGCCGGCCAACACTTCGAGCAGCGGCTTGGCGGTCGCGCGCAGGCGCTTGGAGGCGTATTCGGCCATGTAGATCGCGGCGTAGAGGCCGATGGGCACCGCCACGAGCATCGCCACGAGGGCGATGTAGAGCGTGCCTGCCAGCAGCGGGATCAGGCCGAACTGGCCGGCGGCGTTCGGATCGTCGGCGGCAGCGAAACGCGGATCCCAGACGGTGCCGAAAAAGAACTCCATCGGCGGAACCGAGGCGAAGAAGCGGCCGGTCTCCGAGACCATGGACAGGAAAATGCCGACCGTCGTCAGGATCGCTATGGTGGAGGCCGCGATCAGGGCGCCGAGCATCACGCGCTCGACGCTGTTGCGGGCGCGGAACCTGAGCGCGATGCGGCTGAGCGCCAGCACGGCGCCCAGAAGGGAGACCGCGAGAACGGCGATCGTCATCCAGAAGCGGCTGGAATCCTGAAGCTGAACCAGTTTCTGCGCCGCGACGACCATGTAGTCCTCGCCACTGCTGGCAAGGGCGATACCCTTGTCCGCCAGCATCGGGCGCAACTGGACGAAGCCCGCCGTCAGTTGGGTCCGTTCCCTGTCGGACAGCAGACGCAGGCCGTCGCCGATCGAATGCACCATTCCCATGGCGAGGTTTTCGGTTGCGCCGCCTTCGGCGCGGACGCTGTCGGGAAAGGTCGAGCGGACCGAATTTTCGACGAGGATGGGGGCGGAGACCAGCCATGCGGCGAGAAGCAGCAGGGCGGGCAGCGCCGATCCGATCAGGACGTAGGCACCGGCATAACCGGGAAGCGAGTGGAGCCGCGAGAGGTTTCCGCCCGCAGCCTTGCGCGCGCGCCGGATGCCCAGGACATAGCCCGCCAGGGCGATGGCGGATACGGTCAGAATGATATTGAACGCGGACATCGTGCTTCCCGTCGCGCCGGCGCGCCATCTTGCCTGCCGCCGCGCGGCACTCGAAATCAGGTCAGGCGAAATCAAATCGGGCGCGGCAGAGATGCCGCGCCCGATGGGCCGAGGCCCTGTTACATGGTGTTGCCGTCCATGAAGCCCTTGCGGACGGCTTCGCGCTCCTCGTCGGGAGCCGCCACGAGACCGTATTCGGCAAGCGGGCTGTCCGGGCCGACCATGGCGTCGGAGGTGAAGAATTCGACGTATTCCTTGAGGCCCGGAATGACGCCGAGATGGGCTTTCTTGACGTAGAAGTAGAGCGGGCGGGAGACCGGATATTCGCCCGAGGCGATCGAGGCGGTCGAAGGCGTGATGCCGCCGACGGTGGCGACTTTCAGCTTGTCGGCATTGTTTTCATAGAAAGCCAGGCCGAACACGCCCATGCCGGTCCTGTTGGCATCGATGCGGGCAAGCGTCTCGGTGTAGTCGCCGTCGATGTCGACGGCCGAACCGTCCTTGCGAACCGCGATGCAGTCCTTTTCGGCGGCCTTTTCGTCCATGCCGGCGGCGGCGCGGGCTTCGAGGTCGCCGGTTTCCTTACAACCGACAGCGAGCAGCTTTTCCTCGAAAACCTCGCGGGTACCGTGCTTTTCACCCGGAATGTAGGCAGCGATGTCCCAATCGGGAAAATCCGGGTTGACCTCGTTCCATTTCCTGTAGGGGTTGTCGACCAGAGCGCCGTCGACAACGACCTTGGCGGCAAGCGCCTTGTAGACGTCAACCGGGGTGAGGGCGAAGTCGGGGCCATTGATGTCGGTGGCGAAAACGATGCCGTCATAGCCGATGCGGATTTCCTGGATTTCGGCAACACCGGCTTCGGCGCAGGCGGCGACTTCCTTTTCGCGGATGGCGCGCGAAGCGTTGGCGATGTCGATCGTGTCTTCCCCGACGCCTTTGCAGAACTCTTTCAGGCCAGCCGAGGAGCCGCCGGATTCGACGATCGGCGTCTTGAACTGGGTGTAGGTCTCGCCGAAGTTCTCGGCGACGATCTTGGCATAGGGCAGAACGGTCGAGGAACCGGCGATCTGGATCTGATCGCGGGCAAGGGCAGCTCCGGCGCTGACCGAAAGAGCGAGGGTGGCCGCAACGGCAGCGGCGGTGGACTTGCGTGGCAACATAGGTGCCTCCTGTTCATGGTTTGCGTAGAAACTCGTGCCGGCTTCATCGACCTTCGGGCCGCGGGGTATCCGGCGCAGAACCCTCTAGAAGCCTTCGATGAACGAGCTATGTCAGTTCGATGACAGTTCCGTGACAGTGGATAACTTCGGACCGTTTCGCCGGGGCAAGGGCCGATGGGGATCAGGCCTGCGCTTTCGGCCGGGCCGGCAGCAGGACACGGAAGCGGCTGCCGATATTGGCCTCACTCTCGATCTGCAGTCGGCCGCGATGGCGGCCGATGATGTGCTTGACGATCGCAAGGCCGAGCCCGGTGCCGCCCTTGTCGCGCGAGCGGTGGGTATCGACGCGGTAGAAGCGCTCGGTAAGGCGGGGAATGTGCTCGCGCGGAATGCCCTCGCCCTGGTCGATGACGGTGACCGAGACCGCCGGCCCACTCATGCCCATGGCCTTGTCGAGCCAGTCGATGCGGACGGTGACGGTGCTGTCGGCGCGGCCGTATTTGATCGCGTTCTCGATCAGGTTCTGGAACACCTGGGTCAGTTCGTCGTCGCTGCCGGTGACCGGGGCCACCTCGGTGGTGGCATCGAGTTTCAGGGCCTTTCCCTCGCGCTCGGCAAGGCCGGCCAGCGTCCTGAGCAGGCGGCGGACGACCGAGACCACATCGACCTCGTCCTCGGGCCGGATGCGCTGATTGGCTTCGACCTTGGACAGCGACAGCAGGTCCTGGATGAGGCGAACCATGCGCTGGGCCTCGGTTTCCATCAGCGACAGGAAGCGCTCGCTCGCCGCCGGATCGTCCCTTGCCGGGCCGCGCAGGGTCTCGATGAAGCCGGCAAGCGAGGTCAGCGGCGAGCGCAGCTCATGGCTGACATTGGCGACGAAGTCGCTGCGCATCTGCTCGGCTTCATGAATGTGCGAGATGTCCGCCAGGCCCACCATGGCGCGGGTAGGATTGCCCGCTGCATCGGCGATGGCGGCGATGGTGACATCGTAGAAGATGCGGTACTGGCCTTCCTGGACGAACTGCACCTTGCGGGTCGCCGCCCCCGACAGAACCGCCTCGATCGCCTCGAGCACGGCGGGATTGCGCACCACGCGGACAAAGCTCAGCCCGGTCCTGTCGCCGCCGAACTGACGCGCCGCGGCAGCATTGGCGAAGAGAATGCGCCGCTCGTCATCGATCACGAAGATCGCATCGCGAACGTTTTCCACGATCGTCCTGTACAGGGATTCGGCTTCAGAACCTGCGGGCAAGATGGCGAACTGTTGTCTGTTGATGTGTTCCATGCAGCGTGTTTGTCCGCAACATGCAACAGTTCGGTGACAATGCCAATGCTCGCGCGATCCGCCGCCCGCCCGGCTGGCCGTGGGTCAGCCGACAAAGGCCTTTTCGAGGACGAAGGTGCCGGGGGCGGCGTTCGATCCCTCGACCAGGCCGCGCTCCTCGCAGATCGCCTTGACGTCCAGATTGAGGCCCATGGAGCCGCAGATCATCACCCGGTCGTCGGCGCCCAGCTCCGGCACGCCGAGATCGCGGAAGACCTGGCCCGAGCGCATCAGATCGGTGATCCGGCCCTGATGCTCGGAGGCTTCCCTTGTAGTGGTCGGAAAATAGCCGAGCTTATGTCCTGCTTCCTCGCCGACCAGCGGATCGTCGGCCAGGCTGGCGATCAGTTCGCGGCCATAGGCGAGCTCCGCCGTGCCGCGGCAGGTATGGGTGAGGATCACCTTGTCATAGCGTTGATAGATATCGGGATCGCGGATGAGCGAGGCGAAGGGGGCGATGCCGGTGCCGGTGGCGACCAGCCAGAGCCGCTTGCCCGGCAGCAGGGCGTCGAGCACCAGCGTTCCCGTCGGCTTGGGGCGCACGATCACCGCGTCGCCGGGCTGGATGTTCTGCAGCCGCGAGGTCAGCGGGCCGTCCGGCACCTTGATCGAATAGAATTCAAGCTCGTCGTCCCAGCTCGGCGAGGCGATCGAATAGGCGCGCAGCAGCGGTTTGCCGTCGTCGCGCTCCAGGCCGATCATGACGAATTCGCCCGAGCGGAAGCGCAGGCTGCGCGGGCGGGTGAGGCGGAAGGAAAACAGCCGGTCGGTCCAGTGGGTCACGGCGGTGACGATCTGGGCATCGGGATGCAGCGAGCGTGTCTCGCCGCCTTTGGCAAGGACGGTCTCGTTCATGGCTTGATCCTGGATTTGGGGCGGGTCAGGCGGCGGCGCTGGCCATACCCGCCTGAAGGCGTTCGAGATAGGTCACGTTGATGCGGGCAAGGGCATCGGCCCACAGCGCCTCGGACTGGCGCCTGGCCAGTTCATCGCTGATCTCGATCTCGTCGAAACCGGCGCGAACGGCCAGCGGATACTGTTCGCAGATGATGTGGCCATGGGCGCGCAGCAGGCCGGTAAAGCCCATGCGGCGCACCACCCGGGCAATCGAGAATCCCCTGCCATCGGCGAAGGAGGGGAAGGGTATGCGGATCGCCGATACCTCGCCGACAAAGCCCGACAGGCTGTTGGGATCGATCGAATTGGGCACGTCGATGCCGAGATGATCGAGCTCGAAGTCATGCGGGCGCAGCGGCATGGCGTCGAAATCGTGAAAGCTGCCGCCGGAAGCCATCCAGTCGTCCTGGTGGAATTTGCCGTCTCTGATGATCACGGACATGGTCTCTTCCTTTCGCGCCCTACGCGCCTGATGCAGTTTGCGAATTCGCGCGGACGATCTGCCCGCCAACGATGTGAATGCCGCATTCGGTCTTTTCCTCGCCGGCCCAGCGGCCGCTGCGCGGATCCTTCTTGTCGGCCGGGAGCCGGGTGCAGGGCGCACAGCCGATCGAGGTGAAGCCGTCGGATACCAGCGGATGGCGCGGCAGGCTGTGACGAATGAAACACGCCTCGATATCGGCCTGTTCCCAGAAGCTGAGCGGGTTGAGCTTCACCCGGCCGGCGGCATCGTGGTCGAAGGGCTTGAGCGTCGCGCGGTTCGCCGACTGGAAGCGCTTGCGGCCCGTGACCCATGCGCCATAGCCCGCGAGCGCCTCTTCAAGCGGCACCACCTTGCGCAGATGGCAGCAGGCATCGGTATCCTTCAGATGCAGCCGGCCGAAGACGTCTTCGCGGCGCAGTTGCGCGCTGTCGCGGCTGATGACCTGAACATTGGTGAGCCCGAGATGGCGGGTCAGTTCGAGCTGGTAGTCGAGGGTTTCCTGAAACATCATCCGCGTGTCGATGAAGAGCACCGGGGCGTCGGGCTTCACCGCCGCGACCAGATGCAGCAGCACGGCCGATTCGGCGCCGAAGGACGTCACCACAGCGGCCTTGCCGAAGGTCTCGCGTTGCAGGGCATCGGCCAGCATCGCCTTCGCCGAGGCCTCGAGATGGTCGAGGTTGAACGATGCGACGCGGCTGGCGACCGTGTCGTTCGCCGCCCTGGGTTCTGCCTCATGTACGAATTCAGGCTGCATTGCGGGCCTCGCCGGATTTGCCTTCGGGATAGAGTTTTTCCTTGAACGGCGTCATGCCGACCCGGCGGAACGCCTCGAGGAAGGTTTCCTCCTCGCTGTCGCGAAGATCGAGATAGGTCGAGACGATCGTCTCGATCGCCGGGATGATCTCATCGGCGCCGAAGCCGGGCCCGGTGCGCTCGCCGAGCGCAAAGGTCTCGGTGGCATCGCCGCCAAGGGTGATCTGGTAGCTTTCGGCGCCCGCCTTATCGAGGCCGAGAATGCCGATATGGCCGACATGATGGTGGCCGCAGGCATTGATGCAGCCGGAAATCTTGATCTTGAGCGGGCCGATCTCGTGTTCGAGCTTCAACTCGTCGAAACGGGTCGCGATCTGCTGGGCGATCGGGATCGAACGGGCGGTCGCCAGGGTGCAATAGTCCATGCCCGGGCAGGCGATGATGTCGGAGATGAGGCCGGCATTGGCGGTGGCAAGCCCCGCTTCGCGCAGTCTCTCGTAGACCACGGGCAGATCGGCCTTGCGGATATGGGGCAGGATCAGGTTCTGCTCGTGGGAAACCCGGATTTCGTCATGGCCGAACTCTTCCGCGATGTCGGCCATCACGCGCATCTGCTGCGCGGTCGCATCGCCCGGCGTGCCGCCGATCGGCTTCAGCGAGACGGTGACGATGGCATAGGCCGGGTTGCGGTGTTCGTCGGTGTTGGTCTCGACGAAGGAGCGGAAGGCCGGATTGGCATCGAGCGCCTTGTCGAAGGCATGGGTCTGGACGTTGTTGAAGACCGGCGGCTCGAACCATTTGGCGATGGCGTCGATCATCTCGCCGGCGGGCCGCTCGAAACGGGCGCGGATTTCCTCGAACGCCTTTTCCGTGCGCTCGCGGAAATCCTCCAGACCGCCTTCATGCAGCAGGATCTTGATCCGCGCCTTGAACTTGTTGTCGCGCCGTCCGGCGAGGTTGTAGACCTGCAGGACCGCTTCGAGATAGGGCAGCAGGTGGTCCTTGGGCAGGAAGTCGCGCAGCACCTTGCCCTCGAAGGGCGAGCGGCCGAGCCCGCCGCCGACGATGATCTCGAAACCGGTTTCCCCGGCATCGTTCTCAATCATGCGGATGCCGATATCGTGGGCACGTGTCACCGCGCGGTCGTTGGGCGAACCGGTAATGGCGATCTTGAACTTGCGCGGCAGGAACTGGAATTCCGGGTGATCGGTCGACCACTGGCGGATCAGTTCGGCGGTCGCGCGCGGATCCTCCAATTCGTCGGCAGCGGCACCGGCGAAATGGTCAGCCGTCACATTGCGCACACAATTACCCGAGGTCTGGATCGAATGCATGCCGACATCGGCCAGCGCCTCCAGCATGTCCGGCACGTCCGTCAGTTGCGGCCAGTTGAACTGGATGTTCTGGCGGGTGGTGAAATGGCCATAACCCTTGTCCCATTTGTCGGCGAGAAAGGCGAGCTGGCGCATCTTCGCGCTGTCGAGCGAGCCATAGGGTATGGCGATGCGCAGCATATAGGCGTGCAATTGCAGATAGAGGCCGTTCATCAGCCTGAGCGGCCTGAACTCATCCTCGCTCAGCGCGCCGTCGACGCGCTTTTCGACCTGGCCGCGAAACTGGCGGACACGCTCGCGGACAAAGGCCTCATCGAATTCCTGATACACATACATGGCTTACTGCGCCTGCTTGCCGTGGGGATAGTTGGACGGGCCGCGGGTGCGGAAGACCTCACGGAAATGAACGGGATGGGGCCTGTCGTCGTCGCCGATCTCGACATCGGCGAGATAGGGACCGACGATCCGGTCCGACTGTTTTTGCGCGTGTTCGAGCATGGTGCGGGCCTGTTCCTCCGAGGTGGCGGGGTGCGCCTCCTCATGCAGGCGCGACCAGGCGCCGGACCGGGTCAGGTAGATCACGTCGCCGACCAGCAGATCGTTGGCGGTGACGATTTTGGGGGTGAACGCACGGGCCATCAGGCTGCTCCGCTCCGCAGGTGGATTTCCGTTTGCTCCGCCTGAGTCAGACCGCCAACCGCCCCGGCAGCAGGGGCGAGGCCGAGCAGGAGCAGGGCCGGCCCCTGCCCTTCGGCCGCGCCGATGGCGGCAGGCAGGCGACCAAGGTCGCTGCGGATGATCTGCTGGCCGGGGCGCGAGGCGTTGACGACGATGGTGACCGGCATCGCGCGGCTGGCGCCGTGCATCAGCAGGCGGCCGGCAATGAAGGGCGCCGCCTTCGCTCCCATATAGATCGCGGCGGCGGCGCCCGGCCGAGCGAGACCCGCCCAGTCCTGTTCGGCAAATCCCTGCGTATCGTGACCGGTCATGAAGCGGATCGCGCTGTTGTGGCCGCGCTTCGTCAGCGACTGGCCGGCAGCGGCGGCAGCGGCGGCAGCGGCCGTGATGCCCGGGACCACTTCATATGCGATGCCGGCTGCGGCAAGCGCCTCGATCTCCTCGCCCAGACGGCCGAAAATGGCGGGATCGCCGCCCTTCAGGCGCACCACATGGCGGCCCTTGCGGGCCTGGGCAATCATCTCGGCCTCGATATCGGCCTGCGCCCAGCTTCTGGCGAATCCCTTCTTGCCGACCGAAACGAGCTTCGCCTCGCGGCGGGCAAGTTCGAGCACTTGCGGCGCGACCAGATGATCGTACAGGACGACATCGGCCTCATCCAGGCGCTTGCGAGCTTTCAGCGTCAGCAGCTCGGGATCGCCCGGGCCGGCGCCGACAAGGCAAACCGAACCGGCCGGTTTTTCGCCGTCATCAGCAGCCATGAGACGCTGCAAGGCATCGGTGGCGGCGGCTTTGCCACCGGCCTCGAAGGCAAGCGCGCCGTCGCGGTCGAAGAACCGGCCCCACAGGGTCCGGCGGGCCTTCGAGGAAAGCTCGGCGACCGCCGGGCGGAATTTCTCGGCAATGCGGGCAAGTGGGCCGGTCGATTGCGGCAGCAGGGTTTCGACCGAGGCCTTGATCCGGCGGGCGAGCACCGGAGCGGTGCCCTCGGTGCCGATCGCGACCGTCACCGGATCGCGGTCGACGATCGCCGGGGTGAGGAATTCGCTTTCCTCGAGATTGTCGACGATGTTGGTCAGCGCACCGGCCCAGCGGCCCAGCTCGACCGCGCGGCGGTCAAGCTCCCGGTCGCCATTGGCGCCGTAGACAAGGCGGGCATTGGAGACATCGTCCCAGTCGATGGCGCGTTCGGCGAGCGTGATGCGGCCCTCGCCGGCCCATTGGCGCAAAGCAGGCGACGGGTTTTCACCATAGACGGCGATGCGCGCCGGGGTCTTGAGGAGCAGACGGATCTTGGCTTCCGCCGCGCTGCCGGCGCCGGAAAAGACGACATCCCTGTCCTTGAGATCGAGAAAGACCGGATAATAGCGCATGATGAACTCTGACCTGGTGATCTCTGGACTTGGCGAACCCGGCTTTGGCGAACCCGAGACGGCCGGCTGGCGGCAGCCGGATTCCGGCCCCTTGGAAATTTCTCCCAATTCTCGCAGCAAACGGCGAAAAATCACGCAATGGCGTTCTGTTGTTCAGCCGATCCGCGAAATCAGTTTTCGTGCAGCGCGTAAAATGCGCAAAGCAAACTCCGCAATGCACGCCGCATGCAGCACACCGGAAATTCGGCCTCTTCCTGAGATTTCGGGATGGACATTCGTGAGAATGGTACGGTTGGGTGGATTCGAACCACCGACCTCTAGAGCCACAATCTAGCGCTCTAACCAACTGAGCTACAACCGCACAAGCCGGCAAGCCTGCCGGCGGCGCCTGCAATAGGATGGCGACGCGTCATTTGCAAGCGTTTTTGACACGCTTGACGCGCGGAGCCGACAGCGCATATGCGGCGCGCAAACGGGACATGGCAGGGCGGAACCCCGGAGCGCGTGGCGGCCGGTTTTCCCCGGCGCGGGCAGGCGGGGCATTAACCGTCTTGACCGATTCCCCGGCTGTCACGGGCGATTTGCTGGACCCCTTCCGGCAAAACTTATATTAATTTTTCCTTAATTATCGGGTGCAGGGAGAAGGCCCGCCGCCTTCAGTCGAATGACGCGTATTGATTATTCCTTTCTCGACCTGACGGTGCTGCCGTTCTTGCGCAGGCTGACGATCTCGCAGGATGCCGCCATCCTGTTCTCGGTCGATCTCGACCGGGTTTTGTGGGCCAATGCCTTCGGGGTGCGGCTGTTTTCGGGCGACGGCCTTGCCGATCTGCTGGAGACCAGCCTTTCGCCGTCACATCCGCTGATCCGCCAGATCGGCAATGCGATCCGGCAGGTCGGCGATGATGGCGATGGATCGGAAGATGGCGACGATGCCGCGCCGATCGTGCGCCGTTTCAGGATCAATCACGGGCTGAAATCGGAGCTGATCCATTGCGAGATCAGCCGCCAGAGCCTGCCCGGCGGCGAGCCGGCGGTCCTGGTGACATGTCCGCGCGACGCCGGCGAGAAGCGGTTGCGTGAATTCCAGCTGGCGGAGGCCGCCGTCGAGGCGCTGGACGATATGGCGCGCGCTGCGGCGATCCTCGACGATTACGGGCTGGTCCTTGCGGCTTCCGGCGAGTTCGAGGCACTCGACATCGAGCCGATGGCGCTGGAGGCGCTGGTTCGCGACGGCGATGGCGAAGCCGACCGGATGGTCAAGCGACTGATCGAGACCGTACAGGGCGAAAGGCTTCCCGCCGGGCTTGGCAAGATCCGCGACCGGCCGGCGCGTTTCCTCGTCATCATTGCCGACAACGCGACTAGCGACGAGGCAGCAGTGGCGGAGACCGCGGCGATGCCGCAGGCCGTGCTGCCATCGCCCGAGGCGTTGGAAGCGGACCTGCCGCCCTGGGCGGACGAGATTTATGACGGAGAAGCCTTCGAAGTGCCGGACGGCGAGGCAGAGACGGAAGGCGATCTCCCTGTCGATGAACCCCCTGGCGGCACCCTGGACGCGACGGCGGATACCACCCGGAGCACGGCGCCCGCAAGCGCCGGCCGTTCGCTTCTCGATCGCTGGTATTTCGACGGCGTCGGCGGCAGCGCTGACGAAGACCGGCCGGCGGGCATTCCGTCCGAAGTGGGCGATGGCAACATTTTCGACCGGGTATCTGGCCGGGATGGCGGCCAAGCCGGGTCGGCGGGGCCGGACGATCCGGCGCCGTTGGAAGCCGGCTGGGAAAGCGCCCATGCGGCGATCCGGGACCAGGGCGTGGAAGACCCGTATGAGGCCGAAGGGAGCATGACCGAAGAGTATGGGGCCGAAGCGGATGATATCGAGGGGGGCGACACCATCGCCCATTGGCCCGCCGATACCAGCCAGGCGGTCGAGGCGCCCGATACCGGCGCGTGGGAAGCGCCGGCGCGCGATGGCGATGATGAAACCCGCGACGAAGCCAAGAGCGATCGTCGCGGAGCGGTCCAAACTTCGGCTGAAACCCCGGTCAAAACCCCGGTCAAAACCCCGGCTGAAAACGAGGTCGAGCGCTTTGCCTTCACCATCGACCGCGACCAGGTCGTGCGCAGCGTAACCGACGGGCTGGCCAGGATTGTCGGCCCGCATTCGGGCGACCTTGCCGGGCGGCACTGGGCCGACATCGCAAGCGAACGCGGCTTTGACGAGAACGGGCGCATCCTGGCGCTGCTATCAAGCGGCGATACCTGGTCGGGACGCACGGTCCTGTGGCCGATCGAGGGCACCGATATGAGCGTTCCGGTCGATCTCGCGGCGCTTCCCGCCTATGATCGCGACCGGAACTTCGACGGCTTCCGGGGATTTGGCGTCGTCCGCGTCAGCGATGCGGTGGTCGATCCCGGCGCCCGTGGTCTCAGGCTCGGCGACGGCGGGATTTCCACGCCCGACGCTTCGGGGGGCGGCGCGGGGGGCGGCGAAGCGCTCGAAGCCCATCGCACCGGCTGGCGCACCGACCTCGACAGCGATCTCGACGAGGACATGGCAGACGATGCGGCGGCGGCCCGCGACGGCGCCGAAACCCCAGCGGACATGGATAGCGCCGGCAGCAATGTCTACCGGCTCGCCGACCGGCGCGAGCCCGAACCGCATGACGGGTCGCGGGGCCAGACGGCGGGTGCCGCCGCAGAAGAGGGCAGCGGTGCGGATGGCGGCTTGAGCGGCCGCGAGCAGCGCAATTTCAGCGAGATCCGCCGTTCGCTGCACCAGTCCGGCGAGATGGGAGAGGCAGAGCCGGACCAGACCGCGGATATGGCTGCTGCCGATGACGACGAAGAGGCCGACAGCGACCTGCTGAACGCGGCGCTCGCCGCGCTCGACCGCAGGACGGACGAGGCCGCAGACCGCAGGCATGAGGACGAGGCGGAAGTGGCGGCGCTTTCCGGCATTCCAGGCGGCTATCGCGACGATTTCGGCGACGAAACCATGCCCGCAGCGCCAGAGGGTGGCGATGACGATGAAGGCGATGATGGGAGCGAGGACGGCGCCGGCCTTCTCGATGCGGCGCTTGCCACGATCGACGAAACCGATGAAGCCGGGCCGGCTGAGGATGCGCCCGAGCCGGATGCACCGATGCCCGGTCCCGCTCCATCGGACGCCGATATTCATCAACTGGCGCCCGCCATCGACCCCGAGGGCGCGGCGCTGATCCTCAAGGGCGGCGAGACGCTGTTCGCTACCCGGGCGCTGCTGGTCCTGACGGGATTCGACAGCGCCGAGGCGCTGGAGGAAGCCGGCGGGCTGCCACGCCTGCTGATGACCACCGGGGAACTGGCCGCGGCCGATGCGGCCGCTCCCGATGCCGGGTTGAGCCTGCGGGACAATGGCTTCTTCCTGCGCCATCGCGACGGCCATGCGATTGCCGTTCGCGCCCGGCTCACCAGTGTCGACTGGCGCGGGCGCCCTGCCCTGTCGCTGGCCTTTGCCCAGACCGGCCGCACGCCCGCCGATCAGAAGGTGGCGCTTGACATGATGCGGGTCAGCGAGCTTGAGACCATTCTCGAAACGGCGGCGGACGGAATCGTGCTGATCGAAGCCGATGACAGGATCCAATCGATCAACGCTTCGGGCGAGGCCCTGTTCGGCCGCACCCAGGACTCGATCGCCGGCCGGCCGTTTACCGAGCTCTTCGCGACCGAAAATCACAAGGCGCTGACGGAGTATGCCTCGGCCATGCGCAGCAGGGACGGCAACCGGTTCAACCGTATCCTGCATCAGGGATCGGAGGCGATCGGGCTCGAAGCCAATGGCGGCATGATCCCGCTTTTTGCCACGATCGGGCGGGCCGGCACGGAAGGCGGGCTGTGCCTCGTCCTGCGCGATCTCAGCCACTGGAAGCGGGCGGAGAAGGAACTGGTGGCGGCGCGCAAGGAAGCGGAGACGGCGAGCGAGCACAAGACGCGCTTCCTGTCCCGCGTCAGCCACGAAATCCGCGAACCGCTGACGGCGATCATCGGATTTTCCGACATCATGCTGGAAGAGCGTTTCGGTCCGGTCGGCAGCCACCGCTACAAGGATTATCTGAAGGACATCAACCGTTCCGGCATTCACGTGCTCGACCTCGTCAACGACCTGCTGGACATTTCCAGGATCGAGGCCGGCAAGCTCGATCTGAGCTTCGAAGCCGCCGATCTCAACCGCATCGCGGCGGAGACCATCGCGCTGCTCGAGCCGCAGTCGAACCGCAAGCGGATCATCGTGCGCACCGCGCTGTCGCCGGCCGTGCCGAAAGTGGTGGCCGATACCCGCAGCATGCGGCAGATTCTGCTCAATCTCGCCGGCAATGCGATCAACCATTCGCCGGAAAACACCCAGGTCATCGTTTCGACCACGCTTGAGGAAAACGGCGAGGTCAGCCTGAGGGTGCGCGACAACGGCCAGGGCATGAGCGCGGCGGAGATCGAGCGCGCGCTGCACACGTCCGACGCGCTGGCGGATTTCGGGGACCGGGCACCGCCCCGCGCCGACGCGATCCGGCCGGTTTCACAGGGGGCGGCAAGCCGGCAGCACGGACTTGGCCTGCCGCTCACCAAGGCGCTGGTCGAGGCCAACCGGGCCTATTTCGAACTTGAAAGCGTGCCCGGGGAAGGCACGGTCGCCCATGTGATCTTCCCCTCGCAGCGGGTGCTGGCCGATTGACCCAAGGCGGACGCGCGGGCGCTGAAGCCTGGCTTGCGGCCATCCGCCGCTTTCAATTCACCGCATTAGATTTTACAGCAGGGCGATGACCGACAGCGCTGCCGATCCGACCCGAAAGAACGCCCCCGACCGCGCGCGCGGTGCCGCCTTTCCGCCGGCGGATTTCCATCCGGCTTTTGCGGCCCGCCAGGGCGATGCTGCCGGAGCGCGGCTGGCGGTCATCGCCATCGTTTTCATCATCCTGCTGCCGATACTGGCGCTCGCCTATCAGGCGACCGGCGACAGCGCGGGCGTCTGGCCGCATCTGATCAGCTATGTCCTGCCCTCCTCGGTGACGACGACACTGATCCTGCTGGCGGGCGTCGGCCTCGGCACGCTGGCAATCGGCACGGTGACGGCCTGGCTCGTCAGCCGCTACCGCTTTCCCCTAAGCGGCGTCTTTTCCTGGGCGCTGGTACTGCCGCTCGCCACGCCGACCTATCTCGTCGCCTATACCTGGGTCGAGTTCTCCGACTATACCGGCCCGGTTCAGGGGCTGGTGCGCGCCCTTTTCGGCTATTCGAGTTCGCGCGACTACTGGTTTCCCGATATCCGTTCGACCGGCGGAGCGATCTTCCTGCTGAGCCTGGTGCTGTTTCCCTATGTCTATCTGCCCGCGCGGCTGACCTTCCTCGCGCAAGGCCATTCCATGCTCGATGTCGCCCGCGTATTGGGCGCCGGACCGTTCAAACTGTTCTTCCGGGTGGCGCTGCCCGCCGCGCGGCCGGCGGTCGCGGTCGGCATGCTGCTGGCGCTGATGGAGACCCTCAACGATATCGGCGCGGTGGAGTATCTGGGCGTCAGAACCGTCACCTTTTCGGTGTTCGACACCTGGCTCAACCGTTCCAGCCTGGCGGGCGCGGCGCAATTGTCGCTGGCACTGCTTGCCTTCGTGGTGCTGCTCACCGTGGCGGAGCGGCATTTGCGGCGCCAGCAGGCCTATTTCGAGCCGCGGCAGAGCACCCATGGCTACGAGCCGCAGGCGCTTTCGGGCTGGCGCGGCCTTGCGGCCATGCTGGTCTGTCTTGCGCCCATTGCCGCCGGCTTCGCGGTGCCGGTGTTCGAAATGGTGGCGAGCACCCTCGCCCATCCGGCGCAGCTGACCCGCGGCCAGTTGCTGAGCGCCTCGCTCAACAGCGTCGCGGTCGCCTGCGGAACCGCCATCGTCTGCGTCGCCACGGCCTTTGTCCTCATCCAGGCGAAGCGGCTGTCGCTGTCGCCGGTGATCCGCTGGCTGACCTCGATGACCGCCTTCGGCTATGCCGTTCCCGGAACGGTGCTCGCCATCGGCGTGCTGACGGCGTTCACCGCCTTCGACAATCAGGTCTCGGCGCTGTGGCAGTCGCTGACCGGCGAACGCAGCGGCCTGTTGCTGTCCGGCTCGATGGCGATCGTGATCTTCGCCTGTTCGGTGCGCTTTCTCGCCATGGCGACCGGCAATATCGAAGCGGGCTATGCGAGGCTGACGCCCAATCTGGCGGCGGCATCGCGGGCGCTCGGACGCACCGCAACACAGACCGTGATGCAGGTCGAACTGCCGATCCTGACAAAGACGCTGGCGCTGGCTGGCCTGCTGGTGCTAGTCGAGACCATGAAGGAATTGTCCGCAACCCTGCTGTTGAGACCCTTCAACTTCGATACGCTGGCGACCTATGTCTACACCCAGGCCTCGCGCGCTTTGTTCGAGCAGGCCGCCTTCGCGGCACTGCTGATCGTGCTGATCGGACTGGTCCCGGTCTATGTGTTAACGCGGATATTCATTTCGGGACATCTGGTCGGCGCACGGCGCAAAAAAAATACGGACCCCGCGGGGTCCGTAGTAAAGGATTTCTAAAGGGCATCTGAAACTTGAGAAGCCGGAGAGCGCAAAAGCGCCTGTCCCGAGCAATCTGCCCGCAAAGTGTTACCAAGTCCTTAACCAGGCTTAACCGATTTTAACGAAGCTTGACCGTTTGCCGCTTAAAGTTAATTTCGGCTTCATCTTTTGTTAACCCTGTCCGTTAGGGTATCCGGCGGAGCCTGTTCAGTCGCGCAATTGCGGCAGATCGACATAGAGGTCGAGCGCCTCGGGATTGGCGAGCGCCTCCTTGTTCTTGACCGTGCGGCCATGGACCACGTCGCGCACCGCCAGTTCGGTGATCTTGCCGGATTTGGTGCGCGGAATGTCGGCGACCTGGATGATTTTCGCCGGCACGTGGCGGGGCGAGGCACCGGTCCGTATCTTCTGCCTGATCGCCTGGGTCAATGCCTCGTCGAGCTTGCGATCGCCGGCAAGCCGGACGAACAGGACGACGCGCACGTCTCCTTCCCAATCCTGGCCGATGCAAAGCGCCTCCTCGACCTCCGCCATCTGCTCGACCTGGTTGTAGATTTCGGCCGTGCCGATGCGCACCCCTTGCGGATTGAGCGTCGCATCGGAGCGGCCATGGATGATCATGCCGCCATTCTGCGTCCATTCGGCGAAATCGCCATGGCACCAGATGCCGTCGAAGCGCTCGAAATAGGCCGAGCGGTATTTCGCATGGTCGGGATCGTTCCAGAAGCCGATCGGCATGCTGGGAAAGGGTTTGACACAGACGAGTTCGCCCTTTTCGCCGATGACCGGCTTGCCGTCCTCGTTCCAGACCTCGACGGCCATGGCGAGCATCGCCCCCTGGATCTCGCCGATCCTGACCGGCCTGTCCGGCACGCCGCCGACGAAACAGGCGACGATGTCGGTGCCGCCGGAAATGGAGGCGAGATGGATGTCCTCCTTGATGCCGTCATAGACGAAGCGGAAATTTTCCGGCGCCAGCGGCGAACCCGTCGAGGTGAGCATGCGCAGGCTCGACAGATCGTGGCTTTCAACCGGCCTGACGCCGGAATTGCGCAGGGCGTCGATGTATTTCGCCGAGGTGCCGAAAAAGGTGAACTTCTCCTGTTCGGCATAGTCGAACAGAACGCCCGGCCGGGGTGAGAAGGGCGAACCGTCATACAGCATCAGCGTCGCGCCGCAGGCGAGCGCCGATACCAGCCAGTTCCACATCATCCAGCCGCAGGTGGTGAAATAGAAGACGCGGTCGCCATCCTTCACGCCGCAATGGATGCGCTGTTCCTTGAGATGCTGCAGCAGGGTGCCGCCCTGGCCATGGATGATGCATTTGGGAATGCCGGTCGTGCCGGAGGAAAACAGGATGTAGAGCGGATGGTTGAACGCCAGGCGCTCGAAAGTCAGTTCGCCGGCTTGCACACTGCCGGGCCCATCCTGCCAGGCGACCGCGTTGGGAAGCGACGCCGCCACGGCCTGCGCATCCCCGAGATAGTCGGCGACGACGATCCTTTCGGCCGAGGTGAGCCGGGCGGCGATCTCGGAGAGTTTTTCGCCGATCGCGATCTTCTTGCCGTTATACCAGTAGCCGTCGACGGTGATGAAGAGCTTGGGCTCGATCTGGCCAAAGCGGTCGATGACGCCATTGACGCCGAAATCGGGCGAGCAGGACGACCAGACCGCGCCGATCGACGCGGTGGCCAGCATGCCGATCACCGCTTCCGGCGTGTTGGGCAGCATGGCGGCGACCCGGTCGCCCTTGCCGACCCCGGCATCGATCAGGAAGCGCTGCATGCGGGCCACCTCGGCGCGCAGATCGTCCCAGCTCAGCCGCCGCTCGAGCTTGTCTTCGCCGCGAAAGACGATGGCATCCCCATCGCCGGTACCGCGCAGCAGGTTTTCAGCGAAGTTGAGCCTGGCATCGGGAAAAAACTCGGCGCCGGGCATGGTCCTGACATCGCCCATCACCCGGGCGCCCATCTCGCCCACGACGCCGCAGAACTGCCAGATCAGCCGCCAGAAGCCGTCGGTATCGCTGACCGACCATCGATGCAGCGCGTCATAATCGGCAAGCTCGATGCCGGAAGCGGCGGAAGCCGCCTTGAGAAAGGCCTGATAGTTCGAGCCGACAAGCTGGCTTTCGTTTGCCTGCCACAGGATCGTCCCCGTCTTCATGATATCCTCTCCGCAGTTTTGCTCCGCGAATTGCGCAGCAGAATGGGTTTGCCGGTGTGCTATCGCGCCCGAGTGCGATTGTCATTCGAAAATGAGCGCAATAGTTCTGGAAAACCGGTTCCATGCGGGGCATGGGCCGGCTCGGCCGTTGAACGCCGTCCGCAAACATGACAGGTTGCCTTTCGAGGGGAATGGATGTGGGAATGATCCGGAACCGCCCCGAACCGCCGTCCGCGCTGCCGGCGGATGAAGACCGGACGGAAAAGCGCCACGGAAACGCATGCCGGATCGATCGGCGATGAACAGATGGGCCCGGGTCGCAAAACCTCCCGGCAGTCGAGGATATGGGCCGATGAAGAAAGTCGCAATCGCCGCCGCGGTTGTCCTCGCCGTGATCGCCGCGGTGTTCGTCGCCTTGCCCCGCCTGGTGTCGAGCGAGGCTGTGCGTACGGCGATGCTCGAGCGCGCGCGGGCGATCACCGGTCGCGACATGCTGTTCACCAGCACGCCGAAGATCACCTTCAGCCCTTATCTGGGGATCGAAATCCACAATGTGAGTTTTCGCGACGAGGCTGGCCCGGCCGACGCGCCGCCCATCCTGCAGATGCCGGTGCTCAAAGGCCGGCTTGGCGTCGCGGCGGCCCTGCGGGGCAAGATACGGCTGACCGAATTCGAGTTCGTGCGCCCGGTGTTCAACCTGACGACCTATGCGAACGGGCGGACGAGCTGGACCTTTCCCGAGGGAAAGATGTGGGAAGCGCTTTCGCAGGCGCGCGAACTGAGGGCGGCGACGGCGACCGGCGAAGCGCCGGATCTGAGCCGGCTTGAAAACATCCGCCTGGGGACCTTCCGCATATCGGACGGCGTCGTCCGCTACCGCGACATGGCGGGCGGCCATGAGGAAACGGTGTCGAGCCTGGACGGTGAGCTCGCCTGGCCGAATGTGCGCGCCGGCTGGCGGTTTTCCGGCAACTGGATATGGCGTGGCGAAGCCGTCACCGGCGGTTTCCAGGCCGCGAGCCCGATCATGCTGCTTGCCGGCGGCAGCTCGAAGCTCTCCTTCGACCTGCGCTCGAAACCGATCAGCATGACCTTTAGCGGAGAGGCCAACCGGCTCTCCGACCTGTTCCTGTCGGGCGCCACCTCGGTGACGTCGCCATCGTTCAGGAGCCTTGTCACCTATCTTGGCGGCAAGGTCGATCCGGGAACGGGGTTTGAAGCCTTTTCGGCGAGCGGTACGGTTTCGGGCACGCTTTCCGACATTCAGCTCGCCGATGCCGCCGTCAGCCTTGATGGCAACCGCTATAGCGGCAGCCTGAAATTCGTCAGCAACCCGCAGGACAAGAACAAGCTCAGCGGCACGCTCGCCGCCAATGCGCTGGATCTGACCCCCTACGCGCTGCTGATCGCAGATGCCCATAGCCGCGAGACCATGTTCGACCTGCTCAACCAGTCGGATGCCGATCTCAGGCTGTCGGCCAAGACGGTCACCCTGCCCGGCCTTCAGTTGACGGACTTTGCCGGCGGGCTGATCGCGCGGCAGGACGAGTTCAACATCGATATCGGCAATGCGAGCTATGGCGACGGCATCCTGGCCGGCTCGCTGTCGGCCAAGGGCGGCAGCGAGATGGTCGAAATCGGCCTGTCGCTCGATGCAAGCGGCATCAATCCGTCGACGATCGAACTGTTCAAGAGCCGCAGCAGCCTGCTGCCGGACGGCCCGGCCAGCATGCGGCTTCGCCTGACCTCGCGGATCGCCGAGGGGAGCAATCTGGCCGGCGGGCTCAATGGCAGTTTCAGCCTCAAGATGGGGACCGGCCGGATCATCGGCCTCGACATTTCCGAAGTGCTGCAGAAACCCGCGCCGGGCGAAGAGGGCGGGGACAACGTGGTTCATGCCAAGCCGCTGGCGGCAACGCCGGTCGCCGACCTCGAACTCAATGCCAGCATTTCCAACGGCACGGCCTGGCTGAAGGATAGCGGGTTTCTGGTCAACGGCCTGCAGGCGCAATTGTCCGGCAAGACCCGCCTGTCGATCGGCTCGCTGGCGATCTGGGGCAATGTTGCGCCGCCCGAAAGTCCGGAAAACACCGGTCAGGGAGGACAGTTCTTCCTTGGCGGTACGTTGAAACAGCCGCTCTTCGTGCCGCAGCACCGCGCTTCGCCGGACAACCGCACCGCGATCGAGGAGCCGCATCAAACCGCCCTGCTCGGCGGCTGGCGCGGGCCGCGGCCGGCGGTGCTGCGTTGACGGATTGAAATCCTTCGCATTTCGGCCAATTTCTTCCCCAGCCGGGCGGCAGCGGCAACTTCAACTCAAAGCCGGTTTCGTGTAGATTGACCGCATGCCCGGAGCGCCGATCTGAATCGGCGCCAGGTTGGCCGGAAAGGAAGTGCGCCGACACGCCATGCTGCGCCTGTTTTCGACGTTGACGAAAATTCTGATCGCCTCGCTGCTGACCGGCTTCGTCCTGCACAAGCTCAACCTGTCGGCGGAGGACGTGCTGCTTGAAATGGGCCTGACGCCGGAAGCCGTCATGAACACGCTGGAGACGAGCGTCACCTGGGCGATCCCGCATCTGCTGCTCGGCTCGATGGTGATCGTGCCGGTCTGGCTGGTGGTGTTCCTGTTCCGCCCGCCGCGCGGCTAGAGCCTTTCACGCCCAGATGGAATCGTTTGAACGCCGGGAGTTTGGTCTTCGGCTAGAAGCGGAAAGCGACGCAGTGCAGGCACTGTTAGCTTTTCGCGACGCAAAGAACACCCATGGCCGAAGGGCAAAGAACCAAGTTCAGACGATTGCAGAAACCATTTATGTTTCAAATGCTTGAACTCCCTGCTGAGGTGTTCTTTCCGCTCTGACTTTGTCGAAATCCTCAACCGATGCCCAATGAAACAAGCGGGCA
>JAGRLT010000122.1 GCA_020441665.1 Nitratireductor sp.
CTTGATTTTTGTAGAGCACGTCGCCATGCTCAACAAAAATTTTTTTTGTTGAGCATTGGAACTGAGGATGTTCGCCCGCCACTCGCCGATCGTACACACCGCCTATCATGATCTGCTTAGATCGCTGAAGGACGAGGCAGTGTCGGAGATTCGCGGCACGCCAACCCGTCATGAGCGGAACGGGAAGGCTTACTGGTATGATAGCTATCGGGTCGGTCGCGAAGTAAAGAAGAAATACATCGGCGAGGACAGTCCCGAACTCACCCAACGCTTGGTCAGGCATCACCAGCTCAAACAGGAAAGAAGCCAGCGGGCGAAACACCGCCAGCGCCTGATACGCATACTGCGCGCGGAGGGATTTGTCAGCACCGATGCCGAAACCGGTAGCCTGCTCTCGGCACTGGCCTCCGCCGGCGTGTTCCGGCTTGGCGGAACGCTGGTCGGAACCCATGCCTTTCGGTAATATGAAGGATTGCTCGGCGTCCGGTTGAGTTTCGATCAGTCAGCACAGACCGACGACATCGATATAGCCAGTTTTGAGCGGCTTTCACTGGCGCTTGACGAGCAGGTATCGACAAGCGTTCAAGACCTGCTGGCGGATTTCAAATTTGCGCCGGTCACCAGTCTTGATCCAAAACATGTCTGGCGTTGGCGCCAGTCGGTCAACGAGACGCTTGTTGAGTTTCTTACCCCCTCGTTCGAGGAAAACGAGGGGATAAAACACTTGCAAGCCCTGGGGGTCGACGCGCAGTCTCTCCACCATCTCAATTTCGTGCTGGCCACGCCTGAAAAAGCAGCACTCCCCTATCGTGACGGCGTATTGATACAGGTCCCGCGCCCCGAGCGGTTTGCAATCCATAAGCTGGTCATCGCCGACCGCCGTGCGGATCGACTCAAGGCCCGCAAGGATCGCGCTCAGGCGGCTTTCGTAATCGAGGTCCTGGCACAAGACCGACCGCAGGATTTGATGGAAACCTATCGGGAAGCTCTTGCCAGTGGGCAGCGCTGGAAAGAGCGGATTGAAAGGAGTTTGTCACAAATGCCAGACACACAGGAAATACTCGACGGACTTGACTTCTGACCAGGGATCGACAACCGCTTATCTCATTCGGCTGCCCTTCTTCGCGCGATTGCTTGAAGTGGTCGGAGGAATAATCTAAACGATTGAAATTCGGTTCCGCGCGCGCCAAGAGGGCCTTTCATGAAACGCGAAAGTTATACCAAGATCGTTGCCACCATCGGGCCGGCAAGTTCCGACCACAAGACCATCAGGGCCCTGTTCAGGGCCGGTGTCGATGTCTTCCGTCTGAATTTTTCCCACGGCACCCACGAGGACCATGCCGCGCGCCATGCCCTGATCCGTCAGATCGAGGAGGAGGAGGGCCGGCCGATCGGCATTCTTGCCGACATGCAGGGGCCGAAACTGCGCATCGGCACCTTTGCCAATGGCAAGGAAACCTTGAAGCGCGGCCAGACGATCGAACTGCATCTGGAAAAATTTGTCGGCGATGCCGGCAAGGTGAGCCTGCCGCACAAGGAGATTTTCGCCGCCGTCCGGCCCGGCGAGGATCTGCTGATCAATGACGGCCGGCTGCGCCTCAGGGTCGAGAGCAACAACGGCAAGGTGATTTCCGCCAAGGCGGTCAATGGCGGCGAGATCTCCGACCGCAAGGGCGTCAATGTTCCCGGCACCGTCCTGCCGATCAACATCCTGACCCAGAAGGACCGGGCGGACCTCGAATTCGCCGTCTCGCTCGGCGTCGAATGGATCGCGCTTTCCTTCGTCCAGACCCCCGACGACATTCACAAGGCGCGCCATCTGGTCAGGGGCAGGTCGCGAATTCTCGCCAAGCTCGAAAAGCCCTCGGCGATCGAGAACCTCAACGGCATCATCGGCCTTGCCGACGCGGTCATGGTGGCGCGCGGCGATCTGGGCGTCGAGATGCCGGCCGAGATCGTGCCGCAGATCCAGAAGCGGATCATCGCCGCCTGCCGCAAGGAGGGCAAGCCGGTGATCGTCGCGACCCAGATGCTCGAATCGATGATTTCGGAGCCCGTGGCAACCCGCGCCGAAGCCTCCGACGTTGCCAATGCGGTCTATGCCGGCGCCGATGCGGTGATGCTGTCGGCGGAGACGGCTTCGGGCAAATATCCCATCGAAGCCGTCAGGATGATGGACCGCATCATCGCCGCGACCGAGCGTGATCCTGATTTCGACAGCGTGCTCCACGCCGTATCGCTGCCGATCGACGAGACCGATTCCGATGCCATCGCGTCGGCTGCCTGCGACGTTGCGCGCAACCGCAATTGTGCGGCGATCTCGACCTTCACCAAGACCGGCTCGACCGTCCGCCGCGTCTCGCGGCTGCGCACCCTCGTGCCGGTCCTGGGCCTGACGCCGGAGGTCACCGTGGCGCGCCAGCTCTGCCTTGCCTGGGGGGTCCACAGCGTCAGAACCCGCGACGATGTGGAGAGCTTCTCCGATATGGTGGGCAAGTCGACCCGCATCGCAAGACGCGAGAAGCTTGCAAGGAATGGCGACCGCGTGGTGATCACGGCGGGCGTGCCTTTCGGCACCGCGGGAACCACCAACATCCTGCGCGTCGCGGTCGTCGGCGAGCACGAACATCCCGAGGACAGGGCGAGCCTTGCCTGAGCCGCTGGCGGGCCGGATGCCGATCTATGAAACGCGGTTGCGCTCGACCATCAGATGCGAAAAGCCGCTTCCCCCCGGGCCGGAAAGATCACCGGTAACCGCATCCTTCCAGCGATAGCCGACCACCGCGCCGGCGCTGGCGCCGGTGATCGTGTTGTCGGCGATATGGGCGGAGCCCGCCCCTTCGACCACCGTGACAGCGATGCCCGTCCTCGAATGACGGATGATGTTCGACGTCACGATCACATCGCGCAGATAGGGACCCCAGCCCAGGATCATGCCGAAATTCTCGGCCCGGTCGATCACATTGCCGCTGACCACCGTATCGGCCTCGACGGAAATGCCCTCGAACCACAAATGGTCCTTGTCGCCATAGGGCGGCGGCGTGTTGATGTTGCGGATGAGGTTGCCCTGCACCGTGGCAAGGCGGCCGCCCTGGAGGAAATTGGCGATGGAAATCCCCCGAGCGCCGCCATCGACGACGTTGGACTGGATCACCGCGCCCTCGAACTCGAACTCCGAATAAATTGCCGTCTCACCGGATCTCAGGCAACTGTTGTTGCTGATCAGTACACCGTCGCCGGCATTCGACCGGATCGCCGAAAAGGCGCAGTCGGAAACAATGTTGTTGGCGATCGAGACATTGCCGGCGCGGAACACGTTGATGCCGTTGCCCCACTGGCCAGTGCCGCCATTGACCGCGCGAATGCGCGACACCCGGTTTCCGGTGACGATCGTGCCGTCTTCGCCCTGGCTCCAGCGATGCACCAGAATGCCGCCATTGTCGCAATCGGCGACTTCGTTGTTGATGATCGCAAGGCCGCGATTTTCGAAACCGTAAATGCCGCAATCCCCGCCGGCGCCCGTTACCTTCGAGCGCTCGATGCGCCCGGCGGAGCGCGCGACCTGGATGCCGCGCTCGACACAGCCGACGACGAGGCAATTGTCGATCACCGCATGGTCGATATTGGTCAGCCGCAATCCGGCCTCGGCATAGCTGTGCAGGCCGCGATTGGCGCCGTCGATCACCAGCCCGGTCAGTTCGACATGGCCGCCATTCTCGCCGATCAGGAAATGCCCCGCGCCGGAATAGATCAGCCGCGAGGCGCCGGGAACGCCGATCAGCCGCGTCTGGGCCGGCAGCATGATGTTGGAGACGAAATAATTGCCCGGCGGCAGGAAGACCGGCTTGTTGCCGTCTGCCGCCTTGTCGAGGATCTGTTGGAACAACCGGCTTTGGTCGTCGATCGTGCCGGGTCTAAGGCCGAGATCATTGGCGTTTTCCGTGCCGCGCAGGTCGGCCAGCGAAAACAGCATCGAGCCGTCGGCCGGTTGTGCCGTGCCGGGTCTGCCGCCGGTCGCGGCGATCGCCGGCGCCGCGCCTACAGCCATGCCTGCCAGCGATGCTGAAAGCGCTCCGAGGAACTGTCTTCGATTGGTACGCATGTCTTTTCCGCCTTCCATTGACCGGGAGCGGAGCAGGTTTCATGCCATGCGACCGGCAGGTGGATTTGGCGGTTCTGTCCCGTTCTGGCACAGGCGGCAGCGTCTTGTTTGCCATTTCGGGCAAGCCGCGATTCACCTGACCGCCGATTGCCCCTGGCAGGACCATGGCCTATACCCGGACGGAAATACGCCAATCGTCGCCCATCAATCGCCGAACAGGGGAGTCATGCATGCTTGAGGAAGGCCGCATCTATCTGGGGACCAGCCGCAACCCGGATGATTCGATCAACAAGGGGGAATATCTGGATCTGAAATATGCCAACCGGCATGGCCTGATCACCGGCGCCACCGGCACCGGCAAGACGGTCTCCCTGCAGGTCATCACAGAGGGCTTTTCCAATGCCGGCGTGCCGGTCTTCTGTGCCGATGTGAAGGGCGATCTGTCGGGCCTCGGCGCCAAGGGCGAGATGAAGGACTTCCTTGCCAAGCGGGCCGAGACGATCGGCTTCGACGATTACGACCTGCAGGAATTTCCCGTCATCTTCTGGGATCTGTTCGGCGAGAAGGGCCACCAGGCCCGCGCGACGATCTCCGAAATGGGGCCGCTCATCCTGTCCCGGCTGATGGACCTGTCCGAAAGCCAGGAGGGCATCCTCAACATGGCCTTCAAGATCGCCGACGATGAGGGCCTGCTGCTGCTCGACCTCAAGGACCTGCGCGCGCTGCTTGCCAACATGGCCGAGCGCCGCAAGGAGCTGAACGACGATTACGGCCTCATCTCGACCCAATCGATCGGCGCGATCCAGCGCCAGTTGCTGATGATCGAGCAGCAGGGCGGCGACAACTTCTTCGGCGAGCCGGCACTCGACATCCGCGACCTGATGCGCACCACCCGCGACGGCCGCGGCGCGATCTCGATTCTCGCCGCCGACCGGCTGATGTCCTCGCCGCGGCTCTATGCAACCTTTCTGCTCTGGCTTCTGTCGGAACTGTTCGAGGAACTGCCGGAGGTCGGCGATCCCGAAAAGCCGCGTCTCGTCTTCTTCTTCGACGAGGCGCATCTGTTGTTCGACGAAGCACCGAAAGTGCTGATCGAGAAGGTCGAGCAGGTGGTCAAGCTGATCCGTTCCAAGGGCGTCGGCGTTTTCTTCGTGACTCAGAACCCGCTCGACATTCCCGATTCGGTGCTCTCCCAGCTCGGCAACCGGGTACAGCACGCCCTGCGCGCCTATACGCCGCGCGAGGCCAAGGCGGTGAAAACCGCCGCCGAGACCTTCCGTCCCAACCCGCAATTCGATGCCGAGGACATCATCAAGAATCTCGGCGTCGGCGAAGCGCTGGTCTCGACCCTTGGCGCCAAGGGCATCCCCTCGATGGTCGAGCGCACGCTGATGCGCCCGCCATCCTCGCGCCTCGGCCCGCTTGAGGACGGCGAGCGCCGCGATCTGATTGAGGTCAGCCCGGTTTCCGGCCAGTACGACCGCGCCATCGACCGGGAATCGGCCTATGAGGTGCTGCAGGAAAAGGCGAAGAAGGCCGCCGAGGAAGAGGCCGAACGCCAACGCCGCCAGGAAGCGGCGGAACAGCGCGAGCGCGAGGAGAAGGAGCGCAAGCGCGCATCCCGCTCATCGGGTTCGCGGGGCCAGTCGGTGACGGAAGCGGCGGTGAAATCGATCACCCGCTCGGTGGCGACCTCGCTGGGCCGCGCCCTGGTGCGCGGCATTCTGGGCAGCCTGCGGCGCTGATCAGTCGGCAAGCAGCCCGCTCAGATCCGTCAATACCCGGCTCGGCGCCAGGTCGGCATACTCGTCCGGCTGGCCGGTGCGGTTGATCCAGGCACAGTCGAAGCCGAAGGCCGCGGCGCCGGCAATGTCCCAGCGGTTGGAGGACTGGAAGGAGACCGAGCCGCGCTCGACCTTCCAGAAATCCGTCACCATGCGATAGGTCTCGGGCGAGGTCTTGAACACCATCAGCGGATGGACCGAGAAGGTTGCGTCCAGCAGATCGTCGAGCCCGGCGGATCTGATGGCGCTGCCGAGCATGTCGGGCGAGCCGTTGGACAGGATGGCGGTGCGCGCGCCGCGGTCCTTCAGCGCCCGGAGCACACCAGGCACCTCGCCGTAGCAGTCGAGTTCCATATAGGCGTCGAGCAGTTTCTGCCGCGCCTGGCGGTTGGCGTCCCTGACGCTTGCCAGCGCGAAATCGAGTGCCTCCTGGGTCAGCGTCCAGAAATCGCGGTATCGCGCCATGCCGGACCGCGTCCAGGAATATTCGAGCTGCTTGTTGCGCCAGATCTCCGAAACCCGTGCCGCATCGGGGCCGACCAGATCGGCGTGGCGCGCCACTGCCGAATGGACATCGAACAGCGTGCCATAGGCATCGAAGACGTAGCAGGTATGGGACATGGCCGCGGCACTCCTTTTCGTTTCAGGCTGCCACCAGACGCGGCAAAATACCAGCCGGGGGGCCGGATCGCTATTTGTCGCGGATTGAACGAATTCCGCGCTTACCCGTTGTTGCAATGCATGCCGTATGCTCTAAGTTCCGGCCAAAGCCGGCCGCGGAGCTTTCCGCACGGCGACGAGACTGAAGACATTGCCGCGAAAGGAGTTTGCCATGTCGTTTGAATTGCCCGATCTTCCCTATGCCTATGACGCCCTTGCCCCCTATATGTCGGCGGAAACCCTCGAGTTTCACCACGACAAGCACCATCAGGCCTATGTGACCAACGGCAACAAGCTGCTCGACGGCTCGGGCCTCGAGGGCAAGAGCCTGGAGGAGATCGTCAGGGAAAGCTTCGGCAAGAATGCCGGCCTCTTCAACAATGCGGGCCAGCACTACAACCACATCCATTTCTGGAAATGGATGAAGAAGGATGGCGGCGGCGGCGCCTCGAAGATTCCGGGCAACCTGCTCAAGGCGATCGACGGCGATCTCGGCGGCTATGACAAGATGCGCGAGGATTTCCTCAATGCCGGCGCAACCCAGTTCGGCTCCGGCTGGTGCTGGCTCGCCGTCAAGGGCGGCAAGCTCGAAGTCATGAAGACACCGAACGGCGAGAACCCGCTGGTGCACGGCGCATCGCCGATTCTCGGCTGCGATGTCTGGGAGCATTCCTACTATATCGACTACCGCAACGCCCGGCCGAAATACCTCGAAGCCTTTGTCGACAACATGGTCAACTGGGATTACGTCGCCGAAATGTTCGAAGCGGCAAGCTGATCTGTCATCACAATGAAGTGATGGATGGCCCGGATGCGCACGCATCCGGGCTTTTTGTTTGGAGAAGAGGGTTTTGTCGCTTCAGCGTTGACGGTTTGTTGAACGAAAAAAATCAAACGCCTGTGTTAGCGTTCCGGCCAGCGCGACCAATCTGCGGGGCAACAGCGCCAGAGAGATACGTCCGGCAGCGGACGTCCAGAACAAGCAACGGCAAGCCTGGCTTGCCCAATCATGGGAGAAAAGCATGCAGAAACTCGTAGTCGCGACCGTGGCGGCCGCCCTCGTCTCGGGCAGCCTGGCATTTGCCGCATCACACGGTGGCGCTGACCCGATTGCCACCCGCAAGAACGGCATGCAGGCCAACGGCCTTGCCATCGGCCTGCTGGCCGGCATGGCCAAGGGCGACGTGCCGTTCAACGACAAGCAGGCGCTTGCCGCGCTCAAGACCATGAACTTCGTCTTCGCCAATTTTGGCCAGCATTTCCCCGAGGGATCGGATATGGGCGGCAATACCACCGCCTCGCCGAAAATCTGGCAGGACATGGCTGGCTTCACCGCAGCGGTCGACAAGGCGACGATGGACACGGCAGCGGCGATCGAGGCGGCTCCGGCTTCCGCCGAAGCGCTCGGTCCGATTCTTGGATCGGTCGGCGGCAATTGCAAATCCTGCCATGAAACCTATCGGGTGAAGGGCTGACCGGATTTCCGTTTCCTTCGCTTTGAAGGGTGCGTAATCTTGCGCCGGGGCCCGTTCCCGGCGCAACCGTTTGGGCTGCCGGTGGAGAAAACCTGAAAGGTTTGCCATGCTGAGGAAACTGTTCACGGCGGCGCTGGTGCTGGCTGCCGTCGGGATCGCCGCCTTCTGGGCCCTGACCCGGCCGCAGGGACTGTCGCGGGTGCAGCAGGCAAGCCTTGTCGAGGGCGATGCGGCGGCTGGCGAAACAATCTTCTGGGCCGGCGGCTGCGGCTCCTGCCATGCGGACAAGGGCGCCAAGGGCGATGACAAGAAAAGGCTCGGCGGCGGCCATCGCCTCGACACGCCGGCCGGTATTTTCGTCACGCCCAACATCTCGCCCGATCCCGTGACCGGCATCGGCAACTGGTCGCTGGAAGCATTCGCCAACGCCATGTGGAACGGCGTCTCGCCCCGGGGCAGCCACTACTATCCGGCCTTTCCCTACGCCTCCTATGCCCGGATGAGCGGCGGGGACGTTTCGAACCTGTTCGCCTTTCTCAGAACCCTCGAGCCGGTGATGCGCGAAAACGAGCCCCATGAACTGGCATTGCCGTTCAAGCTGCGCCGGGGGATCGGGCTGTGGAAGCGGCTCTTCCTCGATCCCGCGCCGGTCAAGACCGGGCTTCAGGGCGAGGGCGACATCGAGCGTGGCCGCTATCTGGCGGAAGGGCCCGGCCATTGCGGCGAATGCCACACCCCGCGCACCCTGTTCGGCTTCGGCGGCATGGATGAAGGCCATTGGCTCGGCGGCGGGCCGGCACCGGAAGGCGATGGCAAGATCCCCAACATCACCTCGGGCGAGGGCGGCATAGGCGGCTGGAGCGCGGCCGAAATCGCCAGCTATCTGGAAACCGGCTTCACGCCGGATTTCGATTCCGTCGGCGGTGCCATGGTCTCCGTTCAGGACAACATGACCCATCTTTCCAAGGAGGACCGCGCCGCGATCGCGGCCTACCTCAAGGCGGTTCCGGCGGTGGACATAATTCGGTGACAGTTTACTTAATTCGTTTCCTGGGCCGGCCGGAGGCGCGAGCCCTGTCCTGAATTAAGTAAACTGTCACCGAATTACTCCCGCCACCTTGAGCGCGAAGGCCTGGGCGCGCGCGGCATCCTCGAGGGCGGCGAAACGGCCCGACTTGCCGAAATGGCCGGAAGTCATGTTGGTCCGGAGCATCAGGATATTGTCGTCGGTCTTGAGCGCGCGCAGTTTCGCGACCCATTTCGCCGGCTCCCAATAGGTGACCCGCGGATCGGAAACCCCTGCGGTCACCAGCATGGGCGGATAGGCTCCTGCGCCGACATTGTCGTAGGGCGAATAGGCGCGGATATCGGCAAAGGCCTGTTCGCTTTCGATCGGATTGCCCCATTGTGACCATTCGCCCGGCGTCAGCGGCAGGCTGTCGTCGAGAATGGTGTTGAGCATGTCGACAAAGGGCACGTCGGCGATGACGCCTGCAAAGGCGTCCGGCGCCATGTTGACGGCGGCACCCACCAGCAGCCCGCCGGCGGAACCGCCCTGGATGATGATCCGATCCCTGTCCGCGAAACCTTGCTCGGCAAGAGCCTGGGCGGCGGCGATGAAGTCCTTGAACGTATTGGGCTTGCCGCCGAACTTCGCCGCCTCATACCAGGCGCGGCCCTTTTCCTGCCCGCCGCGAATATGGGCGATGGCATGGACGAAGCCGCGATCGACCAGCGACAGGCGGTTGGTGTTGAAGCCCGCCGGCATCGACATGCCGTAGGAGCCATAACCGTAGAGCAGGCAGGGCGCGCTGCCGTCGACCGGCGTGTCCTTGTGATGCAGCACGGTCACCGGCACCTGCGCGCCGTCATGGGACACCGCCGTGATCCGCCGTGTCACATAATCGTGCGGATCGTGCCCCGACGGCACTTCCTGCTCCTTCAGCAGGGTGCGCTCGCCCGTCTTCAGATCGTAGTCATAGGTCTGCGACGGCGTCGTCGGCGAGGAATAGATGAAGCGGAAGACATCATTGTCATAGTCGGGCAGCGGCGAGACGCCGAGCGCATAAGCCTCTTCCTCGAAGGCGATCGACCGCACCGTGCCATCCGGCCCCATGAAGCAGATGCGGGGCAGGGCGTTTTCGCGCTCCATCCAGATCAGCCAATCCCGGTAGGCATCGACCGAGAGCACCATCCGCCCCTCGCAATGGGGGATGATATCCTTCCAGTTCGCCATGCCGGGCGCGCAAACCGGCGTTTCCACCAGCTTGAAATCCGTTGCGCCTCCGGCATTGGTGTGGATGACGAAACGGTCGCCCTGATGGTCGACGGAATATTCGAGCCCTTCCTGCCGCGGCTCGATCACCTGCCATTGGGCATCCGGCGTCGCAGTGGGCAGGAAGCGGACTTCCTGCTGGTCGTTCATGCCGGTCTGGAGGAATATGTATGCGCCCGAGCGCGACCGCCCGACACCGCAGTAAAACCGCGGATCGCTCTCCTCATAGACCAGAACGTCATCGGCCGGATTGCTGCCGAGCGTGTGGCGGAATACCTTGCTCGGCCGATGGTTGTCGTCGATCCGGGTGTAGAACAGCGTCTCGTCGTCGGCCCAGGCGAGCGAACCGACATCGCCAATGCCTTCGCCGGTATCCTCGAGGCTTCCCGCCGGCCGGAACTTCAGCCGGTAATATTCCGATCCGCTGGTATCCGACGACCAGGCCAGCAGTGTGTGGCCGGGATTCATTTCCGCCGCGCCAAGCTGGAAATAGTCGTGCTTGGCCGCTTCCGCCGGCACGTCGAGCAGGATCTGCTCGTTCCGATCGGCAAGGTCGGTGCGAAAATGGACCGGATGCTCAGCCCCTTCCAGATAGCGCCAGCCATAGCGATAGGGCCCGTCCGGCACCGGCACGGAACTGTCGTCTTCCTTGATGCGGCCGCGCATTTCGGCGACCAGCACCTCCTGCAGCGCCGCCGTATCGGCCATCGCGCGTGCAAAATAGGCGTTTTCCGCTTCGAGATAGTCCTTGATCGGCTGCGGCAGGCTGCCAGGATCGCGCAGCGCCTCCTGCCAGTTTTCGGCCCTGAGCCAATTGTAGTCGTCGCTCAGCGTGACGCCATGGACGACGCGGGTAATGGTCTTTCTGTCCGCCACCGGCTCGCCGCCGATGCGTTTGAAGCTCGAATGCATGGATGTCTCCGATGGGGCGCCGCCAAACGCGACAGGCAGGGGAAGCCTATGTTTCGTCCGGTTTGAAATCGAGCGCAACCCCGTTCATGCAATAACGCAGGCCCGTCGGCTTCGGCCCGTCCGGAAAGACATGGCCCAGATGTCCGTCGCAGTCGGCGCAGCGAACCTCCGTGCGCCGCATGAAAAAGGAACGATCTTCATACTCGCTGACGCTTTCCTTGCCGGAAGGTTCGAAAAAGCTCGGCCAGCCGGTACCGGATTCGAATTTCGCTTCAGACCGGAACAGCGGCCTGCCGCAACCCGCGCAGCAAAACATGCCTTCGCGCTTCTCATGGTTGAGCGGCGAGGTGCCGGCGCGTTCCGTGCCGTGCTTGCGCAATACGCGAAATTGCTCGGGCGTCAGTTCCTGGCGCCATTCAGCCTCGCTCTTCTCGACTTTTGTCATTGGCCTCTCCCTATCGGCAGCAGGATGATGCGTCCCGGCGGCATGCCGGCGCAATTGTCTCAACGCCAAGATAGGCAGGCGGACGGCGAAGCTCAACGGCGGCTTGCCCATCCCCGTGATCAATTCGCCGTGTCCGCGGCGCGACGGCGCATCAACGGCCTGTTGATAGGACCGCTTTTACTTGAAGCGGCCGGGTGCTTTGGACTATTACCGGATAAACCGGCTCTCAAACACACCCGGAAAGCGGAAGCGGCAAGAGTTTTGATGACAGGCATGAATCCGACCATTGTGTTTTTGCTGTCGCCATTTCTTGCCGCATTGCTGTCGCCGGTTCTGGTGCGGATCATGGGAGCCAATGCGGCCTGGCTGCTGGCGCTGATCCCGGCCGGCATCTTCGCGCATCTTCTGGGCTATGTGCCTTCGGTGGCCGAAGGCGAAGCGGCCACGATGGGTGTTGTCTGGGCGCCCTCGCTCGGCGTCAATCTATCCTATTTCCTCGACGGCCTGTCGCTTACCTTCGCGTTGTTGATCAGCGGCATCGGCACGCTGATCATTCTCTATGCCGGCGGCTATCTGAAGGGCCACGCCCAGCACGGCCGCTTCCTCGCCTTTCTCTTTCTCTTCATGGGATCGATGATCGGCGTCGTCACCGCGGACAATCTGATCGCGCTGTTCATCTATTGGGAACTGACCTCGATCACCTCCTTTCTGCTGATCGGTTTCGACCACAATCGGATGGCCTCGCGCCGTGCCGCGCTGCAGGCTCTCGTGGTGACCGGCGGCGGCGGACTGGCGCTGCTTGCGGGCGTCGTCGTGCTGCATCTCGTGACCGGCATGAACGAATTGTCGCTGGTCCTCAACAGTGGCGACGTGCTGCGCGAAAGTCCGTTCTATCTCCTCGCCTTCTGGCTGGTCATCGGCGGCGCCTTCACCAAATCGGCGCAGTTTCCGTTCCATTTCTGGCTGCCCAACGCGATGGAGGCGCCGACCCCGGTTTCCGCCTATCTGCATTCGGCCACCATGGTGAAGGCCGGCGTCTATCTTCTGATGCGGATGAACCCTGTGCTGGGCGACACGCTCGTCTGGCAGACGGTGCTGCCGGTCTTCGGCACGGCAACGCTGGTGATCGGCACGCTGCTTGCCATCCGCCAGACCGATCTCAAGCTGATGCTCGCCTATACCACCGTCGCCTCCCTCGGCCTTCTGGTCAGCCTTACCGGTTTCGGCAATGAAAAGGCGATCGAGGCCGCCGTCTACTATCTCGTCGCCCACGCGCTGTTCAAGGGCGCGCTCTTCATGGTCGCGGGTCTGATCGACCATGAGGCGGGGACGCGCGATATCCGCGCGCTGGGCGGCCTGCGCTCCGCCATGCCACTCACCTTCGCCGCCGCCGCGCTGGCATCGCTCTCCATGGCCGGCCTGCCGCCCTTCATCGGCTTCATGGCCAAGGAGGAAATCTATGCGGCGATCGCCAGGGCGGATGCGTGGTCGGTCGCGATCACCCTGTTCACCATCATCGGCAATGCGCTGATGCTGGTGATCGCCGCCGCCGTCGCCATTCGGCCCTTCCTCGGCGAGGCGAAGGAAACGCCGAAACACGCCCATGAGGGCCCGGTGCTGATGTGGCTCGGCCCCGTGGTGCTCGCCACGCTGGGTCTCGTTTCGGCGATTGTCGCGCACACAACCAACCATCTGTTTGTCTCGCCCATGGCAGGCGCCGTCGCCGGGGCCGAGGTCGATGCCCATGCGGCGATCGCCTTTCACATCGGCCTGCCGCTCGCCCTGTCGGTGGTGACCATCGCGCTCGGCATCGCCGTCTTCTGCTTCCTGCCGCAGGCCCGCTTCGCCATGGCGAAGGTGCTGCACCGCATCGGCTGGGGGCCGGACACGGGTTTCGACCAGTTCATTTCGGGCCTTGTCTCGCTGTCGACCCTCATCACGCGCTTCCTGCAGAACGGCCGCATGGAAGCCTATATGACAACGGTCTTCCTGATCTTCGGCGTCGCCATCTGGTACGGGCTCATCCGCTATGGCGAGTTTCCCGAATTTCCCCAATTCGTCACGCCGACCTTCTATGAGGCCGGCATCTTCCTGCTCGCGGTGCTGGGGCTGGCGGCCGTCATCTACGCCCACGACCGGCTGACGGCGATCGTTTCGCTCGGCATTCAGGGCTTTGCCGTCGCGGTGATCTTCATCCTGTTCGGCGCGCCGGACCTGTCTTTCACCCAGTTCATGGTCGAGACCCTGTCGGTCGTCATCCTCGCGCTCGTCATGACAAGGCTGATCCTCGACAAGACCGATCATCGCCCGTTCGGCGAGCGCTTCTTCGACACCGCCGTCGCGCTGATCGCCGGCAGCGGCTTCCTGCTGCTGCTGCTCGCCGTTCTGCAGGTGCCCTTCGATCCGGCCCTGTCCGACTTCTTCACCGCCTATAGCCGCGTCGTCGCCCATGGCCGCAACATCGTCAACGTCATCATCGTCGACTTCCGCGGCCTCGATACGATGGGCGAGATCGCCGTGGTGATGATTGCCGGCCTCGGCATCATCGCGCTGATCCGGGTCAAGGCCAGGCGCCCGCGCGCGGAGGCCGAGCAATGAACACGATCATCTTCCGCACCGTCGCGCCCTATCTCACCGCGCTCATGGTGGTGTTCTCGGTCTTCATCCTGCTGCGCGGGCACAACGATCCCGGCGGCGGCTTCATCGGCGGCCTGATCGCCGCTTCCGCCTTTGCGATCTACGGCATCGCCAACGGCGTCGCCCCGGTGCGCCGGGCGCTCTATTTCCATCCGATCACGCTCGCCGGCTTCGGTCTGTTTCTCGCCGCCTGCGCCGGCCTGCCTTCCATCCTCGCCGGCGTTCCTTTCCTCACCGGGCTTTGGGTGTTTCCGACCGTCTTCGGCGTCGAACTGGCGCTGTCGACGCCGCTCTTCTTCGATATCGGCGTCTATTTCGTCGTCGTCGGATCGATCACCGCGATCGCGCTCGGCCTTGAAGACAGGATGGAGAACTGATGGAAGTCTATCTCGCCATTCTCGTCGGCATCTTCTTCACCGTCAGCATCTACCTGCTGCTGTCGAAATACGTCATTCGCGTATTGCTCGGCGTCGCCGTGCTCGGCAATGCGGTCAACCTGCTGATCTTCACCGCCGGCAGGCTGACCCGCGAAGTGCCGCCGATCATTCCCGCCGGCCTGCAGGTGCCCGTCGATCCGACCGCCAATCCGCTGCCCCAGGCGCTGATCCTGACGGCGATCGTGATCTCGTTTTCCTTCTTCGCCTTCCTGCTGGTGCTCGGCTACCGGTCCTTCCAGGACCTGCATACCGACGATACCGACAGCATGCGCTTTGCCGAGCCGGTCGATGAGCCGGCGCCACCAAGGGGATATTGATCCATGGCAGGCGCATCCAGCGGACACGTCGATCCGACCGGCATCCTGGTGGAGGCAAATCTCCACCTTGCCGACTATATCATCGTCGCGCCGGTCGTCGTGCCGGTGCTCTTCGGCGCCCTGCTGCTGATGCTGCGCGGCAAGACCCGCTGGCACGGACAGATCGCCATCCTCGCCATGGCGCTGCTGGCGCTGTCGACCGGCTTGCTGCTGCAGCGCGTATCGGCGGAGGGGCCGGTGACCATGACCATGGGGCGCTGGCTGCCGCCCTTCGGCATATCGTTCTCGGTCGACATCGCCGGCGCGCTTCTCGCCTTCGTCTCCTCGCTGATCGCGCTGACGGGCGCCGTCTATGCGGCATCGACGACGACGACCCTGGAAAGACGCTACGGCTTCTATCCGTTCTTCATGCTGATGATGGCCGGCGTATCGGGTGCCTTCCTGACCGGCGACATCTTCAATCTCTATGTCTGGTTCGAGGTTCTACTGATCTCGTCCTTCGGCATGATCGTGCTCGGTTCCGAGCAGCGCCAGCTCGACGGAACGATGAAATACGCCTTCCTCAACCTGGTCGCCACGACCCTGTTCCTGATCGCGACCGGCCTGCTCTACGGTCTGCTCGGCACACTCAACATGGCCGATATCTGGCAGAAGCTGAATGCGTCCGGCGATCCGGGCAGCGCCGCGCGCGCCGGCCCCGTGACGACGATCGCGATCCTGTATCTTCTGGCCTTTTCCATGAAGGCGGCGGCTTTTCCGCTCAATTTCTGGCTGCCCGCCTCCTACCATACGCCGAAGTTTCTGGTTTCCGCGCTGTTCGCCGGCCTGCTGACCAAGGTCGGCGTTTACTCGCTGCTGCGCGTCCTGCTGATGCTGTTTGCCCAGGAGCGGCTTGTTCTGGCCGATACCATCGCTTGGGTGGCGGCCTTCACCATGCTGGCCGGCGTCTTCGGCGCCCTTGCCCAGAGCGAAATCCGCCGCATTCTCGGTTATCTCGTCATCTCCGGCATCGGCACCATGATGGCGGGTCTTGCGGTCGGATCGCTTACCGCCATTACGGGGCTGATGGTCTATGCCGTCCATTCGATGATCGTCATGACGGCGCTCTATCTTGCCGCCGGCATCATGGCGCGGCTTTCGCAAACCTCGAGCCTGTCGGCGAGCGGCGGGCTCTATGCCGCATCGC
This sequence comes from Nitratireductor sp., assembly GCA_020441665.1. GTDB lineage: Bacteria > Pseudomonadota > Alphaproteobacteria > Rhizobiales > Rhizobiaceae > Salaquimonas. The sequence continues at coordinate 16,231 of JAGRLT010000122.1, forward strand.
CATGGCTCGCGGCCGCTTTCCTGATCCTGGCTTTTTCCGTGTCGGGCCTGCCGCCCACATCGGGTTTCTGGGGCAAGTTCGTGCTGGTCAGGGCCAGCGTCGAGAGCGGAGCCTGGTGGCTTGCCTTCGTCATCCTGCTGTCGGGCCTGCTGACCACCATCGCGATTTTCCGCGTATGGATCTTCGCTTTCTGGCGGGGCGGGCCGCAGGATACGCCCGACGGCGCCGAGGCCTGGAAGGTCGAGCCGCTGGAAAAGGCATATCGACAGGGCGCGTTCCTGGCGCTCGGCGCGCTGGTGCTGCTGACGCTGGCGATCGGCCTGATGCCGGAGGCGCTATTGTCGACGAGCGCTGACGCGGCGCGCGGATTGCTCTATCCTGGCGACTATATCGGTTCTGTCTTCGGAGGCGGCCAATGAACCTCCTGCTGATGAATATGCTGCTGATGCTGTGCTGGGCGGCTGTTACCGGCAATTTCAGCGAACTCAACCTGCTGTTCGGCTTCCTGCTCGGCCTGTTCTCGCTCTGGCTGATCCGCGAACAGACCGGCACGGGAGGTTATTTCGGCCGCACGCTGCGCATTTTCTCGCTGTTGCTGCTCTTCATCCGCGAACTGGCGCTCTCGGCCTTCCGCGTGGCGGTACTGGTGCTCAGCCCGCGCATGGAAACCAAGCCCGGCATCTTCGCCTTTCCGCTCACCGTCGACCGGGATTTCGAGATCACGCTGCTCGCCAACCTGATCACCCTGACGCCCGGCACGCTCTCCGTCGATGTTTCCGCCGACCGCAAGCATCTTTACGTCCATGCCATCGATTGCTCCGACATTCCCGGCAATGTCGCGGACATCGCCAACGGGTTCGAGCGCAAGATCCTCAATGCGTTCAGATAGGAGCCGGCCATGAGCGCATTCCACTTTCTCGACTTTGCCATTTCCATTGCCCTGGTGATGCTCACCCTTTCCTTCTTTCTCACCTGCTACCGGGTCGTGGTCGGGCCGACACTCCCCGACAGGATCATGGCGCTCGACATGCTGGTGGGGGTGGTGATCGGTTTCATCGCCGTCATCGGCGTCAAGACCGGCTACCATCTTTACGTCGATATCGCCCTGGCGCTCGGGCTTGTCGGCTTCCTGGCGACGGTCGCCTTCGCCCGCTTCGTGCTCGAACGCGGTGTCGGCGACCATGAAAGGGCCCTGCTCGAGGATCGGGAGGGCAAGCGATGATGGCGCCCGTTCTGGCTGGAGTTCTGGTTATCGTCGGTGCGTTTTTCGCGCTGATAGCCGCGATCGGGCTGATTCGGCTGCCCGATGTCTATTCGCGCATGCATGCCGCCTCGAAGGCTGGAACCGTCGGTTCCGGCCTGATGATGATCGCGCTTGCGATCGTGTCCGGCGACAGCGGCACGGCGGCCCGGGCGCTTGCCGGTGTCATTTTCTTCGTGCTGACCGCCCCCATCGCGGCCCATCTGCTCGCCAGGGCGGCCTATAAGGTGGGCTACCCCCTGTGGCATGGCAGCGTGGCCGACGAGATGTCCGATGCCGAATAGCCCGTCCGGCATTGCCGCGCGCGCATCGCGGAATGGGCATCAAGCCCTTGTAGGATATAGGGAAACGGAAGCCTAAGTATTCAGAATATTCAATAGGAGGCTGGGCGCCCGGGCAAATGATCGCAAAGCAAAAGGCCCCGGCATGAAGTCGAATCGCGCTCTTTTATGCCCTTGATTGCGGGCGCCGCTCTACATTCGCGAGAAATTTATGTATTATACACGTATTAATTGACCTTCCCTTGCGCAAGCAAAAAATTCAGCATATGGCAATCTTGAAAGGCCAATATTGTTGACATTTTCGTCATTATAGCTAGTTAAACAAGATTGAAGCCAATCGGTATTTATAATAGAATTGGCTCGGATGGCAGCACCATTATTCATGTGTATGCTGCACATAATTTGACCCACCAACAAGTACAGAAAGAATAACGGCAATGAACGATCTCACCATCGATGCCAGCAATCCGGATTTGATGCTGGAACTTACGGCGGAAGTAGTATCCGCCTATGTGAGCAACAATCCGGTCCCCTCCGCCGATCTCAGCAGCCTGATCGGCGATGTGCACAAGGCTTTGTCCACGATTACTGCGATCGGTGTGGAACCCACGGCACCGGAACAGGAACCAGCGGTAAATCCCAAGAAATCGGTGTTTCGCGATTACATCATCTGCTTGGAGGACGGCAAGAAGTTCAAATCGCTGAAGCGTCATCTTCGCTCGCATTTCGACATGTCGCCCGAGGAGTATCGCGAGAAGTGGGGCCTGCCGCAGAGCTATCCCATGGTCGCTCCGGCCTATTCCGAGCGCCGTTCCACGCTCGCCAAGGAAAAGGGCCTTGGCCGCAAGAAGGGTACGAAGAGCAGCCGCTGAGCGCCACCGCTCGCGCACCGGCGGCTTTCCGCCGGTGCTGCCGCTTCTCCCCGCCTGATCCGTCGCAAGGGCGGGTATCGAGGACGGCGCCCGATGGGCGCCGTTTTGCTTGTGCGCTCCGCTGCCTGATCGGTCGGATTCCGCCGGCGCGAACCGCCGGGGGAAGTCAAATCCACTCCGGCCGGCCAGTCCCGGCCAATCACCAGCCTTCCCGCCAGGCGCAGCCGGACGATCGGGAAAGAGGATAACTTTTGCTTCCTGCGCGCTGGCCATGCGGGAAGGCATTGAACCGATTTACAAATTTCTGCCATCTGAAATTGAAATTACTAAAATATACAATTTTTGATTGATAAACCCAGTATAGGAATATTATCCTGAAAAGGGGAGTATTCCATGTACCAGCGTATTTGTGTCGGCAAGTCCGGCCGAACCGGAATCAGCCTGGCAGAGATGCCGATCTTGTCGCGCCGTTCGCGAATTCCGCGCCCCAGCGAACCCGTCGAGCCCGATTACGACCAGGCGGCCGGTCGGCTGGTAGTCAAACTGGTCAGTGTTCTCGACCGCGTCGAATTGAAGGATCTCTATCGCAGCTCGCGCGGCAAGGCCGGTATCTGCCTATCCCGGCAAAAGGCGATGTATCTGATGCACACGGTCTTCTCCTCGCCCTATCACAAGGTCGCCGAGTTCTTCCGCCGCGACCGGACCACCATCGCCCATGCCTGCCGCCTGGTGGAGGATCTGCGCGACGATGCGGAGTTCGATAAACAGCTCGAGGCGATGGAAAACCTGCTGGTCTCGGCCCGAGCCCTGTATGAATCGGCAAGCAGCGAGGCCCTTCACCATGAATAGTGCGTTGCGGAGCCTGGCGCGGCTTCTCAAGGCGCTGCAATCGGCCGGAGATGCCGGCGCCTGCTGGCAGGGTGATGGCGGACGCTACCGGATTGCGATCGGGCACAAGGCGCTGCATTTTCCCCTGCATACGGTCGATGTGGCGCTTGCCCGCGGCTTGCTTCATGGCAATGAGCGGCTGCGGTTATCGGCCGAGGGCAGGGCGGCGCTGACCCGGCTGCTCGATCCCGAAGACGGCTTCCAGGCGCAAAATCAGCTCCGCGGCACCCGGACCGTTGCGAGCGGAACCGGCCGGGAGGAACGGACGGTCAATCTCGCCGAATCGCCGCTCTCCCGCCTGCACGCGCGAAAGGACGCACGGGGCCAGTCCTTCATCGATGAGGCCCAGTTTCGCGCCGGAGAACGCCTGCGCCGGGATTTTGAATGCGCCGGCTTGCAGCCGCGCATCTCCGCAAACTGGATCGCCAGCGTTGCGACCGGTAGCCGGTCGGGACCGGCGCAGGCCGATATCAGCGATTTCGCGATCGATGCCAGAAGGCGGCTTGAAGCGGCGACACAGGCGATCGGCCCGGAACTTGCCGGCATCGCCACCGATGTCTGCTGCTTTCTCAAAGGGCTTGAAACCGTGGAGCGCGAGCGCGGCTGGCCACCCCGTTCGGCCAAGCTGATGCTTCGCACCGCGTTGCAGATGCTCGTTCGCCATTACGGTCTGGTAGCCGTCGGCGGCGGCAGGCCGATGCGCCAATGGGGCGGCGAGGGCTACCGTCCGTCGCTATGAGGGTTCCGGAGGAACCTGGATGGGCCCTATGCCGCTCTCGCCTGGGTGGCGATATCCTTGACCCGCTGAACCATGGATTTGAGCCCGTTCGAACGCTGCGGCGTGATGTGCTCCTTGAGCCCCAGCCGGTCGAAGACCGCTCCTTCGTCGGTCGCCAGTATTTCGCTTGCGGGACGGCCCGAAAACAGCGCCAGCGTCACCGCGATGAGGCCGCGCACGATATGGGCATCGGACGTGCCGGAATAATGGATCACCGGATCGCCGCCATCTTCCGCCCGGCTGTCGATCCACACCTGGCTGACACAGCCCTGCACCTTGTGCGCCTGATCCTGCTTTTCCGCCGGAAACGGTTCAAGCTGATCGCCAAGCTCGATGAGGTATTTGTAGCGGTCTTCCCACTCGTCGAGCAGTTCGAAGTTTTCCGCGATTTCTTCAATATCCATGCCGGTCCGTCCCTTTCCGAGTTTCCATACAGGAAACGGCGTCGGGGGTGAACAGGCTGCGATCGCGTCCGTGATGGTTTGCTGTCAGTTCACCGTCCCGGTCGAAACGGGATCGATGGTCGGGCCGGCGGCTTGCGCCGTTTCGCCCGCGCCCGCCTCATTGCCGTAGCGCTGGTCGAGCCAGGTATAGGCCAGCCTTGCGCCTTCCTTCGCCTTGATGCCGATCTGCGAGATCAGCAGATGGCCGGTTTCGCAACTGGCCGGGTTGCGGCCGCAAAAGCCGGCGGCATCCGAGGCGATCGAGCGCGCTAGACCGACCGTCTCAAGGGCTGAAACCTGGCGCTGCCCGTCCGGCAGATCGGCCGGATTTACCGGAATGACGGCGGCGATGAGACCGAGCCAGAAGATAGCGCGAAATAAGAACATGATGTCACCTTTCCCGGCTGCGGAACCTATCAACCCGGCAATAAGGAAGCATTCTGCCTGCCATGCGGATTTTATTAAAATTTTAGCGATCCTGCCGGATCGAGCCGGAAGGGGCTTTGAAAGCAGGCTCGAACCGATCGCCGCGAGGGCTGAAAGCGGCGGATTCGCCGGCGCTTTCGGGCGCTCCTCCCACCGGTGAGACTTCGTTAACCATGTCTGTAAATATCCGCCGGTTTAGCCGCCTTTGCCCGGCTTTGCCGCCGCCGCCGCCGCGCCGTTTAGGGTTCCATTAAAAGTGCTGTGCGAGCCTTGGGCGACGAGAAAGTGGGTAGCGGACTTGCCTAATACCAAACCATCGAAAACCGGGCGCGATGCCAGTGTGGCATCGCTGGCGCAGCGTCTGCGCCAGGCGGAGGAAGCCTGCGCGCTTGCCGGCACTCCCGAACTGGTCCAGCCCTGGTCGATCCATGACGATCGCGGCCGGCTGCTGGCGATGAGCGAACGCGCCGCACGGCTGCTCGGCCATGATCCGGCCAGGGATTGTGGCCACTTCCTCGATCTCGTGCAGGTGCTCGACCGTGTGCCGCTGGGCCAGTTCCTGGCGACGGTCAACCTGCCGGCGGCAAGGGACAGCGGCCCGATGCATTTCCGGCCCCTGCGCTCGGGCATGCAAGGTGCCGCCGGCTGGGTCGAGATTTCGGCCGGCAGCGAGGCTTCGCCGGCCGAGGGTTGCCATATTTTTTCGATGCGTGACGTCACGCGGGAAAGGGAGACCGGTGAGGCGGCCGCGCGCCTGCGGGAAGAGGCTGAAAAGGCGAACATCGCCAAGAGTCGGTTTCTCGCCAATATGAGCCATGAGCTCAGGACGCCGCTCAACGCCATTCTGGGCTTTTCCGATCTGTTGCGCGGGCCGCTTGCCGACAAGTTCGATGCCGCGCGCAAGGCCGAGTATGTCGGTCTGATCCACGATTCGGCGAGCCACCTGCTTGACGTTCTCAACGGCATTCTCGACATGTCGAAGATCGATCACGGCCTCTACGAGATATTCCCCGAGCGCTTCGATCTTGCCCGCTGCCTGACGACGACCGCCGCGATCATGCGTGGCCAGGCCGAGATCCGTTCGATCGGGATCGAATGCGCCGGTTTTGAGGATGCGCCGGAAATCGTCGCCGATGAAAGGGCGGTGCGCCAGATTCTGATCAACCTGCTTTCCAATGCGATCAAGTTCTCGCCGGAGCGCTCGATCATCGAGGTATCGGTGCGGCGGCTTGCCCGCTTCGTCAAGCTGTCCGTGCAGGACTGTGGCGTCGGAATATCGGCGGAGAATATCGGCCAGCTCGGAACGCCCTTCTTCCAGGCCGACAGCAAGCACGACCGCAAGTTCGAGGGAACCGGTCTCGGCCTGTCCGTGGTCAAGGGCCTCGTCGAGCTGCATGGCGGCAAGGTCGAGTTTTCGAGCCGCCGCGGCCAGGGGACCCTTGCCACGGTGACCTTGCCGATCCACGGCATCGCCCAGCGCAAAGTGGCCGCGCCCAGCCAGATCAGCAGGATCGAACGGGTGCCGGAAAAAAAGCCGGATGAAACCGGCGGGAACGAAGGTGAGGCCCGCACCAACCTGCGCATATTGCGCAACATCGCATAGGAGCCGAACATGAAACGCGGCCTTATCTACCGGATCTTTTCCGTTCTCCAGAACAATCCTTCCGCCGCGGCCGGCGGCTGCACCTTCCTGGCCGCCTTCGCGCTGGTCGCCGGAAACATCTTCTTCGCCCAGAGCGGCGCCCATCCCGATCCGATCTGGGCGACCCGCGACATGACGACGACCCAGTCGGTCACCATGGATGCGCGGCCGGTTAGAACGACGTCGGTGCGTCCCAGGGCCATTCCCGTTCCGGCAAGGCCGGTGGCGGTGAAATCCGAGCTGATCGAGGGCATTCAGGCAGCCCTTGCCCGCACCGGCGACTTTTCCGGCACGGTCGACGGCCTCAACGGGCCGGTAACCCGCGCGGCGATCGCCGCCTATCAGAAACGCAACGGATTGCCGGCCTCGGGCAATGCCTCGCCGGAACTGCTGGCGCTGATCGAAAGCACCCTGCCGAAAACGGTTGCTGCGGCAAAGCGCGACCGCCTGTCTGACGTCATCGCCACCTCGCAATCGGCCGACGCGAACGGCAAGGCCGGGCTCGATGCCGGCTTCATCCGCGAACTGCAGACCGGCCTTGCCAGGGCGACGGGTGCGGAGATCGATGTCGACGGCATTCTGGGAAGCCAGACCGAGGCGGCCCTCAAGCGGTTTCAGCAAAAGCATGGCCTTTCGGTGACCGGCAAGCCCGATACGGCGACGCTTGATCGCCTGGCCCGCGACGGCCTGATTTCGCGCGGCTGACATTTCCGCGCGGTTCGGATAGAAGCCGTCCATGCGGCTCAAATCCTCGATCTTCGTTTCAGCCCTGATGCGCCGGGAACAGGCGGAGGGTGCTTTTGCCACCATCCTGCGCAAGGGAGCGGAGGAGGGCGGCACGGTCTACATCGTGCATCTCAAGCCGCAAGGCGCCGATGTCTATGCGCCCGCGCCGCAGCTTTTCATCGGTGAAACTAATCCGTTCGAACGCTATTTCGAGCAGCGGCTCGACGCTGCCGATCCGGCCGCCGTTTCCGATTATCTCGACAAGCAAGTGCGCTTCGACAGCGATTGCTGGATCGTGGAGATCGAGAAATCCGCGCCGCTGACCTCGATCCAGGTCGTCGCCGGGGCGTAACCGGCGGGAGGTGGTCAGCCGAAATTGACCACCACGTTGTCCTGAAACAGTTCGCGGAAGTCGCGGTGGCTGGCTGTCGCCGTCTCCGCGTGCCGGGCAGGTGGCGGCATTGCTGCCGGTTGGTCGCGCGGCACCGGCTGACGCCTCGGTGAAAGCGCCTGACGCCGCTCCCTCGCGCGGTCGGCGAAGTCGCTGCCGGTGGACCGGTCCGGTATTGCCAGGGGACGGGCTGCCGCTGCCGGTTGCGGCGACGGCGTCCTGGCCGTCTTGACCGTATCGAGCCGCGGCAGTTCGAACGTCGCGCCGACCTGGTTGAAGATCATCCTGCAAATACCGGTGTCGAGATCGCCCAGCAGCGCCTTTGCCGCCTGATAGGTCTCGATGCCGCGGCCGAAACGCGGCGCGGCGGTGAGCAGCAATTGCAGGTCGCGCGGCGGTTCGGGTGCCAGCGCCTTGATGAGGTAGAGGATTTCATCGCCATGTTCGGCGGTGAGCAGGGCGCGGATGGCCGGAATTTCAAGCCCGCTCAGTCCGGCAATGGCGCTGGCCAGGCCATCGATGTCGCGGCGGCGCGCAAGCGCCAGCAACTGACCGGTCTCGCGCTTCGGCAGCCGGTCATAGCGCCGGTCGGTGAACGTCGCGCGTTCGGCCGGCCTGTCCGGCATGTCGCTTTCCCCGGTATGCGGCGTGCGGTCTCTGCCGAGACGACCGCCGATCGAGGCCAGCGCCAGCATTTCCTCGGCCATTGCCGGCGCCGATGTCGCGGCAAGCGGCTCGCCGGCAAGCTGTGGCGCCTCGTCAATGACCGGAGGCCCGGTCGGGACGGCGGCTTCACCAAGGGGGATGCTCTCACGGCGGACCGGATGTTCGCGGGCGATGGTTTGAACCTTGGCTTCGGCCTTTTCCGGCTGAACCGGTTCGGCTTTCGGTAGAGGTTCCCGTCGGGTTGCGCCGCCCTCGGGCGCGGCGGTCGGGCGCGCCTGACGCCGGGCGATGACATCGGCGTGGCGCTGGCCCTTCTTCTCGCTGATGTTGCGAAGATCGAGCTCGTTCAACACCGGCGAATAGAGCAGGAACGGAATGGCGATGTCGAGCGTATCGGTAGCGAGATAGATCGCCACCGCGCGCGGCGTGAACACCGAACGCGCCAGCAGCGTCGACAGCAGCCGGCGGTCGGCCGGCAGGATGCGATCGATCCACTGGTAGAACATTTCCTTGTAGGCGGTGATGTCGCGGTTCGACGGCCGTTCCTTAGCGGTGAAGTCGCGGGTCGCATCGACCAGGATGCGGGTCTGCCGCGTGCGCCGTTCCAGATCGCAGGCAGCCCCGCGGCGGTGATCGATCGAAAATACCTGGTTCATGGGAGCGCAACCCTGCCAAAGGCGCCGGCTCGCAGCGTTTCCCGCCGGAGAGGTGCCGCCGGCCCGCCCGAAATGGTGAACGAATCATTACCTCTCACCGGCAGATTGCGCGTGAAGACGTTAGCAGACTGTTAACTTGCTTGGCGTTCAATCGTTCCAGGCTTCCCGGAAAGTAGTTTGATTCGGAAGGAAGCATCCTGTCTGGAAAGGAGTATCCCATGGGACAGGTCATAGATTTTCCGCGACACGAGATTGAAAAGAAGATCATGGCGGACCGCATCAGGGGCGCAGCGTCGACAAGCGACCGCCAAAGCGCCAAGGTCCTGTTCTTCACCGGTGTCCGCTACGAACGCGTGCCGACGCCGACACGGATGGTTCTGCCCTCGCAGCGCATACTGCCGCCGTTCCCGCGTTGAGCGGCGGACTGGAACTTTGACGCGCGTGGCGCCACGCCGCCGCGCCAATCGGATTGACAGATTTTCCCTGTGCCCGACAGGCCGACACCCCGCCCGCCAACAGTTTCCGGTCTACACTCAGGATCCGATCAGAAACGGCTTGCAGTCGATTTCGCGCAGGAAACGCTCGTTTTCCTCAGCCCAGCTTGAATCCGGCTCGAACACCCGGATGATGACAAAGCCCTTCTCGATGCTCGCCTCGATGATGACCGCGGCTTCCAGCTGATCGATCTGCGCCTCGCGCATTTCGAGCCCCTGCAGCGGGCTGATCACCATGATGTCGAGCTTGTTGTCTATCGCCGTGCGGTTGTTGAGGCTGTAGACCACCGCGCCCGATTCGTCGAATACCGATGCCGACCAGAAACTCGAAACTTCCGGCCCCGCCATGCGCAGCCCCGCCTCGCGCAGGTCGAACCGGCAGATGCCATAGGTAAAGAACGGATCGACTTCCGATATCGCCGAGCCGGTTTCTTCCGCCTTGAGCGGAGAGAAGGCGTAGAGGTCGGTGCGGCCCGACAGAAAGGCCCAGGCGCCGCGCGTGCCGTATTGCGGGATGAGCAGCACGATCGCGATATGGACGATGCCTGCCAGCACCAGCCCGACGGTCGCCAGGTAGATCATCCGCCAGTTCATTCGCCGCACCTTTCGCGAAGGATGTTCGGCATCACCGGCGAAACCAGACCGGAGGTCGAGGTGACCGGCGTGTCGTAGACCCGCAAGACCAGCCGGAACCGTCCCTGGCCGGCCAGTCCGAGCCAGTTGCCGGGCTGCGGCTGACGGCTGACGGCAATGCGGAACGAACCGTCCGCAAAGCGCAGCACCTTGCCGGAGTGAAGGGCCGGCTGGCTGCCGTTCTGCGCCAAGATCACATCACCGGCCGCCGTGTAGGCGGCAAGCGTCCACAGCCGCGAGGGCGGCGTCGTGCCGGAAACGACATAGTCGCAATCAAGATCGAGCGCCTCGCCCCGGCTGTCGCCTTTCGCCTCGAAGGCGAGCCCTTCTGTCGCGCCGAGCGGAATGGTGCCGTTGCGCGCCGTCTTGGCCATCGTATAGGGATCGACCGACGCCCCGCTGGTGAACGGGAAGGCAAGCCACGGGCCCGAGCGGATACCGCCGATGTCGAGGCCCGCGCTGATCGAATACCAGGCGGTCACGCTGCCCAGTCCGAGCCCGATGGCGAGCACGATCAGCGTATTGACGATCAGCCGCACGGACGAACCCTCCTCGCTGCCATGTCCATCATCCCGTTCGGCCTATTGGGACACGGACCGGCCCGCGCCGGCATCGGGCGAGGCGGTACGGGCGATCACGGTTTCGTCGCCGGTGTCTTCACGCTGCGCCACCGCATCGCCGCGGCTCAGCGGCTTGGCCTTGCGGAGCGTGCGGCCGAGGTCGCGCAGATAGGTCTCGGCTGCCTGCGACAGGGTCTTGGGCCGCAGGATTGGCTGGATCGTGTCGTCGGATGCTGCCGCAATCGCCTCCTCGCTTTTGCCCGGCAGGGGATTGTCGATATAGGGCACCGGCTTGAGGTCGATGTTCTGATGCGCAAAGGTCATGAACTGTTTCCAGATCATCGCCGGCAGATTGCCACCGGTCAGCCGCTTGGTCGGGCGGTAATTGTCGTTGCCCATCCAGACCGTGGCGACGTAATTGCCGGTAAAGCCGGAGAACCAGGCATCGCGATAGGCATTGGTGGTGCCGGTCTTGCCGGCGGCGCGGATGCCGTCAAGCGCCGCATTGCGCGCCGTGCCCCATTCGGGAATTTGCGCCATCATCCGGTTCATCACGCCGACCGTGCGCTCGCTCATAGCCCGCACCTTGGGCGGAAGATGGTCGCGCCGGTCCCACACCGTCTCGCCCTGCAGATTGGTCAGCTGGGTGATCGCGTGTCGGTTGAGCTTGTAGCCGCCGGTCATGAAGGTGCCGTAGCCCGTTGCCATCTCGAGAACGGTGAGCCCGTTCGCCCCCAGCACCATGGCGGGCGACATGATGAGTTCGGAAGTGATGCCGACCCGCCTTGCCGTGTCGACGATCTTCTGGCCGCCAATGCCGCGCCGCCCGTCGGCCCCGACATAGAATTTGACGGGGATCGTGTTGATCGACTTGACGATCGCCGTCTGCACGTCGATGGCGCCGCGATAGCCGCCGGAATAGTTCGACGGACACCAGGAACGGCCATTGCGGCTGACGCAGATCGGCCCGTCGACCACCCGGCTGGTCTCGGTCAGTTCGAGTTCCTCGACGGCGGTGGCATAGACGAAGGGCTTGAAGGAGGAGCCTGGCTGGCGGCGTGAATTGGTCGCCCGGTTGAACTGGGATTCGCCGTAGTCGAGCCCACCCACCATGGCGCGCAGCGCGCCCTCATTGTCCATCACCACCATGGCGGCTTCGCTGACGCCCTTGGCCTTGCCGTACTGGCGCAGATGGAAGTTGATCGCTTCCTCGGCCGCCTTCTGCAGGTCTAGGTCGATCGTGCTCTTGGCATAGAAGGTCTTGTCGGGCAGGCCGCGGGCGATCTCCTGCACTTCCTCGAAGGCGTAATCGAGGAAGTAGTTGGGCTGCTCCACATCGTTGCGCTCGACCGGGGTCGCCGGCTTCTTGCGCGCCGCCACCACCTGGCCCTCGGTCATGAAGCCCGCCTGCACCATATTGGTCAGCACCTCATTGGCGCGCGCCCGGGCATTGGGCAGGTTGATGTGCGGCGCATACTTGGTCGGCGCCTTGTAGAGGCCGGCCAGCATGGCGGCCTCGGCGAGCGTCAGGTCCTTCGGGCTCTTCTCGAAATAGTAGTCGGCCGCCGCCGTGATGCCGAAATTGCCGCCGCCCATATAGGCCCGGTCGAGATAGAGCTTGAGGATCTCGTTCTTTTCCAGATTGGTCTCGAGCCAAAGCGACAGGAAGGCTTCCTTGATCTTGCGCTCGATCGTCCGCTCATTGGTCAGGAACAGGTTCTTGGCGAGCTGCTGGGTGATCGACGAACCGCCCTGGACGACGGAATTCGCCCGCACGTTCTCCGCCAGCGCCCGGGCAAGGCCGAGAAAGTCGATGCCGTAATGCTCGAAAAAGCGCCGGTCCTCGGTTGCCAGCACCGCCTTGATGAAGTGATCGGGCAGGGTGTTGAGTTCGCCCGAATCGGCCTGCCTGACGCCGCGCCGGCCGATCTCCTTGCCGTAGCGGTCGAGGAAGACGACGGAATAGTCGGTCTTGTCGCGCCAGTTCTTCGAGGTTTCGTCGAAGGCCGGCAGCGCCAGCGCGAGCAGCAGGATCAACCCGCCCAGGCCGAGCGTGATCCCCTCATCGGCAACCTCGACCAGGAACTTGCGAAAACCCGTCACCCGGAAGCGCTGGAAGAAGACGACGAGGTTTTCCCACCGCTCGGAACCGTCGGCAAACAGCCGGTACATCGCCGAATCGATCCACGAATCGATTTCGAGCAGCCGGTTGCGGCCCTTTTTGCGGCCCTTGTTGTCGAACGGGTTGCGCATGCGCGCCAATGCCTTTCCCGAGTGCCTCTCCCGCGCGCCCTTCCCGGCCTGCGAAATGTCTCAGCGTCGTGCCCCGGCGCTATATACCAAGATCGCGCAGGATTTTGGAATTTTTTTGAAAGGCGATGCGGTGCTGTTTCGAGCGGCGGCCGGGCGGTCGCCGGGGGGCGGGGGAGTGACGGGGGAGTGGCGGCGCGCCCCGGCCTCTGATAGAGGGACAGGGCAAGGAGAACCCATGGACAGCCAACCCCCGTTCTGGAAGCGCAAGACGCTCGAGGAGATGAGCGAGGCCGAATGGGAAAGCCTGTGCGACGGCTGCGGCCGTTGCTGCCTCAACAAGCTGGAAGATTGGGACACGGCGGAAATCCACTGGACCAACATCGCCTGCGCCGAACTCGACTGCGACACCTGCCGCTGCCGCAATTACGAATACCGCTTCAAGCTGGTGCCCGACTGCATCGACCTGACGCCCGCCAAGGTCCGCGAGATCGGCTGGCTGCCGCCGACCTGCGCCTACCGCCTCGTCGCCGAGGGCAGGGACCTCCACGACTGGCACCCGCTCGTCTCGGGCAATCCCGAGACCGTGCATGAAGCTGGCATCTCCGTGCGCGGCCGGGTCATCAGCGAGGAGGGCCTGACGGTCGAGGACTATGAGGACCATCTGGTCACCTGGCCGGATGAAGAATAAAATCCCAGGAAAAAATTCCTTGACACCGAAACGGTGATTTGGTAGGGTCTCTTTACGGTCGAAGAAGTGCGGCTTGCGGCGGTTCGGCGGCATGACAGCGCCCACTCTATTGGCCTGCCCGTTCAGGGGCATAAATTACCAAACAATCCGATGTTTGCAGCAGGTAGCGCGAAGCCCCCGGTCTTCGTCATCCTCGCGCTTGACGCGAGGATCCAGGCTTTTGAGTTCCGGGTTCTCGGATCACGGGCCTTCGGTCCGGTCCGAGGATGATGATCGAGTGAGTAGTGGCCCGAAAGTGGCCAAGTCGAACCCATGGAAAACGCATCACAAGACAGCCCCGGCGTCTCCTTTACCCCCCAACAGCGCTGGGCCGCGCGGGTCGCCTGTGAGCATCACGCCATGACCACGGGCCAGATCGCCCGGCTGATGGGGGCGGACGCGGCGCTGGTCGAGGCCTGGTTCGAAACGGAAGGCTGGCGGCAGGCGGAAGCTGCGGACACTGGCGACAGTCCCGACGGAGAGCATGTCGCGGCGCTTGCCCGGCGGCTGGAAACCACCATCCGGGCCGATCTCGACCGGCTCGAAGCGGCCTCCGGCAAGATTGGCGGCGGCGAAACCGGCGACATGGAAAAGCGCACGCGCAATCACCTCGCGCTGGTGAAATCGCTGCGCGAGCTGGCGGATATGGTCAAGGACATCGAACAGGCAGCCCATGCAAGACGATATCCGGCGGATGTTGTGGAGTTCCGCCGACAGCTTGAAAGGCGCATTGCAGCGCTTGCGGACGAAAGCCCAGAGGCTGGCGCTGATCGGCGGGCTGACGACGGATGAACGCGAGTTTCTTTTGCGCGACTGGCCGGTCTTCTCCCACCTTCCGCAGCGCGAGCCGCACGGAAACTGGCGTACCTGGCTGATGCTGGGCGGGCGCGGCGCCGGCAAGACCCGCACCGGTGCCGAATGGCTCACCGCGCTGGTCCATCGCGACCGCCATGTCCGGGGCGACACCGCTGGCCGCATCGCGCTGGTCGGCGAGACCTATCAGGATGTGCGCCAGGTGATGATCGAGGGGGAGTCGGGCCTGCTCGCCATCCAGCGCGGCGACCGCAAACCCAAATGGCTGCCGTCTCGCCGCCTGCTCGAATGGCCGAACGGGGCGATCGCCCAGGTCTTTTCGGCGAGTGATCCCGATGGCCTGCGTGGCAACCAGTTCGGCGCGGCCTGGTGTGACGAGATGGCCAAGTGGCCCTATCTCGAAACAACCTGGAACATGCTGCAATTCTGCCTGCGGCTGGGTACCCTGCCGCGCCAGTTGGTGACGACGACGCCGCGCCCGCTCAGGCTGATCAGGAAACTGATCGAGGACAGGACGACGGCGCTGACCCGCTCGGCGATGCTGCTCGACGATGCTGCGATTAACATCGACGAATGGCTGGCGCAGGAGGTGGAGATCGCCTTCGCCGAACAGGAGAGCACCGCCTTCATCACCGGCGATGGCGTCAACAAGCCCAAGGGCCTGCTCGACAATCCGGCGGTGGCCGAAACCGCCTGGAGCTGGGGTAATCTCGGCTATGTGCCGACCGGTACCGATGGCGCCTTTGCCGCGAGCGATGCCTCCGACGTGCTGGTCGATACGATCTATGCGCTCAAGGCCGGCTACCGGCAGAACGCCAACTGGCTGCTCAACCGCCGCACCCAGGCCGAGATCCGCAAGCTGAAGGACGCCGACGGCAATTATCTCTGGCAGCCGCCGGCGACCGCCGGCGAGAAGGCCATGCTGATGGGCTTCCCGGTCACCGAGGCCGAGGACATGCCCGACATCGCGTCCGACAGCCTGTCGATCGCCTTTGGCGACTTCGCCCGCGGCTATCTGATCGTCGACCGGGCCGGCGTGCGCGTCCTGCGCGATCCCTATTCCGCCAAGCCCTATGTGCTGTTCTACACCACCAAGCGCGTCGGCGGCGGGGTGCAGGACTTCGACGCCATCAAACTGGTGAAATTCGGCACCGCGTAACGGTCCTTCCCTCCCGGGACCGTACGGGCCGTTTCCCTCCGCCGGCCCGGCTGCCGAACCGGCCCCGCCCGAACCCCCTCGGGCGGGGCTTTCTGTCTCCCGCAACGGATGTTTCCATGGCATTGATGCTGCTCACGGCGCCTGCCGCCACCGCCGTTTCCCTTGACGAGGTCAAGCGCCATCTGCGCGTCGAGACCGCCGATGACGACCTCTATCTGACCGATCTCATTGCAGCCTCGACCGGCCATCTGGAACAGGTGGCGGGAGTAAAACTCATCACCCAGACCTGGCGCCAGTTTCTCGATGGTGTGCCGGACGACAATTGCATCCGGCTGGCAGTGGCCCCGGTGCGCTCGCTGGTTTCCATGACGGTCTACGATCGCGACGGCGTCGGCACATCGGTGCCGATGACCGATCTCGAACTCGATGCGGTCTCCGCACCGCCGCGCCTGTTGCTGAAGGCGGCCCATCAGGCCGGCAAGGCGCTCAATGGCGTCGAGATCGATATCGTGGCGGGTTTCGGCGACACCGCCGCCGACGTGCCCGACACATTGCGCAGGGCGCTGCTGTTGCTGATCGCCCATGCCTACGAATTTCGCGGCGCCGTGCCGGTCGATGCCCAGCCGGCTTCCGAACCCCACGGGTTTCGCACCCTGATCGCTCCGTTCAGGAGGATGGCGCTGTGAACGCTCACGGTTTTCTTCACCCCGGCCGGTTTTCCGTCCGCCTGATGCTGCAGCAACGCATCGAGAGCGATGACGGCCATGGCGGTTTCACCGGCGCCTGGCAGGACATCGAGGCGGTCTGGGCCGGCATCGTGCCGGTCGAGGGCATCGTCACCCGTCAGGCCGACAACACCCAAACCGCGATCACCCACTGGATCTATGTCCGCCAGCGGGGCGATGTCCTACCCGGCATGCGCCTTGCCAAGGCCGGTCGCATCTTCGACATCGAAACCGTGCTCGATCCCGACGAGACGGGCCGCTACCAGGTCCTGAAATGCGTGGAGCGGTCATGAAGCTTACCTACCGCCTCACCGCCGACAGCCTGAGTCGCGCCCTGCGCCGCCTTCAGGCGATGAAGCCCGTTCCGCGCGAGGGCGCCGTCCGTCCCGTTGCCACCGCGCGCGCATCCAGCCCGACCAATCGGAGGCCGTCCCGCCATGAGCGCCGCCCTTGAATTGCAGGCTGCCATCGTTAGCGCGCTGCGCCAGGCGCCCGGCCTGCTGACGGCGCTTGGCGGGCCGCATATCTATGACGACGTGCCCGATACCCGCCGCCCGCCCTATGTCCAGATCGGGTCGGTGGAGACGCTCGACTGGAGCACCGGAACCGAGGAGGGAGAGGAACATTTCGTCGAGATCGCGGCCTGGTCGGAAACCAATGGCCGCCAGGCCGTCGCCCTTCTGGCAGAGGCGATCCGCCTAGCGCTTGCCGCCCTTGCCGGACCGTTGCCCGGCCACGCGCTGGTTAATCTCAGCCATGAGGCGACGCGCACGGAGCCCGTCTCCGGCGACCGCCACTTCCGCGCCATCCTTTCCTTCCGCGCGGTGACCGAGCCGCTCGCACCCTGACATTCCACCACCCGTTGAGGAGCTATCATGACCGCTCAGAAGGGCAGGGATCTCCTGCTGAAAATCGATGATGGCGCCGCCGCCTTCGTGACCGTTGCCGGCCTGCGCGCGCGGCAATTGTCGCTCAATGCCGAAACCATCGACGCGACCGATTCAGAATCGGCTGGCCGCTGGCGCGAACTGCTTGCCGGCGCCGGCCTGCGGCGCGCCTCGATCAGCGGATCGGGCATTTTCAAGGATGCCGCGTCCGACGAGCTGGTGCGCGCCGCCTTCTTTGCTTCCGACAACCGCAGCTGGCAGATCATCGTGCCGGATTTCGGCATGCTGAGCGGGCCGTTTCAGATCGTGTCGCTCGAATATTCCGGTCAGCATACCGGCGAGGTCGCCTTCGAGATCGTGCTCGAATCGGCCGGCGAAATCCTCTTCTCCGCGATCTGATGGGGCAGCAATTGGCCAACACGCATCGCGGCGAAATCGCCGCCGGTTTCGAGGGGCGTCAATGGACGCTCTGCCTCACGCTGGGCGGGCTTGCCGAACTGGAAAGCCATTTCGGCGCGTCGGGCCTGAGCGATCTGACCGAAAAACTGGCCGCCCGGCCGCTCGCCGCCCGCGACCTGATCGCCATTCTGACGGCGGGGTTGAGGGGCGGCGGCCATGACCTGACAGCGGAAGACGTGGCGGAACTGCGCCATGAAAAGGGCACGGCGGGCTTTGCTTCGGTCGCGGCCGAACTGCTGCAGGCAACCTTTGCCGTGCCGGCAATCGAGCCCGAAGGCGGCTCCCGTGGCGGATAGCGGCTGGTGGCGCTCGGCCTTCCGTTTCGCAGTCCTGCAGGCAGGGTTGGCGCCCGCCCAGTTCTGGCAGTTGACGTTGCCGGAACTGCTCATGCTGATCGCAGCCGAAGGCGCCGCCGCCGGCCTTCCCGATCGAACCGCCTTCGAGACCCTGATGCAAGCCTTTCCCGATACCGCAAGGGAGGAAGCCCATGCCGCGTGCCGCCGCTGACACCTACGTTCTCGATGCCGATACCCGCGCTTTCCAGGCCGCGATGGATGCGGCGACCCAGAGCACGAGAAACTTCGGCAGCGCCTTCACCGCGACGATCCGCCAGGCGATCACCTCCGGCAAGGGGCTGGAGGATACGTTGCGCTCGCTCGCCATGCGCCTGTCCACCCTGGCGCTCAACAGCGCGCTGGCGCCGATCGAAAAGGGCATCTCTCAAACCATAAACGGCTTCATATCGAGCATTCTGACGCCAAAGCCCTTTGCCAGAGGCGGGGTGGTCGGCGCGCCCGCGCTCTTTGCCCATTCCGGCGGGCTGGGAGTGATGGGCGAAGCCGGGCCGGAGGCGATCCTGCCGCTGTCGCGCGGCGCGGATGGCCGCCTGGGCGTCGCCGCAGCGGGCGCCAGCCAGCCTGTCCAGATCGTCTTCAACGTCCAGGCGCGCGACGCCGAAAGCTTCCGCCGCACCGAAGGCCAACTGACCGCCATGCTCGCCCGCACCGTGCAGCGCGGCCGCAACAAACTGTGACCCCGTTCGGGATTTCCATCGCCAATGCCGCAATTAGCAGCCTTTCACGACGTCCTGTTCCCGACCGACATAGCGCTCGGCTCGACCGGCGGGCCTGAGCGCCTGACGGAGATCGTCACGCTCGGCTCGGGCCGCGAACAGCGCAATGCCCGCTGGGCCCATTCCCGCCGCCGCTACAATGCCGGCTACGGCGTCAGGACCCTTGCCGATCTGCAAACGGTCATCGCCTTTTTCGAGGAGCGCCGCGGCCGGCTGCACGGCTTCCGCTTCCGCGATCCGCTGGACAATCGTTCCGCCGCGCCCGGCATGGCGATCTCGCCGCTCGATCAGGGGATCGGTACCGGCGACGGAGCGATGGCCGATTTTCAGCTCGTCAAGACCTACGGAGCGGGCGCGACCGCTTATCAGCGCGCTATCGTCAAGCCGGTCGAGGACACGGTTGTCGTCGCCGTTGACGGTATCGTCAAGGTGGAGGGGCTCGATTTTTCCGCCGATGCGTCGACGGGCGTGATCCATTTCCTTGCCGGCCGCGAGCCGGGCGCCGGCGAAGAAGTGCGCGCCGGCTTCGACTTTCACGTCCCGGTGCGCTTCGATGCCGACGAGATTTCCGTCAACATCAAGACCTTTCTGGCCGGCGACATCGCCTCGATCCCCATCGTGGAGATCATCCCGTGAGAACGCTCTCCCCAGGCCTGCGCAATCATCTCGACGGCGAGGCGATCACGCTCTGCCATTGCTGGCAGATCCACCGCGCCGATGGCGTCGTGCTCGGCTTTACCGACCATGACCGCGACATCGGTTTCGACGGTATCGTGCACCACGCCCGCTCGGGCTTCGAGCCGGGCGATGCCGAACTGCCGGCAACGCTTTCGCCGGCCAATAGCGAGATCGCCGGCGCGCTTTCAAGCGGCGACATCACGGCGGAAGACATTGCGGCCCGCAAATATGACGATGCGCGGGTGATCGAATATATGGTCAACTGGTCCGATCCTGATGAGCGGGTCCGGTTGCAGACCTGGATCATCGGCGAGATCGTCCAGGAGGATGGCGCCTTCCGGGCCGAACTGCGCTCGATCGCCGCGTTGTTGGAGCGCGCCGGGCTCAACCGGTTCGAGCGGCTGTGCGGCGCCGAACTGGGCGACGGGCGCTGCGGCATCGATCTCGGCGCCGATTTCAGCGACGCGGCGACGATCGCGACCCTGCAACAGCCCGAGGCGGAAAACCGGCTGTTGCTGACCCTTTCCAGCCTGCCCGATCACGAGGATGGCTGGTATGCCGGCGGCGGCATCACCTTCGACGCCGGCGCCAATGCGGGCCTGGCGATCGAGATTGTCACCGACCGGCGCGTGGCCGGCGGATTGCGCTCGGTCGAATTGTGGTCGGTGCCGGGCTACGCGGTTCAGACCGGCGAGGGGGTCACGCTGACGCCCGGCTGCGACAAGCGTTTTGCCACCTGTCGCGAAAAATTCGCCAATGGCGACAATTTTCGCGGTTTTCCCCACATGCCGACGGCTGAATTCATCACCACCTATGCCTCCAATGCGAAGCAGATGGATGGCGGCGCCCTGTTTGTCGATGAATAGCAGTCGCAACGCATGACCAGCGAGGAACTCGACGCAGCCATCCTGGCCGAATGCCGGGCCTGGATCGGTACGCCCTATCGCCATCAGGCATCGGTGAAGGGCGTCGGCTGCGACTGTCTCGGCCTGCTGCGCGGCATCTGGCGCGCGGTCCGAGGCCGCGAGCCCGAAGCGCCGCCGCCTTATTCGCCCGATTGGGGCGATGTGAGTGGCGGCGAGACCCTGCTGGCGGCCGCCGGGCGGCATCTTGTTCGGACCGAAGCAATCGCACCGGCCCGCGTCTTACTGTTCCGCTGGCACCCGCACCTGCCGGCAAAGCATGTCGGCATCGTGCTGGATAAGCGGACCTTCATCCATGCCTGCGAGCACGCCGGTGTCGCCAAAGCGCGCCTTTCCGGCCAATGGCTGCGACGTGTCGCTGGCATTTACCACTTTCCCGCTGCGGCAAATTCAACAGTGAAATCGGAGCGCTGATCCTTGGCAACGGTTGTTCTGCAGGTTGCGGGCGCTGCCATCGGTGCCGCGTTGGGCGGCCCGGTCGGCGCCATCGCCGGCCGCGCGCTTGGCGCCATCGCCGGTTACGGCATCGACCGGCAACTCTTCTCCAAGGACCAGGTGGTGCGCGGCGGCAGGCTCGATGAAACCCGCCTGCTGACCTCCGACGAAGGCGCGCCGATCCCGCGCAGCTATGGCTGGACCCGGCTCGGCGGCCAGATCATCTGGGCTACCCGATTTCGCGAGGTCGTCAACAAGAAGAAAAAGAAGAGCGGCAAGGGTGGCGGCGGACCGTCGGTCACCACCGTGACCTATTCCTATTTCGCCAATTTCGCCATCGGCATCTGCGAGGGAGAGATTTCGAAGATCGGCCGCATCTGGGCCGATGGCACCGAACTCGACCGGTCGAAGCATGCGATCCGCATCTATCGCGGCACCGAAGACCAGCAGCCCGATTCCCTGATCGAGGCGAAGCAGGGCTTCGGCAAGGCGCCGGCCTTTCGCGGCACCGCCTATGCGGTCTTCGAGGATCTCGCGATCGCCGATTTCGGCAACCGCATTCCCCAGATCACCTTCGAGGTGATCCGCGGCATCGCTTCGGTCGACAGCGCCATCCGCTCGATCAACATCATCCCCGGCAGTAGTGAATTCGGCTATTCGCCGACCGCCATCCGCACCAACCTGCTTGGTCGCAACCGGCTCGAAAACGCCAACCAGTTGGTGGCATCGTCCGACTGGACCGAATCCCTCGACCAGTTGCAGGCCCTTTGCCCCAATCTTACATCGGTCTCGCTGGTGGCGGCCTGGTTTGGCGACGACCTTCGCGCCGGCGAATGCAGGATCGAGCCACGCGTTGAGGGCAAGGAGACCAACCGCCACGCCTGGACGGTCAGCGGTATTTCGCGCGCAGCCGCGACGCTGACCAGCCGGATCGAGGGTCGCCCGGCCTATGGCGGCACGCCCGACGATGCGGCCGTCATCGCGGCGATACAGGACATCAGGGCGCGCGGCCTGAAGGTCGGCTTCTACCCTTTCATCCTGATGGACGTGCCGCAGGGCAACGGCCTTGCCGATCCCTATGGCGGCACCGAACAGGCGGCCTATCCCTGGCGCGGCAGGATCACCTGTCATCCGGCGCCGGGCGAGCCGGGCAGTCCCGACCAGAGTGCCGCGGCGGCGGCCGAGGTTGCTGCCTTTCTCGGCAACGCGCAGATCCACCAGTTCACCCCAGCGGCAGCGACGGTGACGTTTTCCGGCGGCTCGGATTTCGGCCTGCGCCGCATGGTCCTGCACTATGCCCATCTTTGCGTGCTGGCCGGCGGCGTCGATACCTTCCTGGTCGGTTCAGAACTGCCGGGGCTGACAAAACTGCGCGATGGGGCAGGGGCCTTTCCCTTTGTTGCCGGATTGCAGACGCTTGCCGCCGATGTGCGCTCGGTGCTCGGGGCGGGTGCCGCCATCAGCTATGCCGCCGACTGGAGCGAATATTTCGGCTATCATCCGTCCGGGCCGGACGGCGACGTCCTGTTCAACCTCGATCCGCTCTGGGCCGATGCCAATATCGATTTTATCGGCATCGACAATTACATGCCGGCAAGCGACTGGCAGGAAACCGGCGATCCCGGCATGCCGGACCGGCACGCGATCCACGATCCCGCCTATCTTGAAGCGAATCTTCTCGGCGGCGAGGGCCATGACTGGTTCTATGCCAGCGATGCGGATCGCGCCAACGGCATCCGAACCGCGATCACCGACGGCTTGGGCGAACCGTGGATCTGGGCCTATAAGAATCTGCCGGACTGGTGGTCGAACGCCCATCACGAGCGGTTGGGCGGTATGCGCTCGCCGGTTCCGACTGCATGGGTGCCGCAATCGAAGCCGCTCCGGTTCACCGAGCTTGGCTGCGCGGCCATCGATCGCAGCACCAATCAGCCCAATGTCTTCGTCGATGCGAAATCGTCGCAATCGGCACTGCCCTGGTTTTCCCGCGCCGGTCGCGACGACCTGCTGCCGCTGCGTTATGCCGCCGCACAGCTTTCCTTCTGGGATGCGTCCCATCCGCTGGCGGACAGTTCGAACCCGGTATCGTCGGTCTATGGCGAGCGGATGATCGATGTCGGCGATCTGTCGTTCTGGGCCTGGGATGCACGCCCCTTTCCGGCCTTTCCTTCCGCCCTCGATGTCTGGAGCGACGGGCTCAACTGGTATCGCGGCCACTGGCTCAATGGCCGGCTCGGCACCTGTCCGCTCGACGATCTCCTTGCCGCGATCTTCGCCGATATCGGCATGGCCGTCCCCGAGCTTCATGTCGACGGCCATGTCACCGGCTATGTCATCGGCGGCAACGGCAATCTGCGCCAGACCGTCGAGCCGCTGCTGACGGCGTTCAATCTTGCGGTCCATGAAAGCGGCGGCAAGCTCGTACTCACGAGCCGGAACCGGCTTGCCGGGCACGATCTTGTCGCGGATGAACTGGCGTTGCAGCCCGACGCCCCGCTGATTGCCAGGCGCAGGGCGGGCGAACACGAATTGCCGCGCTCGATCGTCACCGCCCATGCCGATCTCGAGGCCCGATACGATACGGTGACGACCGCCGCCGCGCGCTCGAGGACCGCCAGCAATCGCGAATTGCGCATCGACCTGCCGGCGGTATTGCCGCGAGAAACGGCCCAGGCGCTGACGATTTCAAGATTGCGCGACTTCTGGACCGGGCGCGATACGATGGCTTTCGGCCTGCCGCTGCGCCGGCTGGAGGTCGAGCCGGGCGATCTGCTGAGCCTTGAGGGGCGGGAGCTTTCCCGTGTGGCAAGCCTTACCCTGGGTCGGCGGATCGACCTGGAGACCGCGGCGATTTCCCGCCATGAGCAGACCGCGGTCTGGGGCCATAAGACAACTCCGCCGGCGCCGGCCGGAACGGCACCCGGTGTGCCGCAGGTTCTGCTGATGAACCTGCCGCTCGCCCAGAACGAGGCCGATCCGGCGCCGCGCCTGCATGCGGCGGTCTATGCCGATCCCTGGTCCGGCACCTACGCCATCCTGCGCTCGCCGGGCTCGACCGGCTTCGAAACGGTCACCTCGGCCGGCGCGCCGGCAACCCTGTTCGAGGTTCTGGATGCGGTTGGCACAGGCCCGCTCGGCCGCTGGGACCATGCTGCCATTCTGCATGTGCGCGTATTGGAGGGTGAATTCGAATCCCTTGAGGATATGCTGGTGTTCGAGGGCCGTAACGCCGTGGCGGTCGCGACGGCGGGTGGCGGCCATGAGATCGTCCAGTTCCGTCAGGCCGACCTGATCGCAGCCGATGAATGGCGGCTCACCGGCCTGCTGCGCGGCCAACTCGGCACCGATGGCGAGATGGTGTCGGGCATCGAGGCCGGCGCCCTTGGCGTGCTGATCGACGAGGCGGTGACCGAGGTGCCGGTGCCGGCCGGCCTGGTCGGGCTGTCGCAGAACTACCGCGTCCTGGCGCAAGGCGAGCAACTGGGCTCCGCCAATGCGGTGGCGCTTGCCGCCACCTGTACCGCGATTTCGGCGCGACCGCTGAGCCCCGTGCATCTTGTGGCGGCAAGAACCGGCAGCGGTTACGCCATCACCTGGCTGCGCCGCTCGCGGCTCGATTCAGACCGCTGGGACATCGAGGAAGTGCCGCTCGACCATTCGCCGGAGCGCTACCGCGTCTCGATACTCGATGGCGCGGCGCTGGTCCGCGAATGGGACGTCACCGCACCGGCGGCGACGTATCCAGACAGCGAGCGGCTCGCCGATTTCGCCTCGCCGGGCGATCCCTTCGCCATCGCCATCGCCCAGCTTGCCGAAAACGGCACGCCGGGACCGGCCGCGACGCTCGCGGTCCAGCCATAGACTTGTCGCCGCTTTTCTCTCTCCCAACAACTGACCCAACAATCGAAAGGAACCCGCCATGGTCGATGAAAAACCCTGGTATCTGTCGAAAACCATCTGGGGCTCGCTGGTTGCCATCGCCGCCGCCCTTGCTTCCGCACTCGGCGTATCGCTCGATGCCGCGAGCCAGGCCGAGATCACCGAGGTGATCGTGCAGCTCGCCGGTGCCGCCGGTGCGCTGATCGCCATCTATGGCCGCCTGTCGGCAACCGACATCATCGCCTGATGGCTGCCTGGTCCAGGGTAATTCTGGCGATCCTGCGGCTGGCGATCCCGCTCCTTGCCGTCCTTGGCGGCGGGCACCGCGGGGCCGCTGGCAAGCCCGCCATCCGGCACGACCTGCTGCTCAAGGCACTCAAGGCCCGCCGCAAGGCGCGCCTTGCCGTGCTTGTCCGCAGACATGGCAAGGAGAAAGCTTCAGATGCCGCGCCCCCTGATCACGCTGACGATATTGCTGCTTCTTGAGGCTTGCGCCGGCGCGAGGGTGCAGCCGTCCCGTGCTGAAGCCGCCGGCAATGGCTGGGTCTGTGAAGCCTTTCAGCCGATCGGGGCCGCCGGCGTTTCGAACGCGGAAACCGAGGTTGAGATCGCCGAACACAATGCGGTCTATGATCTTCTCTGCCACGAACCGCCTCTGCGACCGGATTGACGAAATTTCGCAATCGTTCATTTGCGGTTCAGTCTTTCGCTGCTAGTTTGCCGCTCATGAAAAAGCACCTTGCCATTGTTCTGACCTTTGCCTTTCTCGCGCTCGACACCGGCGCGGTGTCGGCTGCCGCCGATTGCAACAAGGCGGCCAAGAAGCTTGCGCGGCAGGAAAACGCGGAAATCCTCAGCGTTGCCGCCGCCGGCGAGAAATGTGAGGTCAAGCTGCTCATTCCCGGCAAGGATGGCAACCCGCCTCGGGTGGTCACCAAGACGGTCAGCGGATAAGGCCCGCATACTACCGAGGGGACGGACCGCGATGCGCATTCTCATTGTCGAAGACGATCAGGACCTCAACCGCCAGTTGGCGGCGGCTTTCGAGGAGGCCGGTTATGTCGTCGACAAGGCGTTCGACGGCGAGGAAGGCCATTTTCTCGGCGATACCGAACCCTATGACGCGATCGTGCTCGATATCGGCCTGCCGGAAATGGACGGCATCACGGTGCTCGAAAACTGGCGCCGCGAAGGCCGCGCGACGCCGGTGCTGATCCTGACCGCCCGCGACCGATGGAACGACAAGGTGTCGGGCATCGATGCAGGCGCCGACGACTATGTCACCAAACCGTTTCACATCGAAGAGGTGCTTGCCCGCGTCCGCGCGCTGATCCGCCGTTCGGCGGGTCATGCCACCTCGCTGATCGAGTGCGGCGGGCTGCAGCTCGACACCCGCACCTCGAAGGTCACGCTCGACGGCAATCCGGTAAAGCTGACCTCGCACGAACTGCGCCTGCTTGCCTATCTGATGCACCATCAGGAACGGGTGATTTCCCGCACCGAACTGACCGAGCATCTCTACGATCAGGATTTCGACCGGGATTCCAACACGATCGAGGTCTTTATCGGCCGGCTGCGCAAGAAGCTCGATGGCCGCTACATCGAAACCGTGCGCGGCCTCGGCTACCGGCTCATTTCCGGCGGCAGGGACGAGACCGGGGAAGCGGCCTCTTGATCCGCACCCTTTCGGCAAGGCTGTTTTTCCTCACCGCCCTCTGGGCCATCATCGCCACAGCCGCCGTTGCCTGGTTCCTCACCACCAGCTACCGCAAGGATGCGGAAGAAAACCTCCGTGCCCGGCTGACCGCCAATCTCTACAACATCATGGGGTCGGTGACGCCCGGCAAGGAAGGCGGGCTGAGCGGTGCGCCGGACCTGCGGGATTCGCGCTTCCTGCGGCCCGCTTCCGGCTATTACTGGTCGGTATCGGCCCTGGGCGGACCGGGCAGTCTGCGGTCGCAATCGCTTTCCGGCGGCGCGATCCCCATGCCGGAAGGCGCCAATTTCAACGCCAGCTTTCAGCGCGAATTCGTGGCGACCGACGACCTCGGCCAGGCCTTGATCGGCATCGAAGCGCGCGCCTTTCTCGGCGAGGGCAACGAACTCTACACCTTCGCGATTACCGCCAACCGGCAGGAGGTGGATGAACAGGTCGCGCTTTTCGTCCGCCAGTTGCTGATCGTTCTGTCGCTGTTTGCCCTTGGCTTCATTCTGGTTGCCTTCTTCCTGGTCAGGATCGGCCTTGCGCCGCTGAAACGTGCGACCCGCAAGCTCGGCGACATTCGCGAGGGCCGCGCCGAGCGCATCACCGGCGGCTTCCCGCTCGAGATCCAGCCGCTGATCGACGAGACCAATGCGCTGATCGATTCCAACCGCAACGTGATCGAGCGCGCCCGCACCCAGGTCGGTAACCTCGCCCACTCGCTCAAGACCCCGCTCGCCGTCTTGCGCAACGAGGCGGGGGAAGCCGGGCCCGGGCTCAGATCCGTCATCGAGCAGCAGGTGCAACTGATGCAGGGGCAGATCCAGTCCTATCTCGAACGTGCGATGATCGCGGCGCGCGCGGGAACCGTCACCTCCCGCACCGAGATCAGGCCGGCGCTCGAACGCCTGGTACGGGTGATGAAGAAGCTCAATCCCGAACTCGCTTTCGACCTCGAACTGGACACGCCGATCCTGGCTTTTGCCGGCGAACAACAGGATTTCGAGGAAATGGCCGGCAATCTGCTCGAAAATGCAGCCAAATTCGCAAAGTCGAGGATCAGCATTTCGGCAAAGGTCGACGGTGGCCGCCTGTTGGTCGCGATTGCCGATGACGGTCCGGGCATGACCGAGGAGGAGATCGCCCGGGCCGTAAGGCGCGGCCAGCGCATCGACGAGACGAAACCGGGCAGCGGGCTGGGACTTTCCATTGTCCGCGACATCACGGCTGAATATAACGGTGCCTTGAGTTTTGCGCGTTCGCCTCCGGGCGGGCTCGTGGCAAAGCTCGATCTGCCGGCCGCCTGAGGCCGGGCGGACCGTTTCGGGGACAGAACACAGACATGCGGGAGACGAGGGATTGATGGGGATCACCGGTAGAGTTCGGCGTTTGTCGGCGCTGGCATGTCTCGCCATCCTTTCGGGTTGCGTGACGACCGGCGGTGTCAACCGGCTGGAGCCGCTTACCGTCAGCCTGTCGGCCAGTCCGGCCGGCAAGGGGCTGGAGCGCGGCGCCGTGCGCAAGGCGGTGCTCGCCGAACTCAAGGCACTGGACATGACGCCGACCGGCGGCACCTCGGACTGGAAGGCCGGCAAGAACGCCAATGGTTCGGTCAGCCCCGGCCCGCCCTTCGAGGTTTCCGGCCAGGTCTGCCGCCGGCTGACCCACCGCATCACTCAACGTGACCAGCAGCAGACGCATATCGAAACCGCCTGCCGCAGCGAGGACGGTGTCTGGGCGCCGGTCGGAAGCTGATTCTCCAAACATCGAAACGGCCTTGCGCGGCGTTTCCTCACCCTGCGACCTGATGTCCGTGCCGGTCGAATTGCGGTTTGGTAACTTTTTTTCTGCCCCGTAAGCCAGTATTGACGGCGCATGGTTTTCTGGTTCGCGGCCGCATGTCTGACACTCCTGGCGATCCTGTTCGTGCTGATGCCCCTGGCGCGCGCGGGGCGCGACGCGGCTGATCCTTTCGAATACGACAAGGCGATGTTCAGGGCCCGCCGTCGCGAGATCGAAAACGATGTCGCGCTCGGCCGCATTTCCGGCGATGCCGCCAAGGCAGCCATCGCCGAGGAAGGCCGCAAGCTGATCGCCCGCGCCGAGCAGGGCGCGCCCCGCACCGGACCGCTTTCCCTCGGGGCTGCGCGAATGCTGGTGCTGGTTGCCGCCCTTGCCGTTCCGCTGCTGGCACTGGGTGGCTATCTTTATGCCGGCAATCCCGGCCTGCCGGATCAGCGTCTTGCCTCGCGCCTTGACGCCAGTCTCGCCGATCAGCCCATTGCCGAACTTATCCGGCGCGCCGAAACCCATCTGGCCGACAATCCCGATGACGTTCAGGGCTGGAAAGTGCTGGGGCCGATCTATACCCGGATGGGCCGGTATCAGGAGGCGGTGCAGGCATGGTCCAATGTCCTGCGCCTTGCACCCGAAACGCCGGAGATCCGCTCGACGCTCGCCATCGCCATGATCGCGGCATCGCAGGGGCTGATCACCGAGCGGGCTCGCGCGCTGCTCGATGCCGAGGTGGCGGACAATCCGGAATCGGTGCAGGCCAATTTCTATCTCGCCGTTGCCGCCGGACAGCAGGGCGATCATGCCGAGGCGGTCCGCCGCTGGGACCGGCTGATCGCCGGTGCCGAGCCGCAGGCGCCCTGGCTGGCGACCGCGCGTTCGCTGCGCGCCAAGGCCGCCGGGTTTGCGGGGCTCGAAGCCGATACGGCAGCCGATACGGCGCCGGGGCCCAGCCGGCAGCAGGTCGAGGACGCCGCCGCCCTGTCGACGGACGACCGTCAGGCGATGATTTCAGGCATGGTCGAACGGCTGTCGGACCGGCTGGCGCAGAGCCCCACCGACAAGGAGGGCTGGAAACGGCTCGCCCGCGCCTATATCGTTCTGGGTGAGCGCGACAGGCTCGCCCGGGCGGTCGAGACGGCGATTGCCGCCAATGGCGACGATGCGGCCTTTGTCGGCGAAATGCGGGCAGCGCTCGCTCAATTGCCGCCACACCAGCAAGAGGCGCCATCCGGGCCATCGAACGATACGGAGGAAGCCCGAGAATGACGCGCAAACAGAAACGCCTGGCGATGATCGCCTCGATCGGCGCGGTGCTGATGGCCGCCGTCCTGCTCGTCATGTATGCGCTGCGCGACGAGATTGTGTTCTTCTATTCGCCCACCGACATCGTCACTGAAAGCAAGGCCCGGCCCGGCCAGCGCTTTCGTCTCGGCGGCCTCGTCAAGGAGGGCAGCATCGACCGGCAGGGCGAGACGGTGCGCTTCGTCATCACCGATACCGAGCAGGAATTGCCGGTCACCTTTGTCGGCATCCTGCCCGATCTGTTCCGCGAAGGGCAGGGGGTGATCGCCGAAGGAACCCTTTCGGGTGACGGTTTTACCGCCGATACGGTGCTCGCCAAGCATGATGAAAACTACATGCCGAAAGAGGTTGCCGACACGCTGAAGGAAAAGGGCGTCTGGCAGGGCGGGGAGAGCACGAAGTGATCAACGAACTCGGCCACTTCGCACTGGTGCTGGCGCTGGCGCTGGCGCTGGTCCAGGGCGCGCTGCCGGCAATCGGCGCGGCGCGCGGTGACAACCGCCTGATGGCCATGGGGCCCTCGCTGGCGCTCGGCACCTTCGTCTTCATCGCGCTCGCCTTCGGCGCCCTGACGGCAGCCTATGTCACCTCCGACTTCTCGCTCGTCAATGTCTGGGAGAATTCCCATTCCGCCAAGCCGATGCTCTTCAAGGTCACCGGCGTATGGGGCAATCATGAGGGCTCGATGCTGCTCTGGGTGCTGATCCTTTCCCTGTTCGGGGCGATGATCGCGCTGTTCGGCAGCAACATTCCGCCCGACCTTCGCGCCAATGTGCTTTCCGTTCAGGGCTGGATCGCCATCGCCTTCCTGCTCTTCATCCTGCTGACGTCAAACCCGTTCGAGCGGCTCGATCCGGCGCCCTTCGAGGGCAACGATCTCAATCCGGTACTGCAGGACATCGGCCTCGCCATCCATCCGCCGATGCTCTATCTCGGCTATGTCGGCTTTTCGGTAACCTTCTCCTTCGCCGCCGCCGCGATGATATCGGGCCGCATCGATTCGGCCTGGGCGCGCTGGGTGCGGCCCTGGGCGCTGGCCGCCTGGCTTTTCCTGACGGCGGGCATCGCCATGGGCTCCTACTGGGCCTATTACGAACTGGGCTGGGGCGGCTGGTGGTTCTGGGATCCGGTCGAGAACGCCTCCTTCATCCCCTGGCTTGCCGGCACCGCGCTGCTGCATTCCGCTCTGGTGATGGAGAAGCGCGAGGCGCTGAAGATCTGGACCATCCTGCTGGCGATCATCACCTTTTCCATGTCGCTGCTCGGCACCTTCCTGGTACGCTCCGGCGTTCTGACCTCCGTCCACGCCTTCGCCAACGATCCCGAGCGCGGCATCTTCATCCTGATGATCCTGATCGTGTTCATCGGCGGTTCGCTGACCCTGTTCGCGATCCGTGCGCCGGCGCTGAAGGCAGGCGGCCTGTTCCAGCCGATTTCGCGCGAGGGCGCGCTGGTCTTCAACAATGTGTTTCTCGCCACCGCCGCCGCGACGGTTCTTACCGGCACGCTCTACCCGCTGGCGATGGAGGCGCTTACCGGCGCCAAGATTTCCGTCGGCGCGCCCTTCTTCAACATCACTTTCGGGCCGCTGATGATCCCGCTGCTGCTGCTGATGCCGCTTGGCCCGCTGCTGTCGTGGAAGCGCGCCGATCTCTATCCCGCCCTGCAGCGCCTGTTCTGGATCGCGGCGCTTGCTCTGATCGTCACCCTTGCGGTGGCGGCGCTGACCACCGACCAGCCGGTCCTGGCCGCGCTCGGCATCGGCCTCGCCGCCTGGGTGATGCTCGGCGCCTTTGCCGAAATCTGGACGCGCGCGGGTATCGGCCGCACGGCGCCCGCCACGTCCCTGAGCCGTCTCGGGGGCCTGCCGCGCACGCTTTGGGGCACGGCGCTCGGCCATTTCGGCATCGGCGTCCTGCTGCTCGGCGTCGTTTGCGTTTCGGCATTCGAGCGCGAGACCGTCACGGAAATGCAGCCGGGTGACACCGCCTCGGTGGCCGGTTACCGGTTTGCCTTCGAGGGCGTTCTGCCGGTCAGCGGGCCGAATTATTCCGAACAGGTCGCCCAGCTTTCGGTCACCAGCCCGTGGGGCAATGTCTTCGCCATGCGGCCGGCCAAACGCATCTATCAGGCACGCAACATGCCGACGACGGAAGCGGCGATCGAGACCATCGGCTTCTCGCAGCTCTACATCTCGCTCGGCGACGTCGCCGCCGACGGCAAGCTGGTCGTCCGTGCCTGGTGGAAGCCGCAGGTGACGCTGATCTGGATCGGCGCCATTTTCATGGTGCTGGGCGGCGCGGTGTCATTGTCCGACCGCCGGCTGCGCGTCGGCATTGCCGAACGCGCGAAATCACGGCGCAAGCAGGCGGAGCCGGCCGATGCCTCTGCGTGAACGGATTCTCCCCCTGCTGGGCGCCGCGCTGATCGGCCTGGCCGTGCTCAGCCCCGCCGCCCATGCGGTCAATCCCGATGAGATGCTCGATGATCCCGTGCTCGAGCACCGCGCCCGCGAACTGTCGTCGGAAATCCGCTGCATGAAGTGCCAGAACCAGTCGATCGACGACAGCGATGCAGAGCTTGCCCGCGACCTGCGCATCCTGGTGCGCGACCGGCTGCAGGCCGGCGACAGCGACCGCCAGGTGCTCGACTATCTCGTCGACCGCTATGGCGAATTCGTGCTCCTGAAGCCGCGCTTCTCGCTTGCCAACCTGCTGCTGTGGCTGGCGCCGGTCGCCAGCCTTCTCGGCGGCGCGCTGGCGATCTGGCGCTATGCCCGCAACCGGCGCGGCGCTGGCGGTGAAGCCGCCGTGGCAGAACTGACGACGGAAGAACACGCCAAGCTCACGAAAATTCTGGATGAACGTGATTAGCCTCTGCTGTATTCCGACCCTTGGGCCCGAATACGAAGGAGGCAATCATGAATCCGCTTCGACTGGAATTCGACGGCAGCAACGGCGCCAGGCTTTCCGCCCGTCTCGATCTGCCGGAGGGTGAGCCGCGGGCCTTCGCGCTGTTTGCCCATTGCTTTACCTGTTCGAAGGATCTCAACGCCACGCGCCGCATTGCCGGCGAACTGGCGGAGCGCGGCATCGCCGTCCTGCGCTTCGACTTTACCGGGCTCGGCTCCTCGCAGGGCGAATTCGCCTCGACCAATTTCTCCTCCAATGTCGGAGATCTCGTCAAGGCCGCCGACTATTTGCGCGAACATTACCGCGCGCCGTCGATCCTGATCGGCCATTCCCTCGGCGGCGCGGCGGTACTGGTCGCCGCCGCCGGCGTTCCCGAGGTCAGGGCGGTCGCGACCATCGGCGCGCCTTCCGACGCCGGTCATGTGACGCACAATTTCGCCGCCGATATCGGCCGGATCGAAACCGAAGGCAGCGCCGAGGTCACCCTGGGCGGGCGCAAGTTCACCATTCGCAAACAGTTCCTCGAGGACATTTCGCAGGCGTCCGTGCGCGCCCATGTCGCCGGCCTCAAAAAGCCGCTGTTGATCTTCCATTCGCCGCTCGACCAGACCGTCGGCATCGACAATGCGGCCGATATCTTCAAGGCGGCGAAACACCCCAAGAGCTTCATTTCCCTCGACAAGGCAGATCACCTGCTGACTAGGCCCGAGGACGCCGAATTCGTCGCCGCGACCCTGGCCGCCTGGGTGCAGCGCTATCTGCCGCCACAAGAGGCGGCCGAGGCCGACAGCCATACCGGTGTCACGGTCACGGATACCGGCCAGGGCAGGTTCCAGCACCGGGTTGTCGCCGGCGCGCACCATCTGCTTGCCGATGAACCGAAATCCTTCGGTGGCGACGATAGCGGCCCCTCGCCCTATGATTTCGTCTCCATTGGTCTCGCAGCCTGTACCGGCATGACGCTCAAGCTCTATGCCGAGCGCAAGGGCTGGGACATCTCGCCGGTTTCGGTGACCGTCGATCACGACAAGATCCACGCCGCCGATTGTCAAACCTGCTCGGAGGACCTCAAGGCCGCGAACGGCAGGGTCGACCGCTTCCACCGCACCATCCGCCTTCCCGCCGGGCTCGACGACGAGCAGGTCGCGAAACTGGTCGAGATCGCCGACAAATGCCCGGTCCACAAGACGCTTCATTCGGTTTGCGACATCACGACCTCGGCCGAGCGGGCCGGGGCCTGAGCGAGCCTTGCGGCGACATGGGGTCAGCCCTGTTCGGCGACATGAACGATTTTTAATCTCGCTGTAAGATTGGCGTAATCCGGCCTCCTCTAGTTTCCGACCGACGATGCAGCGGACCTCCAGCCGCTGTCGGTCGAATTTGCAACCAGAGGAAGCCCGAGAGAAACGCCATGACCCCCCATTCCCCCAATCCCCGCAAGCCCGCCAATCCGCTGAAATCGGCAAAGGCCGTCTTGCTGGCCTCCGCCGTCGCCGTGACCGCGCTTGCCGTCACCCCGAATCTTGGCGCCGTCGACAGCCTGATGGCCCTCAATGCCGCCCGGGCCGAAGCCGTGAAACTGCCGGCTCCGGCCAATCCCGGCTTTGCCGATGTGGTCGAGGCCGTCTCGCCTGCCGTTGTCAGCGTTCGCGTCGAAAACATGGTCGAACCCGCATCGGACGATGGCGAATTCCGCTTCGACCGGCGCGGCGGCGACGACCGCATGCCGGAATTCTTCCGCCGCAATCCCGAATTCTTCAAGCGCTTCTTCGGTGACCAGTTCGGCGAGCGCGGCCCGCGCGGCGACCGGCCCCATGGCCGCCGCTTCGGCATGTCGCAGGGTTCCGGCTTCTTCATCTCCGAGGACGGCTATCTCGTCACCAACAACCACGTCATCGACGGCGGCAGCAAATATACCGTCGTGATGGATGACGGCACCGAACTTGCCGCCAAGCTGATCGGCGCCGACAAGCGCTCCGATCTTGCCGTGCTGAAAGTCGATGACGACCGCAAGTTCACCTATGTGGACTTCGCTTCCGACGAGCCGCGCATCGGCGACTGGGTCGTCGCCGTCGGCAATCCGTTCGGCCTGGGCGGCACGGTCACCGCCGGCATCGTCTCAGCCCAGGGCCGCGAGATCGGCTCCAACCGCTATGACGATTTCATCCAGATCGATGCTGCCGTCAACAAGGGCAATTCCGGCGGTCCCGCCTTCAACCTGAAGGGCGAGGTCATCGGCGTCAACACGGCGATCTTCTCGCCGAGCGGCGGCAATGTCGGCATCGCCTTTGCCATCCCCGCCTCCACCACCCAGGAAATCGTCGGCGAGATCATCGACAAGGGTTCGGTCGTGCGCGGCTGGCTCGGCGTCCAGATCCAGCCGGTCACCGGTGACATTGCCGAAGCCCTGTCGCTCGGCGAGGCCCGCGGCGCGCTGGTGTCCGAACCCCAGGAAGACAGCCCCGCCGCCAAGGCCGGTATCCGCTCCGGCGACGTCATCACCGAGGTCGACGGCAAGCCGGTGCGCGGCCCGCGCATGCTGGCCCGCATGATCGGCGAGCGCGATCCCGATGAAACCGTGACGCTGACCATTGTGCGCGGCGGCAATGAAGAGAAGGTCGAGGTCAAGCTCGGCACGCTCAACGAGGCCGCCATGGCTTCGACCGAGGACAATGGCGATCAGCCGATGGACAAGTCTGAAAACACCGGCAAGCTGGGCCTTGCCCTGGGTGAAGCGCCCGATGGCGGTGTCATGGTGCTTGGCGTTCGGCCCGACAGTGCCGCCGATGACAAGGGCGTCCAGGAAGGCGATGTCATCGGCCAGGTCAATGGCGAGGAAGTAAAGACGCCTGATGATGTCGCCCGCCTCGTCAAGCAGGCCGAGGACGCCGGCCGTAAGAGCACGCTGTTCCGCATCGAGCGTGACGGCAATGCCCGTTTCGTCGCCATTCCCTTTCCCAAGGCATGACGGCAAGCGCATCTGAGGCAGCATGTGAGGACCGGCGCTTCGTAGCCGCGTTACTGCCGGTCTGAAAAGCGGCGGGCCAACTTCCCTTGGCCCGCCGCACCTGTTTCACCGCCTCCGTTTCATCGCCCCTGTCCGGAAGCTGCCGGTTTCGATTTTTCATCTCCGTTTGTTGTGTTAGGTCATCCGCATGAAAATTCTGATCATCGAAGACGACGGCGACGCGTCGGCCTATCTCGCCCGCGCCCTGCGCGAGGCGGGCCACAACCCCGACGAGGCGGCCGATGGCGAGACCGGTCACGAAATGGCGCGCTCGGCCGATTACGACGTGCTGATCGTCGATCGCATGTTGCCGAGAAAGGACGGGCTGTCGGTCATCAGCGAACTGCGCGCGGAGGGCGACGAGACGCCGGTGCTGATCCTGTCGGCGCTCGGTCAGGTCGATGACCGGGTGAAGGGCCTGCGCTCGGGCGGCGATGACTATCTCACCAAGCCCTACGCGTTTTCCGAACTGCTGGCACGGATCGAAATCCTCGCCCGCCGCCGCAAGCCGGAGGAAACCGAAACCCTGCTCACCGTCGGCGATCTCAAGCTCGATCGCCTGTCGCGGGAGGTCAGCCGTTCGGGCCAGAAAATCCTGCTGCAGCCGCGCGAATTCCGCCTGCTCGAATACCTGATGCGCAATGCCGGCAAGGTCGTCACCCGCACCATGCTGCTCGAGGAGGTGTGGGATTACCACTTCGATCCCCAGACCAATGTGATCGATGTTCACATTTCGCGCCTGCGCGGCAAGATCGACAAGGATTTCGGCGAACCCATGCTGCACACCATTCGCGGCGCGGGCTACATGCTGCGCGCCGAGGCGCTTGTTTGAGCATGCTCAGGCGCCTGCTTTCCCTGTGGCGCGTCACGGCCGTGCGCCTGTCGGTAGCCTATACGGTAGCCTTCGGCCTGCTTGCCGTCTTTCTGATCTTCTATATGACCGGCGGCGCGGTCGACTATCTGCGCCAGCAGTTTCAGCAGTCGATAAACGAGGAAATCCTCTCGCTCGAAGGCACCTATCGCGATCTCGGCCTCAATGGGCTGGTGCGCGAGATGGAACACCGTTCGCTGGCGCCCGGCGCCAATCTTTATGTGATCGCCGGGCCGGACGGCAGGATTCTCGCCGGCAATGTGCGCTCCGTCGATCCCGATGTGCTGCGCCGTACCGGCTGGCAGATGCACCCTTTCGAATACCGCAGCCTGGTCGATGACGACGATGAGGACGAGGACGAAAGCCGCGCCGTCGCCCGTATCCTGCAATTGCCGAACGGCTTCCGCATCCTGATCGGCCAGGATATCGGCCAGCCGGAGCGCTTCCGCGACGTGGTGCGCCGGGCGCTGACGATCTCGCTCGGCATGATGCTGCTGCTCGGCTTCCTGATCTGGTATTTCGTCGGCCGCAGGGCGCTGAAGCGCATCGACATGGTGTCGCGCTCGACCGAGCGCATTCTCGCCGGCGACCGCGAGGAGCGCCTGCCGGTGACGGGTTCGCGCGATGAATTCGACCGCCTGTCGGTGCGCATGAACCAGATGCTGGACCGCATCTTCCTGCTCGATTCGGGCCTGCGCAATGTCTCCGACTCCATCGCCCACGACCTCAAGACGCCGCTGACGCGGCTGCGCAACAAGGCCGATGCCGCCCTTTCGATGAACGGCAGGAAGGCGGAGCGCGAGGAACTGCTGGGCGAAATCATCGCCGATGCAGACCAGCTCATCAAGACCTTCAACGCGTTGCTGATGATTTCCCGCGTCGAGTCGGGGTCGCGGATCGTCGACCTCGAAACCCTCGATGTCAGCGCCGTGCTGCAGGACGTTGCCGAACTTTACGAGCCGGTCGCCGAGGACGAGGGCGTGGCGCTCGAGACCGACATCCCGGCGGCGGTTGCCGTCAGGGCGAACCGCGAACTGCTCTCCCAGGCGGTTACCAATCTCGTCGACAATGCGCTGAAATACGGCCGTCCGCATGCAGGCAAGGCGGTGCTGCGCATCGCGCTGGAAAATTCCGCCGGCGAAGTCCGCATCATCGTCGCCGACAACGGGCCGGGCATTCCCGAGGACAAGCGCGACGCGGTTCGCGAGCGCTTCGTGCGCCTCGATGAAAGCCGCTCGAAACCGGGTAACGGTCTCGGTCTGTCGCTGGTCG
This sequence comes from Nitratireductor sp., assembly GCA_020441665.1. Classification (GTDB taxonomy): domain Bacteria; phylum Pseudomonadota; class Alphaproteobacteria; order Rhizobiales; family Rhizobiaceae; genus Salaquimonas. The sequence continues at coordinate 53,821 of JAGRLT010000122.1, forward strand.
AGGCGATCGCCAAGGTCCATCAGGGCAGGCTGGAACTGGGCGATGCCGCCCCCGGCCTCAAGGCGGTTCTGATCCTGCCGAAGCCGGCCGGCTGATGCCGTGCACGATCCTGTGCGGGACTTCCTTGCCAGTGTGATCTTTTCCGGTCATTGATCCCGCATGGAAGCAGCCTCACACACTATTTTCGATCCCTTGCCCGCGCGCGGCGCGGTCATCGCGACACACACCGCCCCGGCCATGGAGAAGGACGTTCTCGCAAGACTGCGGGAAGCCGAGGCCGGCGCGGAAGCGGCGTCGAGACTGGCGGAAAACCCGCAGGCGCTTTCCTTTCTCGCCGGCGCCTTCACGCTTTCGCCCTATCTGCGCGATTGCGCCCTCATCGAGCCGAAAAATCTCGTTCTCCTGCTGTCTGCCGCCTTCGACGCCCAGGCGCAGGCCCTGGTCGTGGAGACCGCCACCGCCTGGCGCCAGGCCGAGGGCGAGGCAGTGCTGATGACGGCGCTGCGCCGGGCCAAGCGCCGCATCGCTCTTTGCCTCGGTCTGGCCGATCTCGGCGGCTGGATGCCGCCCGAGCAGGTGACGCGGCAACTGAGCCTGTTTGCCGGCGCCGCCCTGCAATCGGCGGTCAGCTTCCTGCTCAGGGGCATGCACGAAGCCGGCCGCATCGCGCTTCCCGATCCGCAGGAGCCTGCCGCAGACAGCGGCCTGGTCGTTCTCGGCATGGGCAAGTTCGGCGCCTTCGAGCTCAATTACTCCTCCGACATCGATATCATCCTGTTCTTCGATGCCGAGTGTCCGGCGCTTCGCCAATGCGACGATCCGACCTCGCTTTTCGTCCGCCTTGCCAAGCAGTTGAGCAAGATCATGCAGGAGCGCACCGGTGACGGCTATGTCTTCCGCACCGATCTGCGCCTGCGCCCCGATCCGGGCTCGACGCCGCTCGCCATTCCCGTCGAGACCGCGCTCAACTACTACGCCGCCTATGGCCAGAACTGGGAGCGCGCCGCCTTCATCAAGGCGCGCGCGGTGGCCGGCGACATCGCCGCCGGCGAGAATTTCCTGCGCGAGCTCGTCCCCTTCGTCTGGCGCAAATATCTCGATTTCGCCGCCATCCAGGACGTTCATTCCATCAAGCGGCAGATCCATGCCCATAAGGGCCATGGCGAGATCGCCGTGAAGGGCCACAACATCAAACTCGGCCGCGGCGGCATTCGCGAGGTCGAATTCTTCGTCCAGACCCAGCAACTGATCGCCGGCGGCCGGCGCGAACCCCTGCGCGTCCGCTCTACCATTGACGGGCTTGCCGCGCTCGAGGCCGATGACTGGATCACCGCCGAGGCGCGCGCCACCCTGTCGCGGGCCTACTGGTTTCTGCGCCGGGTGGAGCATTGCATCCAGATGGTCTCCGACGAGCAGAGCCACACCCTGCCCGAAGACGATGCCGGCCTTGCGCGCATCGCCGCCATGATGGGCTATGAAACGGCTGCCGCCTTCACCGAGGCCCTGACCGCGACCATGCGCCAGGTCGAGCACATCTATGCCGAGCTTTTTGAATCCGCACCGCAATTGAGCGGCCAGGGCGGCAATCTCGTCTTCACCGGCGATGACGAGGACCCGGCGACCGTCGAGACGCTCGCCCGCATCGGCTTCAAGCGGCCCTCGCAGATCATTTCGGCGATCAAGGCCTGGCATTATGGCCGCTATCCGGCGGTGCGCTCGTCCCAGGCGCGCGAGATGCTGACCGAACTGACGCCGCAATTGCTGGAGACCTTCAGCCAGACCACCGATCCCGATCACGCCTTTACCGGCTTCGATCGCTTCCTCCAGGGGCTGCCCGCCGGCATTCAGTTCTTCGGCATCCTGATGGCCAATCCGAAGCTGACGCGTCTCTTGA
>JAGRLT010000123.1 GCA_020441665.1 Nitratireductor sp.
CGGGCTGTACGGCGGAAGCGATCGATTTCACCGCCGCCTTGCCGGATTTTGAGAAACTCGGCGCCGAGGTGATCGGCATGTCGCCTGATCCGGTCAGGAAACACGACAAGTTCCGCGACAAGCATGCGCTCGCCATGACGCTGGTCTCCGACGAGGAAAAGCAGACGCTCGCCGCCTATGGCGTGTGGGTCGAAAAAAGCATGTATGGCCGCAAATATATGGGCGTCGAGCGTTCGACCTTCCTGATCGGCAGGGACGGCGGGATTCTCAAGGCCTGGCGCAAGGCCAAGGTCCCGGGCCATGTTGCCGAGGTGCTGGCGGCGGCAAGGGATCTTCTCTGAGCGGCGGCAGCGGCATGGCGGCAGCCGCATCCATATCGATTGAACGGCCCGACTGCCTGGCGAGCGCGGCGACGCGGGCGCTCATCGCTTCGGACCCTGCCGAAAAGACCGCGCTGACCAACGACATGGCGCGATTGTGGGAGGCCCGGCGCCTGTCGCTGGTCTCGCCCGCCGCCCGCAGGCTTTCGCTGCCGGCCCGCCCCGGCAGGCCCGACCGGCCACAACTGCTGCCGCCGGCGAAAGTGCCCCGCCGCTCGATCAACAGCCGCCGCGGCAGGATTGCCCTGCTTCATGCCATCGCCCATATCGAACTCAACGCCATCGACCTGGCGCTCGACATCATCGCGCGCTTCGCACCGATCGCAATGCCGCGCTCCTTCTTCGATGGCTGGGTAATGGTGGCGAAGGAGGAGGCAAAGCATTTCGGCCTGTTACAGGCCCGCCTCGCCGATTTCGACACCGCCTATGGCAACCTCCCGGCCCATGACGGATTGTGGGAGGCGGCCCAGCGGACCGGCCACGACCTTGCCGCCCGGCTCGCCGTCGTGCCGCTGGTGCTGGAAGCGCGCGGCCTCGACGTGACGCCCGGCCTGATCGGCCAGATCGAGGCGATCGGCGACCATCGGACCGCGGCGATCTTCCGGATCATCTATGAGGACGAAAAGGGCCATGTGGCGGTCGGCGCCAAATGGTTCCGCTATCTCTGCCACAAGCAGGGCCGCGAACCGGCCGCCGCCTTCCAGCAACTGGTCCGCAGCTATTTTCGCGGACCGCTCAAGCCGCCCTTCAACGATCTCGCCCGGGCCAGAAGCGGCATCACGCCCGGTTTCTACCGCGCCCTGTCGCCGGCGGGGAATTAGGCCCCCTTTCTTCGGCAGAAACCCGGATACCTTCGGGATTCGAGCCATCGCCTGAAGCCTTTGTTAACCATATTCGGCAACACTCGCCGCGACAACGTCCACACAGACACGCTCTGAAAGGCGCCTGCAAACGGGTTTCGGGTAGCGACGCATGAACGGCTCAAGGGAACAAAGGCAATTCGGCCGCAGGGAAAGCCGGATCGTCATCTCATCCAACGGCAAGGTGCGCGAATACCGCATCTCGGCCAATCTGCTGATCGTCACCGCCGCCCTCTTCGCCATGTTCATGACCGGCTACATCGCCTCGACGGCCTATCTTGCCTTCCGCGAGGACCTGGTCGCCGGCACGCTGATCCGCCAGGCCCGCATGAAGCACGAATATGAGGACCGCATCGCCGCCCTGCGCGCCGAGGTTGACCGCATCACCTCGCGCCAGATGCTCGATCAGCAGGCGGTCGAGGCCAGGGTTGCGGCGCTGATGCGCCAGCAGGAACTGCTTACCGGACGCAATGGCGCCCTGGACGGCCTGCTTGAAAAGGCCAGAAAAAGCGGCATCGACCTGCCGCAGCCATCGACCGCCGGGGACGCTGCGAGCGGCGACCGCGCGGAACTGGAAATCGATCCGCTACGAACCGGTTCGGTGCAGTCGGCTTCGCTGCTGGCCGCCGGGATCGGCGATCCCTTCGCGCTGCGCGGCGTCGGCGAGGAGAGCGCGATACCGGGCCTCGAACCGGACCCCCGCTCGGATATCGCCCTCGCCTCGAACCCGCCGGGCGGCAATCTGTTCGGCGGCGTCAAGGATCAGATCCGTTCGATCGAAGCCCGCCAGACTGCCGGCCTGATGGCGCTGCAGGAAGCGGCCCGCGAGCGCATGGAGCAGATCGCCGGAATTTACGACACGCTCAACATCCGCCTGCCCGGCGAGACGACAACCGATATCGGCGGCCCGTTCATCGCGCCGAATGAAATCGCCTTCGACGATCTGGCCGACACTGTCGGCTCGACGCTCGATTCCCTCGACAGCCTCAAACGGCACGCACGCGAACTGCCGGTGGCAAATCCCCTGCCCGGCGCCGGCATTTCAAGCCGTTTCGGCAGCCGCGTCGACCCGTTCCGGCGCAAGGCGGCCTTTCACGCCGGCATCGACTTCCGCGCCACCTCCGGCACGCCGGTGCGGGCGACCGGCAAGGGAACCGTCATCCATGCCGGCCGCAAGGGCGGATACGGCATGATGGTCGAGATCGACCACGGCCAGGGCATCACCAGCCGATATGCCCATCTGAGCAGGATTCTGGTCAAGGAGGGCGAGACGGTCGAGCCGGGCACGAAAATCGGCCAGGTCGGCAGCACGGGCCGCAGCACCGGCCCGCATCTGCACTACGAAATCCGCCGCGCCGACAAGGCGACCAACCCCGCCCGCTTCATCAATGCGGGAGCGCAATTGCGGCAATATCTTTAGGCTGTATCGACATTCAGGCCCGGATGGAATCGCGAGCAGCGACCCGCAGGCGGAAGCCGGCCCTATTCGCTTTTCGCTATTGCCTGCTCGCTAATCGATATCCTCGACCTCGCCGCCGCCGGTCACCTGATGGATGAGGGAGGCTTCCATGAAGTCGTTGAGATCGCCGCCCAGCACCGCATCGGGCGAGGTGCTCTCGACGCCGGTGCGCAGGTCCTTCACCAGCTGATAGGGCTGCAGGACATAGGAGCGGATCTGGTGGCCCCAGCCGATTTCCGACTTGGCGTCGTGCTCGGCCTGGATCGATTCCTGCCGCTTCTTCATTTCAAGGTCATAGAGCCGCGCGCGCAACGCCTTCATCGCCGCGGCGCGGTTCTGGTGCTGTGATTTTTCCGATGACGTCACCACGATGCCGGTCGGCATATGGGTGATGCGCACGGCCGAATCGGTCGTATTGACGTGCTGGCCACCCGCCCCCGAGGAGCGGAACGTGTCGATGCGGATATCCTTGTCGGGAATGTCGATCTCCACATTGTCGTCGATCTCGGGATAGACCCAGACCGAGGAAAACGAGGTGTGGCGCCGCGCCTGACTGTCATAGGGCGAGATGCGCACCAGACGGTGCACGCCCGATTCGGTCTTGAGCCAGCCATAGGCGTTCTCGCCGCGCACCAGCATCGACGCGCCCTTGATGCCCGCTTCCTCGCCATCGGTGACGTATTGGACTTCCGCCTTGTAGCCGTTCTGCTCGGCCCAGCGCGTATACATGCGCAGCAGCATCGCGGCCCAGTCCTGGCTCTCGGTGCCGCCGGCGCCGGCATGAATTTCCACAAAGGCGTTGGCCGCGTCCATTTCGCCCGAAAGCAGCGCCTGTACCTGGCGCTTGCCGAGATCGGCATGGAGCGCCTGCAACGCCAGCTCGGCTTCCTTGACGACCGCCTCGTCGCCCTCTTCCTCGCCCAGTTCCAGAAGGCCGACATCGTCGTCGAGCTCCCCCTGGATCGCCTCGATGGTGGCGATGCTCTTTTCCAGATGCTGGCGTTCGCGCATCAGTTTCTGCGCCTCGTCCGGATTGTTCCACAATTCCGGATCCTCCGCCTTGGCATTGAGTTCCTTCAGCCGCGCCTGGGACCTGTCCCAGTCAAAGATGCCTCCTCAGCAGCCCGACCGACTGCTTGATTTCATCGACAACGGATTGGATTTCTGCGCGCATTCTGCAAACCACCTCACTCTTCGGGCGCCTGATTAGGCGACACGGCGGGCAATGTAAACCGGGCTGGGAACACTTCTTTTCGCCGGCCGGGCAGGTTGATCAGGCGGGCCGGCAGAGTCGGTCAGTAAAGCCCGCCGGTACCTGAAAGGATGGCCCGGTTGGCATCGGGTGAGACGGTGATGTTGCTGTCGCCGACCATGTCCTCGAAACCGATGACCGAGAAGACCGTCGGCGGCGCGGTGCCCGGCTTGAACGCTTCGAGGATCACGCCCTCCTCGCCGGGCGAGGCTTCAAGCCCGGTCTTGGCATTGATCGGGATCAGCTTGATGCCGCGCGGAACGCGGAAATCGACCGGCTTCCTGCCCTCGTTCACCGCCGCCATGAACTCGGTGAAGACCGGTGCCGCCAGATGGCCGCCCGTGCTGCCCCGGCCCATCGGTCGCGGATTGTCGTAGCCGATATAGACGCCGGCAACGAGATCGGGCGTATAGCCGACGAACCAGGCATCCTTCTCGTCATTGGTGGTGCCCGTCTTGCCGGCGACCGGACGGCCCAGAACCTGCACCGAGGTGGCCGTGCCGCGCTGGACCACGCCTTCCATCATCGAGGTGATCTGATAGGCGGTCATCGGATCGAGCACCTGCTCGCGGCTGTCGATCAGTTCGGGCTCCTCCTGGCCGTTCCAGCTATCGGCCGAACAGGTCTCGCAAATGCGCTCCTCATGCCTGAAAATGGTCTTGCCGTAACGATCCTGGATACGGTCGACAAAGGACGGCTTGATCTGCTTGCCGCCATTGGCCAGCACCGAATAGGCCGCCGCCATGCGCAGCACCGTCGTCTCGCCGGAACCGAGCGACATGGCGAGCACCGGCAGCAGGTGGTCGTAAATGCCGAACCGCTCGGCATATTCGGCGACCAGCGGCATGCCCATATCCTTGGCGAGCCGCACCGTCATCAGGTTGCGCGACCGCTCGATGCCGCGCCTCAGCGTCGACGGCCCGGCATAGCCATTGCCGTAGTTCTTCGGCTCCCAGATGCCGAGCCCGCCGGTATCGACCTTGATCGGCGCGTCGAGCACCACGGAGGACGGCGTATAGCCATTGTCGAGCGCCGCCGCATAGACGAAGGGCTTGAACGACGAACCCGGCTGGCGATAGGCCTGCGTCGCGCGGTTGAACTGCGACTGGGAGAAGGAAAAGCCGCCGGCGATCGCCAGCACCCGCCCGGTATGGGGGTCCATGGCGACCATGGCGCCCTGCACTTCCGGCGGCTGGCGCAGCCTGTATTCGCCCTGCTGATCCTCGCCCAGCGCCTCGACATAGATCACATTGCCGACCGACAGGAAATCGCTCGCCGCCTTGGCGTTGCGTATCTTGCCGTCCTCGTCGACATAGCGCTTGGCCCATGCCATGTTTTCAAGCGTGATCCGGCCAAGGTCGCGCTCGTCGGAAAGATCGCCCGACACGGTGCGCGAGGGCTGCAGGCCGATCGAGACCTCGTCTTCCGCTGCCGCCAGCACGACCGCCAGCCGCCATTCCTTGACATCGGAATAGGCCTCGACCTCGCCCAGGGCGGCACCCCAGTCGCCGCTCGTGTCGATGGTCTTGACCGCGCCGCGGAAGCCCTGCTGCTGGTCGTACTGGATCAGCCCGTGCCTGAGCGCCTTCTGCGCCTCGACCTGCATATAGGGGTCGAGGGTGGTGCGGATCGACAGCCCGCCCTCGTACAGCGCGTCCTCGCCATAGCGCTCGACGATCTCGCGGCGCACTTCCTCGCTGAAATATTCCGACGATGCGAGATAGGTCGAGCGGCGGCGCGGATTGACCGACAGTGGCTTGGCCTTGGCCTCCTCGGCCGCCTCCGCCGTGACATAGCCATTGGTGACCATGCGGTCGATCACCCAGTTGCGGCGCTCGATCGCATCTTCCGTCTTGTTGAAGGGGTGGTAATTGTTCGGCGCCTTGGGCAATGCGGCGAGATAGGCCGCCTCATGCAGTTCCAGCGCGTTGACCGACTTGTCGAAATAGGTCAGCGCCGCGCCGGCTATGCCGTAGGAACCGAGCCCCAGGAAGATCTCGTTGAGATAGAGTTCGAGGATACGGTCCTTCGAATAGGCCTGCTCGATGCGCAGCGACAGGATCGCTTCCTTGATCTTGCGGTCGATGGTGCGCTCGTTCGACAGAAGGAAGTTCTTCGCCACCTGCTGGGTGATCGTCGAGGCGCCGATCGAGCGTCGGTCGCTTCCCAGATTCTTCAGGTTGGTGATAATCGCGCGGGCGAGCCCCTCGGGATCGATGCCCTTGTGGGAATAGAAATTCTTGTCCTCGGCCGACAGGAAGGCGTTCTTGACGAGATCGGGCACGGCCTGGATCGGCAGATAAAGCCGCCGCTCATGGGCATATTCAGCCATCAGGTCGCCGGTCGCCGCGTGAATGCGGGTCGTCACCGGCGGCTCGTAGGCGTTGAGCACCTCGTAATCCGGCAGATCCTTGGCGAGATTCGACACATACCAGCCGACGCCGCCCAGAACGACGATGCCCAGCAACGTGCCGATGCCGAACAGATAACCGATCAATCTCAGAAACATCGAAACGACCCGTGCTGATCCTCGAGCGGGGAGAGGCAGGCGCCACTGGGCGGTGTCCTATCCCGGATGCGATCCTATTTCTACTGTTTAGCCGCTGGAAGCCGCCATGTCCAAATCCGTTCGCAGGCCAAATCCGTTCGCAAGCATGGACAGGCAGCCCTCGGCAATCCGCTCCGTTTCCTTGCAAACCCGCTCCGCTGTTGCGAACCCGCTCCGCTGTTGCGAACCCCGCTTCTTTGCCAACCCCGCTTCTTTGCCAACCCCGCTTCTTTGCCAACAATGTGGCCTCAATCTGGCGACAGGGCCCACAAGCCGCCAATCCGCTTCATTGTGGCCAAAAGGCAACGCCCGAAATCCACCCGAAGTCTGAATGCCGATACGCCCTAATGTGGTGAATTTGAAATACGTATCATTCCGGCAGCAGACTTCGAAGCGTATTTCAAATTCAAAAACCACACTAGAATCATAAATTTGCTAGTCACCCTATTGA
>JAGRLT010000124.1 GCA_020441665.1 Nitratireductor sp.
CTCGACCTTTCGGCGTCAAACGGGCATTCTTGTGGATGTTCATTCGGTCCCTCTCCTGATGGCTGATCGTTTCGCAACTTCAGCTTTTCAGAATGGGATCGAGTGAACAACCTATTGAGAAATCACATCTAGGCCTTATTCCGCCGCCATCGAAGGCAGGCTGACATGCGTCAGGATGGAGCGCAGCGCGGCCGGTTTGAGCGGCTTGTTGAGCACGAGGACGCCGGCGGCCTCGGCGCGTTTCTTGAGTTCGCCGCTGCGGTCGGCGGTAATCAGCACGGCCGGCAGTTTGCAATCGAGGGTCCGGCGCAATCCGTCGATCGCGTCGAGCCCGTTCTCATGATCGAGGTGATAGTCGACCAGCGCCGCATCGGGTTGCCACGATCCGCCCACAAGCGCGATCGCCTCCTCAAGCGAGCCGGCGGTTTCGACCGCGCAGCCCCATTGTTCCAGCAGGCCGCGCATGCCGTCCAGTATGCTGGGCTCGTTGTCGATGCACAAAACCCTGGTGCCGGCAAGCGAGCGCAGCACTTCCGGTACCGGGCTGTGCTTCCTGACCCGCGGATACTTGCTCGCGGTACGCGGCACCGAAAGCGTGAACAAGGTTCCCTTTCCAGGTTGTGAGCGCACCGTCACCCGATGGCCCAGCACGGCGGCGATGCGCTCGACGATCGACAGGCCGAGGCCAAGGCCCGGCGCCAGTCTCGCGCCCGATTCCAGCCGTTCGAATTCCTTGAAGATCGCCGCTTCCTCCTCCTTGGCGATGCCGATCCCGGTGTCGCCGACCTCGATCAGCGCCTGATCTCCGAGGCGCCGGCAGCCGACCAGCACCTTGCCGCTGCTGGTATATTTGATCGCGTTGGAAACCAGGTTCTGCAGCAGCCGCCTCAGATAGGCCGGATCGGACCGCACCCAGAGCGAGGTCGGCACGATGCGGAAGTCGAGCCGCTTTTCGTCCGCCATCGGCTTGAACTCGATTTCGATCTGGTCGAACAGGCGTTGCAGCGCGAAACCGGAAATCGACAGCTTGTGGGTGTTGGTATCGAGCTTCGAGATGACCAGTACCGAGCCGAGGATTTCCTCGACCGATTCCAGCGAGCGCGAGATGTTGTTGCCGAGTTCGGCGACCGGATTGCCGGCGGATTTTTCCAGCAAGGTCGAGGTGTAGAGCCGCGCCGCGTTGAGCGGTTGCAGCAGGTCGTGGCCGGCGGCTGCGAGAAAACGGGTCTTCGATTCATTGGCGAGATCGGCCTCGCGGGTCGCCTGCTCCAACTGGCTGTTGGCCTTGACGAGATCGCGGGTCCGCTCGGCAACCCGTTTTTCCAGGCTCTCATTGGCGTCCTTGAGCGCCTCGGCGAACATCATCCGCTCGGTGACGTCGTTCCAGGCGATGACCAGGCCGCCATCGGGCATCGGGCTCGAGCGGATTTCGAGAATGCGTTCGAGCCGCGGCAGCGTCAGGCCCCAGCTCTGGCGGGTTTCGAGGAGCCGCTCCTCCAGGTCGTCGAACCGCGTGTCGCCCGAGCCGGACCAGTGCCGGGCGACGATTTCCTCGACGATGGTGGACAGGGGGGTTCCCGCCTGGCCGACGCCTTCCGGCAGATTGAGCAGGCGGCGGAACTGCTTGTTCCAGAACGACAGCCGGTTCTGGGCGTCGAACACCGTGATCCCCTGGTCGAGCTGGTCGAAGGCGGTGCGCAGGATCGACTGGTTGTACTGGATCGCCGCGGTCGCCTCGTCGAACAATTGCAGATTGGCGGTCGAGGTTTCCTCATAGCGTTGCAGCAGCAGCGAGTGGACGAGCCGCGACGAGGACGAGCCGATGGCGCTGGCCAGCGTTTCCTCGGAAAAGCGGATGAGGCCCTGGCTTGCCGGCTCGCGATGCTGCGCCTTGTAGCCGGCCTCCTGCCAGTAGCGGTCGAAGGCGCGCTTGGCGCGGTTGCGGCCGAGATAGCGCGCGAGCGTCGTGCTGATCTGGCCGACGGTGACGATGCCGCCGCCATGGGTCGCATCGAAATGCTGGCCGGGCCGGAAGGCGACGAAGACATTGGCCTGATGGTCCTCGAGCGCCGACGGCCGGTGGGTGAGCGAACCGAGAACGAGCCCGATCGTGTTGAAGGACAGGCTCCACAGCACGCCGGCGGCGAGCGGCGACAGGTCGAGATCGATGAACCGCTCGGGATAGAACATTTTTAGGCCCAGCAGCGTGCCGTCGGGCGAGAGCGTCGGCAGCAGCAGCAGATAGGCCCAGACCGCCAGGCCGATGACCATGCCGGTGATCGCGCCGCGGGCATTGGCGCCGCGCCAGAACAGGCCGCCGAAGAAGGCCGGCGCCAATTGCGCCGCCGCCGCGAACGAGACCACGCCGATCGAGGCCAGCGCCTGCGAATTGTCGGCCGATTTGTAATAGGCATAGGCGAGCAGCAGGACGAGGGTGATCGCCGTGCGGCGGATGACGAGAATGCGCTGTTCCATGTCCGTCATGTCGTCGCGCACGTCGGAGCCGCCGCCGCGCAGATAGATCGGCAGCACCAGATGGTTCGAGATCATGATCGCCAGCGCCACGCAGGCGACGATCACCATGGCCGTGCCGGCTGAAAGCCCGCCGAGAAAGGCGATGGCCGCGACGACGAGATTGCCGCCTTCCTGCGGCAGCGCCAGCACATAGCGGTCGGCATCGACCGAGCCGCCGAATGTCAGCAGCCCGGCGATCGCGATCGGCACGACGAACAGGTTGATCAGCACCAGATAGAGCGGAAACAGCCAGCGCGCCTTGCGCATTTCGCGCCCCGAATGGTTTTCCACCACCGCGACGTGAAACTGCCTCGGCAGCAGCAGGAAGGCGAGCGTGCTCAATACGGTCAGTACCACCGCATTGCTGCTGTCGGTGCCGGTCAGGATCTTCTGCATGATCTCCGCATCGTTCTGCGCCTGGCCGATGAGGTCGCCGATGCCGTCGAACATCACCCAGGTGACGAACCCGCCGGTGATCAGGAAGGCGGCGAGCTTGATCGCCGATTCGACCGAGATCGCCAGCATCAGCCCGTCCTGGTGTTCGGTGGCATCGGCATGCCGCGTGCCGAACAGGATGGCGAAGACGGCGAGCAGAACGACGATCAGCAGCGAGAAATCGCCGATCAGCGGAAGCCCGGCCGTGTAGTCGAGATCGCTGCTGGCGATCAGTTGCGACAGCGAGGCGGAAACCGCCTTCAGTTGCAGCGCGATATAGGGGATCGAGCCGATGACACAGATGATGGTGGCGACCGCCGCGACCCGCACGCTCTTGCCGTACCGGGCGCCGAGAAAGTCCGCGACCGAGGTGATGCGCTGCTGCTTCGACAGGCTGACGATCTTCTTGACGATGGGAAAGCCCGCCGTCATCACCAGGATCGGTCCGACATAGATGGCGAAGAAGCTCAGCCCGCTCGACGCCGCCAGCCCGACCGAGCCGAAGAACGTCCAGCTTGTGCAATAGATCGCGAGTGCGAGCGGATAGATGAAGGTGCGCGAACGGCCAGCCGCCGCCGGCCGGTGGGTATCGCCGAACCGCGCCACCACAAACAGCAGGACGAGGTAGCCGATGGCAAGCGTCGCCACCAGGAAGGGATGCATCGTCATCCCGTCTCGTCCTCATGCCCTGCCGTGCAGCCTGTCCGGTTGCCTGATCGGTTCATCTTTCCTCCCGGCTGGAATTTACGGCCAGCAGCGACGGCCCGCAAGCGCTTCAGCGCCGGCGGCGCGGCACCCGCTCAAAAATCCGCTTAACCTGGGGTTAACCATCTGTTACGTCGGCCTGGCAATTGGAACACGCACCGCTGGCGCCGAACGGCCCGGCTACGCAGCGTTTGGCCCCCGGCAACGGCGCGAAAAAGGAAAAGCCATGATTCAGGAATTCAAGAAGTTCATTCTGCGCGGCAATGTGATGGACCTCGCCGTCGGCGTCATCATCGGTGCGGCGTTCGGCGCCATTACCTCATCGCTGGTCGATGACGTGCTCATGCCGATTATCGGCGCCCTGTTCGGCGGCCTCGATTTTTCCAATTATTTCGCGCCGCTTGGCTCCGATGTCACGGCTTCGACCCTGGAGGCCGCCAAGGAGCAGGGCGCGGTTCTCGCTTATGGCAGTTTCATCACCGCCGTCATCAACTTCCTGATCATCGGCTTCATCGTCTTCCTGATGGTCAAGGCGGTCAACCGTCTGACGGTCGGGGAAGAGGAGGAACCCGCCGCGCCGCCCGCGCCGACCAAGGATCAGGTGCTGCTCGAGGAAATCCGCGACGCGATCCGGGCGGGCAGGAAGTAGCGGCCAGAAGGGGCCCGGCCGGCGCGGCGGCATGCCGGCGCGCCACTGTCTTCCGCAACCCGTGTACGGGTTTTGTACGGTAAGTGGCTGCAAAATCCTGCAACGCTGTCGCAGGTTTTGCCAGATCGCGTCCTGATCGCTGCTCGCGACCGCTATTCATCACATTGAAATTATTGAGAAAAGAATAAGCCAGCTGGTGCTGCCGGAGAGATTTGAACTCTCGACCTCTCCCTTACCAAGGGAGTGCTCTACCCCTGAGCTACGGCAGCATGGGCTTGCGGAAGATGCGGTCGCCCGTGAAAGGGCGTCCGGCCGGTATCCGCCACAGGGTCTGAACCGGGCCTTGCCGATTGCGAAACCGGGTGCCTTCTGCCATATGCCCTTGGGTGTTGCAAGCGCAGAATGTGGCGGTTTCGATCCGCCGTCCTGTGCCTTGCAGGCGGGCATGGGACGGCGCCGCGGACAGCATTGACAGGATATCGGCCATGAAAGGCAAGCCCGATCCGGGCGGCAGGAAGGACGATCCGCGCAAGCAGGCGCTGCGGGCCAATCTGATGCGCCGCAAGCAGCAGCAGCGCGGGCTTGGCGCCGATACCGGCGACCGGCAGGAGGCCGGCCGGGCCAAGTTGCGCGATGACGCGCTCAAGCCGGACGATCGGCCGTTAACCCCGCGCAAACCATCTGCTTGAAGCGATGATGGAAACGGTCTAAGACCCGGCATCTTCCAAGGGGCGCGGATCGGCGGGGTGGCATTTTCAGCAATGGCCATGCTCTGACCGTATGGGTTTGCCCAAATGCGCGCCGTGCTGCTCAAGCCCATGGCGGAGCGCCTTGCGGGTTGGTACGCCACGGCGGCACGCGACGGGCAGGCCCTTGGGTAAATGGCGGCGGCAGGAACAGACAGGACGGACTTGATGGACAGCATTCGCGTAGTCGGCGGCAACCGCCTCAACGGAACCATTCCGATTTCCGGCGCCAAGAACGCCGCCCTGCCGCTGATGATCGCGTCGCTGCTCACCGAGGAGGAACTGATCCTCGAAAACGTGCCGCATCTGGCCGACGTGGAATCGCTCATCCGCATCCTGACCAATCACGGCGTCGACTATCACGTTGCCGGCAAGCGCCGCGCCCACGCCAACCAGCAGGGCCGCAACATCGCCTTCCGGGCGGCCGAAATCGTCGACACAACCGCGCCTTATGAACTGGTCTCGAAAATGCGGGCGAGCTTCTGGGTCATCGGCCCGCTTCTGGCCCGCATGCACAAGGCACGGGTCTCGCTTCCCGGCGGCTGCGCCATCGGCACCAGGCCCGTCGACCTGTTCATCGCGAGTCTCGAAGCCATGGGTGCCGCCATCGACATCGACCACGGCTATGCGGTGGCGTCCGCCCCCGGCGGATTGAAGGGAGCCGATTTCACCTTCGCCAAGGTCTCGGTCGGCGCCACGCATGTCGCCATGATGGCGGCAACGCTCGCCAGGGGAAAAACCGTGCTGCGCAATGCCGCCCGCGAGCCCGAAGTGGTCGATCTCGCCAATTGCCTGACTGCCATGGGCGCCAGGATTTCGGGCGCCGGCACCGGCACGATCACCATCGAGGGCGTCGAGGCCCTGCACGGTGCCCGTCACCGCGTCCTGCCCGACCGCATCGAGACCGGAACCTATGCCATGGCGGTGGCGATGACCGGCGGCGAGGTGCTGCTTCAGGATGCGGAGGCCGCGCTGCTGCAGAACGCGCTCGATGTCCTGATCAAGGCCGGTGTCGAGGTCGAGGAAAGAAATGACGGCCTGCGGATCGCCCGCAACGGGGCGGCCATCCGGCCGGTCAACATCGTCACCGAGCCCTTTCCGGGCTTCCCGACCGATTTGCAGGCGCAATTCATGGCGTTGATGACCCAGGCCGAGGGCGACAGCATCATCCGCGAGACGATCTTCGAAAACCGCTTCATGCACGTTCAGGAACTGGCCCGCCTCGGCGCGAGGATCGGTCTCGACGGCCAGACCGCGACGGTGCACGGGCCGAGCCGCCTGTGTGGCGCCCAGGTGATGGCGACCGATCTGAGGGCGTCGGTCTCCCTCGTCATGGCCGGGCTGGCGGCGGAAGGCGAGACGATGATCACCCGCGTCTATCACCTCGATCGCGGCTTCGAACACCTTGAACAGAAACTGTCGGCCTGCGGCGCCGATATCCAGCGCCTTTCGCATTGATCGAGCCCGGACTGCGGCGGCAAGCCGTCTTGCAATTCGGCCGAAAGCTTTCTACCTGCTGCGGCAATGGGCGCGGGACAGGGCGCCGTTAACTGGCGGACACACGCCCCGGTAGGCATATGCGATGACGGAAAAACGCATCAAGCTGGTCGCGATGGACTCAGAAGACCTCGCCATTCTGGCCGCCCATTGCCAGGACGCGGTGCTGAAGGTACGCGACATCCGCTTCCTGCCGTCGGAAAGCCGTTTCTTCGTCGAACTCAACCGCTTCGTCTGGGAACAGGGCGCAAAGCGCAGGGAGCGCCGCCGCGCGGTGCTGCACTTCGAGCACGTCAAGGGCGCCCGCGCCCAGGGCATCAACCAGCGCGACCGCGACCAGGTATTGTCGCTGCTGACCCTCCTGTTTACCGAAAAGGAGGCGCCGGCCGGCACCATCGAACTGGTCTTTTCCGGCGATTTCCAGATCCGGCTCGATGTCGAATGCGTCGAAGCGCAACTGACCGATCTCAGGGCCTCCTGGGAGGCGTCCTCCGTGCCCCGGCACGAAACCTGACTTTCACCTTTGGAGATTTGCCCGTGGCCCAGCGGCTAGACCTTTCCAGTCCCCGTTTCGAGCAGCAATTTGCCGCCGTCCTGGCGTCGAAGCGCGAACAGGCAGCCGATGTGGATGCGACGGTTGCGGCGATCCTGGCCGACATCCGCAAGCGCGGCGATGCCGCACTGTGCGAATATACCGCCCGGTTCGATCGTCTCGACCTTGCGCCCGAGGGCTTGCGCTTTTCCGCCGCCGAGATCGAGCGGGCGTTGAGCGCCGTCAGCGCTGCCGATCTCGAAGCGCTGACGCTGGCGCGCGACCGCATCCGCGCCCATCATGAAAAGCAGATGCCGCAGGACCACCGCTACACCGACCCGATCGGCGTCGAACTGGGATCGCGCTGGACGGCGATCGAGGCGGTCGGGCTCTACGTTCCGGGCGGCACGGCGAGCTATCCAAGCTCCGTGCTGATGAACGCCGTTCCGGCCAGGGTCGCCGGCGTCGACCGCATCGTCATGGTGGTGCCGACGCCCGATGGCAGGATCAATCCGCTCGTCCTGGCGGCCGCAAGCCTTGCCGGCGTCGACGAGATCTACCGCGTCGGCGGCGCCCAGGCGGTCGGCGCCCTTGCCTACGGCACCGCGACGATCGCGCCGGTCGCCAAGGTGGTCGGTCCCGGCAATGCCTATGTGGCGGCGGCCAAGCGCCAGGTTTTCGGCACGATCGGCATCGACATGATCGCCGGTCCCTCCGAGGTGCTGATCGTCGCCGACAAGGACAACAATCCCGACTGGATCGCCGCCGACCTGCTCGCCCAGGCCGAGCATGACGTCTCCGCCCAGTCGATCCTGATCACCGACAGCGCGGCGCTCGCCGATGCGGTCGAGGCCGCCGTCGAACGCCATCTGGCGACCCTGCCTCGGGCGGAGATCGCCGGCGCGAGCTGGCGCGATTTCGGCGTCGTCATCACCGTGCCCGGACTTTCCCAGGCGCTGCCGCTGGTCAATCGGCTCGCCGCCGAGCATCTCGAGATCGCCACCGCAGATCCCGAAGCCTTCCTTGACGGCGTGCGTAATGCCGGCGCGGTCTTTCTCGGCGCCCACACGCCCGAGGCGGTCGGCGACTATGTCGGCGGTTCCAACCACGTCCTGCCGACGGCCCGCTCGGCGCGGTTTTCCTCGGGTCTTTCGGTGCTCGATTTCGTCAAGCGCACCTCGATCCTCAAATGCGGCCCCGACCAGCTTGCCGCCATCGGCCCGGCAGCGGTGACGCTTGCCGAAGCCGAAGGATTGCAAGCCCATGCCAGGTCTGTTTCAATTCGCATGAATCGTTGATACATGAGGGCGGCGGAACCCTCCGTTCCGCCTCCGTCGTTCCCGTCCCTGGCCGTTTGCCGCCTCTCCACATCAATCCCGAACCGCACCGCCCATGCCCGACACAGCGCAAAACAGGAACCGGTTGGTCGACGTCGTTCTCGACAGCGCCTCCTTCGGCCGCGCCACCCCCGATGTCGAGCATGAGCGCGCGGTGGCGATCTTCGACCTGATCGAGGAAAATACCTTCCTTCCCGACGGCGATGCGGGCGGGCCCTACAAGCTCAACCTGTCGCTCGCCGAAAAACGCCTGGTCTTCAACATCTCCCGTGAAGACGACACGCCGGTCATCATCCACGTCCTGTCGCTGACGCCGTTCAAGCGGGTCATCAAGGACTACTTCATGATCTGCGAGAGCTACTATGAAGCGATCCGCACCTCCTCGCCCGCCCAGATCGAGGCGATCGACATGGGCCGGAGGGGCCTGCACAATGAGGGTTCGCAGACCCTGCAGGACCGCCTCAAGGGCAAGATCGAAGTGGATTTCGACACCGCGCGACGCCTCTTTACCCTGATTTGCGTATTGCATTGGCGCGGATGAGCGGTACCGGCGCGAAATCGAAGGGCGACGACAAGAGTGCCGGGCGGGAGGGCGCGGCGGGTTCGGCTCCGCTGACCTCGGTGCTCTTCGTGTGCACCATGAATTCGATCCGCTCGCCCATGGCCGAGCGCATCCTGAAAGCGCTGCACGGCCGCCGCCTGTTCTGCGATTCCGCCGGCACCGATGCCGGCGAGGTCGATGGCTTTGCCGTTGCCGTCATGGCCGAGAAGGGTCTCGACATGGCCAACCACAACGTCAAGACGCTCGAAGACCTCGACGACATCTATTTCGACCTGATCGTCACCCTGTCGCCCCAGGCCCATCACCGCATTCTCGACATGACGGCGGGCCAGGCGGTCGACATCGAATACTGGCCGACCCTCGACCCTTCGACGGTCGCCGGCAGCCGCGATCAGGTGCTTGCCGCCTATCGCGAGGTGCGCGATGCGCTCGAGAAGCGCATCCGCCAGCGTTTCGGCGATTCTAGCTAACCCTAAAAGGCTGCGAAACGCTGGAAAATGAACGAAAATAAATCGGATTGCGGCAAGCCGTGGGTGGTTCCCTTTTGGCCGGGTCTGTAATAGGTTCCGCGCGATTTGAAACAGCGCGGGTTTGCGGCAGCATGGCGATACGGGACGGCAGGGTGCCGACCCCGAACCCGAACCCGGCGCGCAATGAGATGAGGTAGAATGCCCAAAGAGGAAGTCCTTGAATTTCCCGGCGTCGTGACGGAACTCCTGCCCAACGCCACCTTCCGCGTCAAACTCGAGAACGATCACGAGATCATCGCCCATACCGCGGGCCGCATGCGCAAGAACCGCATCCGCGTTCTCGCCGGCGACAAGGTTCTGGTCGAGATGACGCCCTACGATCTGACCAAGGGTCGGATCACCTACCGTTTCAAGTAGGATTCCAGTCCGTGTCGGGCCGGGTCAAGCTCATCCTGGCATCGGGGTCGCCCCGGCGCCTCCAGCTTCTTCAGCAGGCCGGTATCGAGCCCGACACCCTGTGCCCGGTCGATGCCGACGAAACACCGCACAAGAAAGAGGCCCCGCGCACCCTGGCCAAGCGGCTGGCGCGTGAAAAGGCTGAACTGGCGATGGAAAAGGCGCAGCGCTTGCCCGAATTGCAGGGCAGCCTCATCCTGGCCGCCGATACCGTCGTCGCGCTCGGCCGCCGCGTCCTGCCGAAGGCGGAAATGCTCGATCAGGCGTCGAACTGCCTGCGCCTTCTCTCCGGCCGCTCCCACCGGGTCTATACCGGCATCACGCTCGTCACTCCCAAGGGCGCCCTCCGCCAGCGCCTGGTCGAGACGCGGGTGCGCTTCAAGCGTCTGTCGCGCGAGGAGATCGAGGCCTATCTCGCTTCCGGCGAATGGCGCGGCAAGGCCGGCGGCTACGCCATTCAGGGGCTTGCCGGTTCGTTTGTCGTCAAGCTGGTCGGCTCCTACACCAATGTCGTCGGCCTGCCGCTGCAGGAGACCGTCGCCCTGCTGGTCGGCGAGGGCTATCCGGTCCATTTCAACTGGGTCAACCGGGCCTGAGGCCGGCGCCGCATGACCGACGCCAACGACAAGATCACCCCGCTGAGAAAGCCCGTCGACTGCCCCAATTGCGGCAAGCCGTCGAGCCGCGCCGACTATCCCTTCTGTTCCAGGCGCTGTGCCGATGTCGATCTCAACCGCTGGTTCTCCGGCGCCTATGCGATCCCCGCAAAGGACGGTGCGGATGAGGGTGGCGGCGAGGCCTCGGGCGGGGAAACCGACTGAAATCGCCGCATTCGGGAAGCTCGCGGCGGGTGCTGAAATTATTCCCGCAGGCCGCTGGTTAGCCACTGGACAGGGGTGCGGCCAGACTCTATAACCCGGCCAGTTTTCGCGGGCGGCCGCCAGGGCCTACCTCTTTTCCTGCGATCGATGCCCGGGTAGCTCAGGGGTAGAGCAGCGGATTGAAAATCCGCGTGTCGGTGGTTCAAATCCGCCCCCGGGCACCAGAAAATCCAATAAAAATAACAATTTAAAGAGATTGTGGCTTCCCGATATTTCTCGGAGCTACAAAGCTGCTACAACCCTACGAAGTGATTCAAGGTAGGCGGTGCTGTTTTCTTGGCTTCATTCTCCGCCAGTTGTTTCAGAATTTCCCGTCTCCGACGAACGTCTTCATCGGTTAGCCTTCTCATTCTCTCTAGCTCGTAGTTTCTCTTTTTCAACTTTAGGACCGATGGCCTGTGATCGTGTAGATGCAGGGGATAAATCATCACGTCCCTAAGATCGTCTTCAAGCATTTTTGATTTTGTAGCGAACTTCGAAGCGTATTGACCTGCTCCCCTGAATGATCCTCGTTTTTCGGTTAGCCTGTTCCCCAACGAAGGAGACAGGCAATGAAACGATCCAGGTTTTCCGATGAGCAGATCATCGGCATTTTGAAAGAGCATCAGGCGGGCATGTCGGCCGCCGATCTGTGCCGCAGCTACCGACATGCCCGCAACATCATCGAGGAATGGAGGATCGACTACAATCTGCACCGACCGCATACGAGCCTCGACGGGCTCACCCCGAACGAATTTGCAACCCGGTCCACAATGGACCACAACGTGAACAGGGCTAACTTATAAACGCGGACAATTAGGGGAGCAGGTCACATCAGATGCCGGGACTGAACATCTAGGCCACTTGGCAAACGTGTCTTCAGCGCGTATCCATGAAAATGTACTTTCACATGAGGCAGGCATGCCGGAGCAATCTTTCCTCGCACGTGTCCGGCGCAAGCTGCCCGAACTTCACCCGGCGGAGCGGCGGCTCGGCGATCTCGTTTGCGACTTTCCCGGTGAACTTGCCAGCTACTCGGCATCGGAACTCGCGGCATTGGCTGGTGTGTCGAACGCCACGGTGACCCGCTTCGTCAGACGACTGGGCTATGACTCCTACGAAGATGCCCGTCGGGATGCCCGCGATGAAGCCAGCAGCGGTTCACGACTGTATCTGCAACAGAAGGGCAAAGAAGATCGGTCGGACCCCGAGAGCTTCCTGGAATCCGATATTCGCAATCTGCGGGAAACGATCGGAGATGTTTCACGGCGTGAGATCGATCGATTGGCCGAGGCAATTCTCGGAGCGCGAAAGGTCTGGTGCGTCGGGTATCGCGCGTCGAACGCCCTCGCGAATTATATGCAATGGCAACTGCTTCAGGCGATTGAGGATGCAATTCCGGTGCCAGGCGGCGGCCAGACTATGGGCGAGCATGTCGCCCGGATGAATGAGCGGGATGTGGTGTTGTTGTTCGGACTTCGACGTCGCATCGCAGGTTTTTCCGAACTGAAAGACGCCATAGCGACCGCGGGTCCCCGGATTGCGCTGATCACCGACGAGGGGATGGCCGTGAACCACGATGTCAGTTGGCATTTCCGGTGCGCAACCCGCTCGTCGGGTCCGCTCTTCAGCCACGTCGCGGTCATGGCACTGATCGATTTGATTACCAACCGAACGATCGACATGGCAACCGAATCGGGCCGCCTGCGATTGCAGCAGATCGAAGGCTACAACGACCTGTTGCGCGAGCTTTAGGCCGGCCTGCAGTTCAAACGCCCCGCCCCGCTGTGGTGAAGATTGCTGATATTCCTGGACCTTAGACGCTCTTGGAGGAGAAAATCACCTTTCGCACAAAAAAACATTTTGAGGTTCTGTAAAAATCTGTTTTCATGTCGATGTAGCCAAATTGTGACTCACGCTCGCCCTGTAAGGACATCGATATGCGCTCAATCCTCGCCACCACCGCTCTGATCTGCCTATCGCAGGCCGCCGCCGCCGAGACCATCTCGCTCCGCGTGCTCGGCCAGCCCGTCGGATCGGGGCTGATCCAGCAGCAGAGGGAACAGCCTTTCTTTGAGAACCTCGCCGAAAACTCCGGTCTCGACGTCCAAGTCGAATATCTGCCCGTCGACGTTGCCGGCATTCCCGACAATGACGGAATGCGCGTCATCCGCACCGGGTTGTTCGACATCGTATCATTCCGCGGTTCGCAGGTAAGCCGCGATGAACCCACAATGCTGGGCCTCGACCTGGTCGGTCTGAACCCAGACTTCGAGAGCGGCAGGACCCATACCGAAGCCTTCCTGCCGGTGGTCGATGCTGCCGTCCGGCGTCAATTCAACTCAAAGGTTCTCGGCGTCTGGCCTGCCGGGCCCCAGGTGATCTTCTGCAAACCCGAGATCAGCGGCCTGTCCGATCTTGAAGGTCTGAAAGTTCGTGTCGGGGATCAATCTGCCGCCGCATTCGTCGGACAATTCGGCGCAACGGGCATTCCGTTGCCGTTCGGCGAGGTGCAGCAATCGCTGGCCCGCGGGGTTGTGGATTGCGCGATCACTGGTCCTTCGTCGGCAAATTCCGCCGGATGGCCAGAAGTCACCACGACGGTACTGCCAATCGCCCTGCAACTGGCGATGAACGGCTATGCCATCAACCTCGATAGCTGGAATAAGATGGACGGCGAGCAGCAGGAGAAGTTGCAAGCTGCCATCGACACGTTGGTCGAAGATATATGGGCTTACTCGGAGGAACTCTATCAGGATGCGATGAACTGCAACACCGGACAAGAGTCCTGTGAACACGGCACGGCCTATTCCCTAAAGAGCGTTCCTGTCTCGGAGGCCGATCTGAAGGCGGTGTCTGATGCGCTGGCCGGATCGTCGCTCCCCGCCTGGACTCAGCAATGCAATGCGGTCAACGCAAGCTGCGAGGCCGACTGGATGGCATCGGTCGGCGTGCAACTCGGCCTGTAAGGCTCTCTGAAGGGGAGGAGCGCACCCATGAAGACGTATTCGCGGATCTGCGCAGTCGTCTTCGGCCTGATGATGACGGCGCTTTGCGTCGTCATCGCGGTCGAGACTGTTTTGCGCAAGCTCTTGAACCACTCACTTGCCGGCGTCGATGAACTCTCTGGATATGCCATTGCGATTGGTGCGCCCCTCTGCTTCGCCATCGCCACGGTGGAGCGGAGCCATATCCGGATCAATCTGTTGCACATGCGGATGCCCAATGGCGCACAGGCGATCTTGAATCTTTTGTCCGCTGTGACCCTAGCGGCGTTGTCCATCTTCCTCGCTGTGTTCACCGTCCGCACCGTACAGGAGACCCAGATGTTTGGCTCTGTGGCGCAAACGCCATGGATGACGCCCCTGATCTGGCCGCAGTTGGCGTGGATGATCAGCATGGGGATCTTCACGCTTTCCACAATATTGCTTGCGGTTCGTGCACTGGTGTTGGCGTTCCGCCGGGACACCTACGCGCTGGCCCGAGAATTTGCGCCTGAAGCCGTTGAAGATGAGTTGGAAGCCGAGCTTTCCGACATGGAGGCCCGGACATGAGCATCATGGTCATACTCTCCGGCTTCCTGGTAATGCTCTTTCTGATGTTTCTGTCGGTGCCGGTCGCCGTATCGATTCTCGCTGTCGCGGGCATCGGAGGGTATCTCGCCTATGGCATGCCGCTGGTCGAAACCATGGGTGGTGTCGTCTGGGGTACGCTTAACAACCCGGTCATGACAGCGATCCCGCTCTTCATGCTGCTCGGAGAATTGCTGCTACGTGGCGGCATCGCCGATCGAATGTTCGACACGCTGGCGGTTTGGCTTGGACGGCTGCCCGGCGGGCTCTTGCACACCAACATCGGCACGTGCGCGCTATTCTCCGCCACGTCCGGCTCCTCTGTTGCGACCGCAGCAACCGTCGGCACTATCGCCCTTCCTGCCCTGGCAGAGCGCGAGTACCCTGTTCGCCCGGCGCTTGGCACCCTCTCTGCCGGCGGTACGCTCGGGATCCTGATTCCGCCATCTGTCAATCTCCTGGTCTACGGCTCTCTGGCCAATGTTTCGGTCGGACAGTTGTTCATCGCCGGAATTCTACCCGGTATCGTGCTCACGCTCCTGTTTTCGGCCTATGTCGCTGTCAGCTATCCCGATGCAGGCCGCAACTCTAACGTACCCGACGTATCGAAAGCAGAGAAACGCCGTCTTCTGCGCCACCTTATTCCTCCTGCGGTAATCTTTGGCATCGTCATGGGCTCGATATATGGCGGCCTGGCTACACCTACGGAAAGCGCGGCGCTCGGCGTCATTGCCGCCTTCTACTTCGTCTGGAAGAAAGGCCGGCTGAACTGGCACCTCTTGGAGAACTGCTTCATTCAGTCGGCCCGAACCTCGGGGATGGTGATTCTGGTGATCGTCTGCGCGCTGCTGCTGAACGTGACTTTGTCGATGACCGGTGGCACTCAGGCTGTCACGCGTTGGGTGACTGGGCTGGGCCTCTCACAGACCATGCTGCTCCTTCTGTTGGTGGTCTTCTATGTCATTCTCGGCATGTTCATGGACGCAATGTCGATGCTGATCCTGACCGTGCCAATCGCTGTTCCAATGGTGACAGCGCTCGGTGTTGATCCAGTCTGGTTCGGCGTCTTCGTCGTAGTCATGTGCGAAATCGGTCTTATTACCCCGCCCGTCGGCATGAACCTCTTTGTTGTTCAAGGGGTGCGAAAGGGCGGTGGCGATTTCAACGACGTGATCCGCGGCGCAACGCCCTTCGTGATTATCATGATCATCTTTGCCGGTTTGCTGGTCGCCGTTCCGCAAATCGCCATGCTGCTGCCCGATATGGCGGCGGGGCGCTGACATGGAAACTGCCTTGTCGATCCAAACCGAGAACCTCACTGCCCAGCGACGAATCCTCGTTGTAAACCCGAATGGGAGCCCTGAAGTTACCCGGCTGATCTCAGACACCGCAACGGCCGTACTGCACCCCTCGACGGCCGTACGAGTGCTGCATCCCGAAGGCAGCCCGCGCTCGATCGAAACCCGCGCGGATCGGAGACGGGCGGAGCCGCTTGCGCTTGACTTGCTGTCGCGACATCGCGACTTTGATGCCTACGTCATGGCCTGTTTCGATGACATAGCGATTGAAAGCGGTCGCCGGTTTCTGGGTGCGCCGATCGTCTGCGCAGCCGAAGCGGCGATCTCCGTAGCCCGGATGTTTGCCACCCGCATCGCAATCGTTACAACGGTAGAAACAATGGTGCCCGGCATCCGTTCGCTCATCGCATCGCTTGGCGCCGAGAAGGTTTGCACTGTTCGCGCCGCTGGAATTGGAGTTGCCTCTGCCGCCGCCGGCGGCGCGGAGATAGACCGCAAAATTGATGAAACGATCGAGAACGCACGTAGTTTCGATGGTGCCGGGGCGATCATATTGGGATCCGGCGGACTGACCGGTCGGGCTGGAGCGCTTTCTCTGCGTCACGGTCTCCCAGTGATCGATAGCATTGAGGCAGCTCTGGCCATGGCCGAGTTGGGAGCGCGATTGCGACCCAAGAAATAGATTGGTGGGACCGATTTCAGAACTCACAGGCAAGCTTGCGCGTCAACGGCGGCGCAAAATCCGGCCGCGGGGCGGCGCAAAAATGCCGTTATGAGGCTGACTCCGAGGCGTCAACGTTTCGGCTTGTCGTAAACGTTGAGGTGAGGTGTCGTTGCCCTTGCACGCGATGCGTGTGTACGGGGTCTTCCGCTTTCGCTTGACCCGGATCGCCAGACACTCCCGGCTGAACTCGTCGAGGATGTTCAAGGTTCGCAACACCTTGCCGTCATCCCTGCGGCAATGCACAAAGTCATGGCTCCAGACATGGTTGCTACTCTCGGGCCGGAGACGGACGCATGAACCGTCATTCAACCAGAGCCGCCCCTTCTTCGGCTGTCTCGCCGGCACCTTCAGCCCCTGCTCTTCGTAGCTTTCTTGGTCGGCCTTGTTGGCGGGGTTTGCTGGATCGCATCGCCCGTTGAGCTTCGGCCCGACCTATTCCTCTGCGATGTCCTCCGCCCACAGTTCCGGCTTCTCCGCGATGAAGCGGTTCATCAGCGCGATGCAGTCGGCATCGTCGGCAACGACCACTTCAACGCCGCGCGATCGCAGGAACTCCTCATTGCCGCCGAAATTCTTCGTGTCCCCGATCACGACACGGGGAATGCCGAACTGGACGATCGTGCCCGAGCACATCATGCAGGGGGAGAGGGAGGTATACAGCACCGTGTCGCGATAGCTCTTCTGGCGCCCGGCCTTCCTCAGCGCATCCATTTCGCCATGGGCGATCGGATCACCCTTCTGGACCCGCTGGTTGCGACCTTGCGAGACCACTTTCCCGTCGCGGGCAAGAACCGATCCGATCGGGCAGCCGCCCTCCTCAAAGCCTGCCCTGGCCTCCTCATAGGCAATTTTCAAAAGGCGTTTGTCGTCCTCGGTCATGCTCTGCCCTCAAAAGATTCGCAATTGGCGAAAGTCGCAGGTTCCGATTTTCAGCTCAAGGTGCAACAATGCGGCATATCGGATCGAACCGGAACCCGTTGCGGTGGGTGGCGCCGCCGGTCCCGGCAACGGGTCATGGGGGTCCATGGGGGCTGTGCGATGGTGCGAGTTGGGGAGCAGAGCGAGTTGGCAGAGCCCAGGGCGGCAAAGACGCGGCGCAGAACGCGCATCCAGGAAGAGCGCGAGGAACTGATCCTCGAAGCGGCGCTAGAAGTGTTCTCCACGCACGGCTTTCGCGGCGCGACCATCGATCTCGTCGCCGAACAGGCCGGCATGTCGAAGCCCAACCTGCTCTATTATTTCCAGAACAAGGAAATGATGCACCGGGTTCTGATCGACCGGCTGCTGGATACCTGGCTCGATCCGCTGCGCACGCTCGACGCTGCCGGCGAACCGCTGGAGGAAATCAGGAGCTATGTCCGCCGCAAGCTTGAAATGGCCCGCGACTATCCGCGCGAATCGCGCCTGTTCGCCAATGAAATCCTTCAGGGCGCCCCGCGCATCCGCGAGGAGCTGAAGGATCTCAAAACCCTGGTGGATGAAAAAGCGGCCATCATCCGGCGCTGGATCGCCGAGGGCAAGCTCGCACCGGTCGATCCCAACCACCTGTTCTTTTCGATCTGGGCGACAACCCAGCATTATGCCGATTTCGATGCCCAGGTGACCGCCGTTCTGGGCAGCGGGAGCGACGACCGCTTCGCGATCGCCGCCGAATTTCTCGACCGGTTGTTTGTCAGCGGCCTGAAGCCGGAATAGCGCCTTTCAAGCCTTGCCGGCGAGATACCAGTCAAGCGCCGGCATGTCGGGGTCGGCCAGAAAGGCCCCTATGGCGCCAATGGCCCGGCCGAGCGACAAGTGCTCGCGGTGATAGGCGGCAGCCGCCGCCGAAAGCCGGGCAATCTCCGTTTCGCCAAGCGCCAGCATGCTGGCGATCGAGGCGCCGAGATCGGCGGCGTCGAGCGTGAGCGCGTTGACGCCCGGCTCGAGCGCCGGATTGTAGAGGCCCGGATATTCGAGCAGCGCAACCGTGCCGCAGGCCATCGCCTCGTTGAGATTCTGGCACCAGGGATAGCGCACCCCCGGTGTGCACAGAAAAATGTCGGCGCTGGCGATGAGCTTGAACCATTGCGCCGCCGGTATCCGGAAGCGCCTGGTATCGATCCAGACGAGCCTGTCGATTTTCCGGCCGCTTCGCTCCGCTTCCCCGATCATCGCGTCTAACTCGGCGCGGCTTTGCGGAAAGACCGCCATGTCCCCCGGCAGGGATTGGGCGAGCCGATGCAGTTCATGCCGGTTGGCAAGACCGTATTGGCGCCCGATCAGCGCGGTGTCATAGGTCGCCGGATCGCAGTTTCCGGCAAACAGGATGCGGATCGGCCGGTTGCGACGGGCGCTGAGCCGGTCCGCCGCCCGATAGGTTTCGGCGTTGATCTGGTCGGGGTGAAAGAGGATCGGCAGGAAGAGTTCCCGCCGGTCGAGCGGCCTGGCCAGCGCCGATGCGAGATCATAGCGGATGCGGAGGGTCTTTTCGGCCCGGATCACCGGCCCGCTCCGGTCGGTGACCAGCAGCCTGGCGCTACGCGGCAGGCGGTGGGCGATTTCGCAGCCGGATGAAGCGAGGGCCCGCCGCTCCAGATCGCCGAGCCGCCGGGCGCGCAGCCAGGGCAGGACCGCCATATGGCGGATGCCCGCTGCCGCCAGCACGAGCGAGACCACGGCCATGCGCCGCCCGTTGCGCCGGTCGGGCAGATGGAGGATGGCGCCGTCGCCGGGCGGCCGGCGGAAGAGGTCGGAAAAAGCCATGGATCGGATCGACTTGCCTGTAAGCTGCCTCTTCCCTTTCCCCTTCCAATTCAAAACGCAAGCGGTTATTGCAAACCGGAATTCTTTGGCGGAACAATTCTGGCCCCGGCGCATGACCCGTCCTTGCGGCCAGCCGCATCGCGCCGGACAAAAGGTCGTACCGTGTCGTTGGAACTGGTCCCCAGGAAAACCTGGTTTTCAAAGCGCAAGGCGAAGCTGCAGACGCTGTTTGCCAGGGTGGTCAATCCGGCCCTGCTGAAGCTGCGCTACGGCTATGTCTATGACAACGGACGGTGGCGCTTTCAGCGGGTCAGGACCAAGCCGAAGAAGTTCCGCCGCACCTTCGAGGACGGTACGCCCAACTGGGATATGGATGGCGCAGCCCCCTTGCCGTTCGACGACAACATGCGCCGGCTGATCGTCGAGACGCCGGAAGCAATGGCGGCGGGCGGCGGCAGGAAGAAGTCGAAGCTGCGCAAGCGGCGCTACATCCCGGCCGAACTCGGCGTCGAGGGGTTTTTCAACAGGCTCAACGCGGCGGGCATCGCCTATGCGGCGCTGCGCTGGTTCGACGATCTGCCCCATGTCGCCGAGGGCGAGGACATCGACCTGCTCTTTGCCGACGAGGCGATGCCGTTTCTCGAGGAATTGTTCATTCCCAAACGCCGCCGGGGTGCCATCAAGTGCGATGTCTATTCCACTTCCGGCCTGCCGGCGAGCAACTTCGAGGGCCTGCCCTATTACGAGGAGCGTCTGGCGCGAAACCTCCTCAACCATACGGTGATGGTCAACGGCCTCGTCAAGGCGCCCGATACCGAGCGCCATTTCCTGTCGCTTGCCTATCACGCGGTCTACCACAAGGCGCACAATTCCGGCCTGCCGCTGGAAGCGGGGGGTGAGCCGCTCAAGATCGTTTCCGATCATGATTATGCGGCGGTGTTGCGGGATCTGGCGGATCGGCTTGGCTGGAAGGTCGACATTTCGCTCATCGGCCTGCACCGCTTTCTGGCCGAACGCGACTGGGCGCCGGCGACCGATACGCTGCGCAAACTGTCACCCTCCCGGCCGGTGCTGAAACTGCTGCTCGATGAGACCGCGCGATACGACACGCCCGGGCGCGAGCTCTGCGTGTTCATCCTGCGCGACTGGGCTCGGAAGCGCGGCCTTCTGCCCTGGGTCACCGCCAATCTGCGCCACTACGGCTTCGACGTTAAGATCGTCCACGAGCTGAACGAGGACGAGCGCGATGCGGCGCGCGCGCGCATTCGCGGCGGCAACTGGAATCGCGGTCCCTATCCTGTTTCCGGCGGCGACCCCTATGCGGTGATCGCCGCCTGCGACTATGCGCCCGAACCGCCCGACAGCGAGTTGCGCCGCAAGCAACCCTTTGCCCGCAATGCGCGCTCGGTCGCCATCAAGGCGCTGTTGCGCGACGGCATCAACCACATCGTGCCGGCCAATCAGCGCACCAACGCGGTGCACAGCGCCGATGACGAGACCGAGGCCTGGGACTATCTCGAAATCGCCTGTCCCGACCTTGTGGCAAAGGTGCGCGAGCGGGTCGAAAAAGGCTATGGCGGCGATCCGGTTCTCAAGCTGAAGCTGCATCGGGGAAAACGCGCCACCAGCTACCTGGTCTATCGCGACGGGCGTCCCTGCGTCCTCAAACTGTTCAGCGACCACCCCGAGGCGCGCATCGCCTACAATGCGGAAAGCCTTGCCCGCGAGCGGTTTGCCGGCCGGCCCTGGACGCCCGAATGGGTCGATGCCGGGCCGAACTGGATCCTCGAGCGCTTCTATCCCCAGGCGCAAAGGCTCGACCGGGTTGCCGCCGAGATGGCGCCCGAAGCCCGGCTGGACCTTGCCGCCAGGGCGGTGCGTGTCCTGCGCGACATCTACGATGCCGGCTTTGCCCATCGCGACATCCATGTTGAAAACTTCTTCTGGATCGACGGGAAGCTCGTGCTGATCGACTATGAGACGCTGGCCGAGCGGCCGGAAGGGACCGCCTTCGAAACCTCCTACGACATCACCGGCAAGGGCATGCCGTCGCCCTTCACCACCGGTTCCATGGGCTATGCCAACCGGCGCAGCGACCGCTCGCTCTGCCGCGTTCTCGAAGTTCCGCTCGAGGCGGCGCTGAAGGCCGAGCAGGGTCTGGCGCGCTCCGCGGCAACGCCCGCTCGCGCGGTGAGCAAACCCCGGAAACAGGCGGTTCGGTGACGATGAAGGCTTCCGTCATCATCTCGACCTACAATTCTCCCGCCTGGCTCGAAAAGGTATTGTGGGGCTATCAGTGCCAGACCACGCCCGATTTCGAAATCGTCATGGCCGATGACGGTTCCGGCGCGGAGACGAAGGCGCTGATCGAGCGGTTTCAGGCCGAAAGCCCGTTCGACATCCGCCATGTCCGCCATAAAGATGACGGATTTCGCAAATGGGAAATCGTCAACAAGGCCATCGAGGCGGCACAGGGCGACTATTTGATCTTCACCGATGGCGACTGCATCCCGCATCGTGATCTTGTCGCGATCCATCTTGCCCGCGCCACGCCCGGCCGCTACCTCTCCGGCGCCTATTGCCGATTGCCGATGGCAGCCAGCAGGGCGATCGGCCGCGAAGACATCATGACGGGCCGGGCCTTCTCCCTGCGCTGGCTGGCCGCCCATGGCTACGGCCCCACGGTGAAATGGTTGAAGATCGCTGTCGCAGGGACGCCTTTCGAGGGGGTCTTCAACCGGATCACCCCGGCGAAGAAGACGTTCAACGGCAACAACTCGTCCTGTTTTCGCGACGATGCCCTGCGCGTCAACGGCTTTGATACCCGCATTCGCTATGGCGGCGGCGACCGGGAGTTCGGATACCGGCTGGAACATGCCGGCATCACACCGCTCCTGATCCGCTATTCGGCGCCCTGTCTGCACCTCGATCACGCCCGGGGCTACAAGAGCACCGAGGTTCGCGACCGCAACCTGCAACTGATCGCCGAATCCCGCGCGGCGCGGCGAACCCGAACCGAGTTCGGCATCGTCACACATTCCTGAACAGGCCCTGATCGGGCGATGAACCCGGAGAGATCAAAGCGCCATGCAACACCCGGTCAACACCCTCAAGAAGGCGCTTTCCGCCGGAAAATTCCAGCTCGGCGTCTGGTCCGGCCTGTGTAGCCCGCTGGTCGCTGAGATCCTGTCCGACGGGCCCTTCGACTGGCTGACCATCGACATGGAACACAGCCCCAACACGCTGGAAAGCGTTCTGGCGCAGTTGCAGGCAATGCGCGGCGGCATGGTTGCGCCGATCGTACGGCCGCCCTGGAACGACTTCGTCGTCATCAAGCAATTGCTCGATGCCGGCGCGCAATCCTTCATCATTCCCTATGTCCAGAATGCCGAGGAGGCCGCCCGCGCGGTTGCCGCGACGCGCTACCCGCCGCGGGGCATTCGCGGCGTTGCCGGCGGGTCGCGCGCCACCCGCTTCGGCCGGATTGCCGATTATCTCAAACATGCCGACGAGGAGATTTGCGTCATCGTTCAGGCCGAGAGCGTCGAAGCCCTCGACAACATCGAGGCGATTGCCGCGGTCGATGGCGTCGACGGTATTTTCGTCGGCCCGGCCGATCTTTCCGCTTCCATGGGCCTGCTCGGCCAGTTGAGCCATCCCGACCTGCTCGCCAGGATCGCCGAGGCGGCGGACCGTATCAACGCCACCGGCAAGGTTTCGGCGACGCTGTCCTTCGATCCGGCAATGGCCAGGGCATTCGCCGATATGGGCTTCCAGATGGTGGCTGCCGCCTCGGACACGCATTTTCTGCTCCGTGGCGCTGCCTCGGTCGCCAACGGCTTTGCCGATCTGCGCGGATAGGGCGCGCGCCTACAGGGCGAACTTCGCCATGCGGTCATAGCAAGGCCGCGCCGCGTTGGCGATCGCCGCAAGCTCCGGCGCAAGCGCCGGCAGGGCCGCGCCCTCGGCGGCCGCGAAACCGGTCGAGCGCCACACCGCATCGTACCAGTGGGCCGACCACACGCCATCGGCGTCATGACGCCCGGCGGGCCAGGAAAGCATCGCCGGATCGAAGGCGATCGAGATCGCCGCGCAGAGCCGGCGCAACTGCCCCTCGGGATCGGCACGGATGGCGGCCGAATCGATGACCACCGGCCTTTGTCCCGTCAGCGCGCCGAAGTGCTCGAACAATTCCCACTGGCGCCGCACGCCGATGTCTTCGGCGCTAACCGTCTCGCGCTTGTTGGCATAGCTTGCCAGCACCCGTTCGGGCTCGCGGATGAGAAACACATTGGTGACCTGCTTCACCCATGTAAGATCGAAACCGTCGAGCATGTGATGGGTCATGTGTTTTTGATAGACGATCGCATGGCGCGCCGGCGCTTCGAGGCATTGCCGGACGACACTGTCGGGATCGGTCGGCTGCGAGGCGATCGTTTCGGCCCGCATCGGATGATCGATGCCGGTGGCGGCGAGAAAGGCGGCATAGAAGGGCTCGTCCATCACGGTGCAATCGGCGCGCGACGAGAAACTGCGCATCATCGCCGTCGACAGATTGCGCGGCCCCGACCACATGGCGATGATCCGGCCGCGATCGGCGGCGGACTGCGGCAGGTCGGTGGCGGAGAGGGCGTTTTTCTCGGGCAATTTTCGATACTCGGCTTTCATCCTGCCGCAATCCGATGTAGGCCGCCATCGGATTTCCACAAGACACGGGCTGGCGCGGGGAAGGCAAACCCTTGGCCGCCGGCTTTGCAGCCAGGAGAATTGCATGTTGACCCATTCGCATCAACAGGGGCGCCGGCTGACGGATTTCGCACTGCCATGGATGCGCGAGGCATCCGAGATCGCCATGCGCCATTATGCGACGATCGATGCCGGCAGCGGCGTCATGACCAAGGACGATAACAGCCCGCTGACCCTTGCCGATCTCGAAATCGACCGGCTGATCGCCGAAAGGCTCGAAAGCCGGTTCGCCGGCATCCCGGTCGTCACCGAGGAACAGGCATCGAGCCACGCGACCGATGCGGGGTCCGGCATGTTCTTCCTGGTCGACCCGCTGGACGGAACCAGGGAATTCATCAGCAAGCGCGATGAATTCACCGTCAACATCGCGTTGCTTGAAAACGGAACGCCGGTAGCCGGCATCGTCGCCGCTCCGGCGCTCGGCTGCCTGTATTGCGGCGTTGCCGGCGAAGGTGCGGAGAAGATCGATCTTGCCACCGGCGAGCGCAGTGCAGTGTCCGTCGCCGTGCCCGACAATGCGGCCCTGCGGGTCGTCGCAAGCCGCTCCCACCTGACAGAGGAAACGCGGATCTTCATCGAGGCGAACCTTGTTGCTGCCACCAAGAATGCCGGCTCGTCGCTGAAATTCTGCCTGCTCGCGGCGGGCGAAGCCGACCTCTATCCCCGCTTCGGCCCGACCATGGAATGGGATACCGCGGCGGGCCATGCCGTGCTCGCCGCCGCCGGCGGCCATGTAACGGATGTCGAGGGAAATGCCTTCACCTATGGCAAGCCCGAATACCGCAATGGCTGGTTCATCGCCGCTTCGCGCGGGGTCGAATACACCTTGCCCGATGTTCTGAGACCCTGAAGACACCCGGCGCGGTGAGGCATCAACCCGGCAATCATCGATCGTCCCGCCGGGCGGTTCCGCCCGATGGCGGAATTTGCAAAGAAATTGACCGCTTTTAGATGTCGATCGCGCCGTGGTTTGCCTATGAACGCCGATATCAGCAAGGGAGCAGCGGAACCGATGACAGCCAGGGTGATTGACGGCAAGGAAGTGGCGGAGGACGTGGTCGCCACGGTGAAACAGGCAACCGCCGAACTGAAGGCGAAGACCGGCACCGTGCCGGGCATTGCCGTGGTGATTGTCGGCGAGGATCCGGCAAGCCAGGTCTATGTCCGTTCCAAGGGCAAGAAGGCGAGCGATTGCGGCTTCCATTCCGAAACCTTCGAACTTCCGGCGGAGACCAGCGAGGCCGATCTTCTCGCCCGCGTCGAGGCGCTCAACGCCGATCCGGCGATCCACGGCATCCTGGTGCAATTGCCGCTTCCCCGCCACATCGACGAGGACAAGGTGGTGCAGGCGATCGCGCCTGAAAAGGATGTCGACGGCTTTCACTACATCAATGTCGGCAAGCTCGGTACCGGCGCGATTGCCGAGGCCTTCGTGCCCTGTACGCCGGCCGGCTCCATGGTGCTGATCCGCCGGGCGCTCGGCACCGGCGACCTGTCCGGCCTGACCGCCGTGGTGGTCGGCCGCTCCAACATTGTCGGCAAGCCGATGGCGAACCTGCTGCTCGCCGCGAACGCCACCGTCACCATCGCCCATTCGCGCACCCGGGATCTGCCGGCGCTGTGCCGCACGGCGGATATTCTGGTTGCCGCCGTCGGGCGGCCGGAAATGATCGCCGGCGACTGGGTCAAGCCCGGCGCCTGCGTCATCGATGTCGGCATCAACCGCATCGACGCGCCGGAAAAGGGCGAGGGCAAGACCCGCCTCGTCGGCGACGTCGCCTATGCCGGCGCGGCCGAAATCGCCGGTTCGATCACGCCGGTCCCGGGCGGTGTCGGACCGATGACGATCGCCATGCTGATGGCCAACACGCTGGCGTCGGCCTGCCGCGCGGCCGGCGTCGAGCCGCCGAGCTACTGACCGCCCACAGGCGGCGGCGCCAGGCCGGCTGGAGACAGAATCGAGATAAGACAAAGCCGCCGGAGGAACCCCGCCGGCGGCTTTTCGGTTTCGGCGACCTGCCCGCTCAGGCGAGGTCGAAACGGTCGGCGTTCATCACCTTGTTCCAGGCGGCGACGAAATCCCGCACGAATTTCCCGCCATTGTCGTCCTGGGCATAGGCTTCCGCCAGTGCCCGCAATTGCGAGTTCGAGCCGAAGACGAGATCGGCGCGGGTGCCGGTCCATTTGACCTTGCCGCTCCTGCGGTCGCGGCCCTCATAGACACCTTCCTCGCCGGCTTCGTGCCAGGTCGTCGCCATGTCGAGCACATTGACGAAGAAGTCGTTGGTCAACTGGCCGGCACGCTTGGTGAAGACACCGTGCTTCGACTTGCCGTGATTGGCGCCGAGGACGCGCAGGCCCCCGACCAGCACGGTCATTTCCGGCGCCGTCAGCGTCAGCAACTGTGCCCGGTCGACCAGCAGTTCTTCCGCCGCCACCGAGTATTTCTTCTTCTCGTAATTGCGGAAACCGTCGGCGATCGGCTCCAGCACCTCGAAGGATTCGACGTCGGTCTGCTCCCTGATCGCGTCGGTGCGTCCGGGCGTGAACGGTACCTCGATCCTGTGGCCGGCATCGGCGGCGGCCTTTTCAACGCCGGCACAGCCGCCCAGCACGATCAGATCGGCAAGCGACACTTTCCTGCCGCCGGCGGCCGTGGCGTTGAAATCGGCCTGGATGGCTTCCAGCGCCTTCAGGACCTTCTTGAGCTGCGAAGGCTGGTTGACCTCCCAGTCCTTTTGCGGCGCCAGGCGGATGCGCGCGCCATTGGCGCCGCCGCGCTTGTCGGAGCCGCGGAAGGTCGAGGCCGACGCCCAGGCGGTGGAAACGAGCTGCGACACGCTAAGGCCGGAGGCAAGGATTGCCGCTTTCAGCGCCTTGATCTCCTTCGTGCCGATCAGCTTGTGATCGACCGCCGGAACCGGATCCTGCCAGATCAGCTCCTCCGCCGGCACTTCGGCGCCGAGATAGCGCGACTTCGGCCCCATGTCGCGATGGGTCAGCTTGAACCATGCGCGGGCGAAGGCATCGGCGAATTCCGCCGGATTGGCGTGGAAATGGCGAGAGACCTTCTCATAGGCCGGATCCATGCGCATCGCCATGTCGGCGGTAGTCATGAAGATCGGAACCTTCTTGGACGCGTCGGCCGAATCGGGCGCCATGTCGGCATCCTCGATGTTCTTCGGCGTCCAGATCCAGGCGCCGGCACGGGTCTTGGTCAGTTCCCAGTCATATTTGAACAGGACGTCGAAATAGCCCATGTCCCATTGCGTCGGATTGGCCGTCCAGGCGCCGTCGAGGCCGGAGGTGATCGTGTCGGCGCCCTTGCCGCTCTTGTAGCTGGAGAGCCAGCCGAGGCCCATCGCCTCGATCGGGGCCGCTTCCGGTTCCGGCCCCACATGGGAGGCGTCGCCCGCGCCATGCATCTTGCCGAAGGTGTGGCCGCCGGCGGTCAGCGCCACCGTCTCGTAATCGTCCATCGCCATGCGCTTGAAGGTCTCGCGGATGTCGCGGCCCGAAGCGACCGGATCGGGCTTGCCGTCCGGGCCTTCCGGGTTGACGTAGATGAGGCCCATCTGCACGGCGGCGAGCGGGTCTTCCAGATCCCGGTCGCCCGAATAGCGGCTGTTGGCCGAGCCGCTGGGCGCCAGCCACGCATCCTCGCGGCCCCAATAGATATCCTCTTCCGGCTCCCAGACATCGGCCCGGCCGCCGGCAAACCCGAAGGTCTTGCCGCCCATCGATTCGATGGCGCAATTGCCCGCCAGGATCAGCAGGTCGGCCCAGGAAATCCTGTTGCCGTATTTCTGTTTGATCGGCCACAGCAGGCGCCGCGCCTTGTCGAGATTGCCATTGTCCGGCCAGGAATTGAGCGGCGCGAAGCGCTGCGTACCCGAACCCGCGCCGCCACGGCCATCGGCGGTCCGGTAGGTGCCGGCGCTGTGCCAGGCCATGCGGATGAACAGCCCGCCATAATGGCCGTAATCGGCCGGCCACCATTCCTGGCTGTCGGTCATCAGCGCATAGAGATCTTTCTTGAGCGCCTTGAGATTGAGCTTCTTGAATTCCCGGGCATAGTCGAAGCCGGCGTCCATCGGGTCGCCCGCCGGCGGGTTCTGGTGCAGGATCTTCAGATTGAGCTGGTTCGGCCACCAGTCCTTGTTGGTGCGTGCGCCAAAGGTGCTCGCATGCATGACCGGGCACTGGCCCATCTTGTCGTCGACCTTCTTGTCCATGATTTCCTCCCGTAGGGTTCCTGAAAGGGGTGAACGCTTTCCCGCCGCCCGCCGCGTCGGCGTGACGAAGAAGGGCACGGGTCCGCAGGCCGGGAACCGGCCAGATCCGAAGCCACGGTAGCGCCCCTTTTTCATAATATCCAATTGGAATTGCGCACGATCATGATAAGAGAAAGTTATGAATCTGACTCTGCGCCAATTGCAGTATTTCGAAGTGCTGTCGCGCACGCGCCATTTTGCGAGAGCCGCCGAAAGGGTGCATGTCAGCCAGCCGGCGCTGTCGGCACAGGTGCTCGAAATGGAGAAGCGGCTCGGTGGCCGCCTGTTCGAGCGTTCGCGTGCCGGCGTCTGGCCGACGCCGCTTGCCGAAAAACTGCTGCCCATCGTGCGCCGCATGCTCGACGATGCCCGCAGCATCGAGGAGATCGCCGCCGCAGGCCCCGGCAGCATGACGGGCAGGTTGCGGCTCGGCATCATACCGACCATCGCGCCCTACATCCTGCCCGGCCTCGTGCCGAAGGCGGCGGAAACCTGGCCGGCACTGAAACTGGAAATCCGCGAAAGCATCACACAGGCGCTGCTCGAGGCGCTGCAATCGCGCGAAATCGACCTCGTTCTGGCCGCGCTGCCGCTGCAGGGCGACGGGCTCGAAACCTGTTCCCTGTTCAGGGACCGCTTCGTCATTGCGACCGGCGGCGGCCGGGATCTGCTCGTCGGACCCGTCGCGGTCGACGATATTCCGCCCGAACGCCTGCTGCTGCTGGCCGAGGGCCATTGCCTGCGCGATCAGGCGCTCGATGTCTGCGGCCTCCGATCCGATGCCCGTCTGGTCAATTTCGAGGCGAGTTCGCTCACGACCCTGGTGCAACTGGTCGCCAGCGGCATGGGCATGACCCTGCTGCCGGAAATGGCGGTCGCTTCTGAAAACCGCGACGGCAAATTGCGATTGCTCGACTTTGCCGATCCCAAGCCCAGCCGCGATATCGGCCTTGCCTGGCGCCGGGCAAGCGAGCGCCGGGAGGAGTTCGCCGCCCTTGGCGATCTGATAACGGCCTGCATTCCCGGTCAGAACCCTTCCGGGAGGGGATGACACGGCCCGTTTCGGCCCTATGTCGGGGCCGATGCCCGGTTTGATGGAGGAGAAAGCAATGCGAGTCCCGGCCTGCATCCTTGTCCGCATCCTGTCCTTCGCGCTTCTGGCGGCGGCGGCGCGAACCCCGGCCCTGGCCTTCGAGGTGACCGGCACGGCAGGCCGGACGATCGAGGTAACACCGCTCGCCGGCTTCAGCGAACCCTGGGCGATGACCTTCCTGCCCGATGGTCGCATGCTGGTGACCGAGAAGGCGGGCCGTCTGCTGCTGGTTGCCGCCGATGGCGGCGACCGCAAGCCGGTCGCCAATCTGCCGCTGGTCGATTACGGCGGTCAGGGCGGGCTTGGCGATGTCGTGCTGCATCCCGACTTTGCCCGCAACCGCCTTGTCTACTTCTCCTATGTCGAGCCGGGCGAGGCCGGGACACGCGGCGCGGTCGTCGCCAGGGCCGTTCTGGGCGGCAGTGCCGGCGAGCCGGCGCTTGAGACTGTCGAGGTGATCTGGCGCCAGCAGCCCAAGGTCGAGGGCAGGGCGCATTACAGCCACCGCATCGCCTTTTCCCCCGACGGTGATCTCTTCATCACTTCGGGCGACCGCCAGAAGCAGACGCCCGCCCAGGACATGAAACAGGCGCTTGGCAAGATCATCCGCCTCAGGGACGATGGCTCGCTGCCGCCGGACAATCCCTGGCAGGAGGACGGCGATCTGGCCCGCTCCTTCTGGTCGATGGGCCATCGCAACCTGCTCGGCATCGCCTTCGACGAGGACGGCAGGCTCTGGCAGCATGAAATGGGCCCGCGCCATGGCGACGAGCTCAACCTGGTGCGCAAGGGAGGAAATTACGGCTGGCCTTTGGTTTCCGAGGGGTTTTATTATTCCGGCGCCCCGATCCCGAACCACGACACCGCGCCGCAATTCGACGCGCCCACCGCCTTCTGGGTGCCGACCATCGCGCCCTCGGGCCTCGTCCTCTATTCCGGTTCCCTGTTTCCCGACTGGACCGCCGACGCGCTGATCGGCGGCCTTGCCTCCAGGGCGCTGATCCATGTGGAGATCGAGGGGCCCGACGCGACAGAAACCGAGCGGTTTTCCTGGGGTGAGCGGATTCGCGAGGTTGAACAGGGGATTGACGGCGCGGTCTATGTGCTGGAAGACGGCCCGGTAGGACGACTGTTGAAGATAACGCCCAAATAGAACCAAAGTCTGAAACAGTCTATTCTCAAAAAATTCTGTTGTTTGTGCAAAATATTTTCATTTTCATCTTCACAAAATGAAATTACATGGTAAGCACCCTCAATGGATGGATGCAACTTTAGAGGGTAAGAGGGATGCGCTCCGAAAGGCTCACCCGCTTGTGGGACTCCGCCAAGCATGAATTGCAGAAACACTGGGAAGCAAGCCGCAGGGAGGACCTCGGTGAGCAAGTATGCGCGGCGCAGAATGCGGTGACGGATGTCCTGGAAGATTATTTCGACGTGCTCAGGATATTGCCCAGCACGGCCAACGACAACACCATTCTCGGCGCGATGCGCGAAATGCTCAACCGGCTGAACGAGATCAATTCCGAGTTGAACTATCATCTGATCGAATCCGACGAGCGCAAGCTGATCGTACCGCTCGCCATTCAGGCGGCCGAGATCGCCGGCCTCGATCCAGGCCGCTATCCGGACCGGGATCCGACCCAGGCCTTCAGGACGTTCTGATCCTAAACGATCGCGCTGGCGCCGGTATCGGCACCGCTCACCAATTGCCGGAACCCGGCAAAGAGTTCCCGCCCGATACCATGGCCATTGGCGCTCAGATCGGCTTCCGCCTGCGGCCGCGCGGCCAGTTCCTGCGGGGTCACCAGCACTTCCAGCGTACCGGCACTGGCATCGAGCCGGATCAGGTCGCCGTCCCTTATCCTGCCGATCGGTCCGCCCTCCTGCGCTTCCGGCGTCACATGGATCGCCGACAGGATCTTGCCCGAAGCGCCGGACATCCGCCCGTCCGTGACCAGCGCCACCTTGAAACCGCGATCCTGCAGGTCGCCGAGCGGCGGCACCATCTTGTGCAGTTCCGGCATGCCGTTCGCCTTCGGACCCTGGAAGCGCAGCACGGCGACGAAATCCCGGTCGAGTTCACCGGCCTTGAAGGCATCGATAATCTCCTGCTGGTCGTGGAAACAGATCGCCGGCGCCTCGATCACGCGGCGTTCTTCCTTTACCGCGGAAATTTTCGAAACCGCCTTGCCGAGATTGCCGGAAATGACCTTGAGGCCGCCATTGGGTGAAAACGGCGCGTCATGGGTCGCCAGGATTTTCGGATTGCCGCTCGCCTCTGGCGCATCCTCGAAGACGAGTTCGCCGTCTGCAAGCTTCGGCTCCCGGCCATAGGCGGCAAGTCCCTGTCCCATCACCGTGGCGACATCATCATGCACATAGCCGCCGGCGATCATCTCGCGGATCAGGAACGGCATGCCGCCCGCCGCATGGAAATGGTTCACATCCGCCAGGCCGTTGGGATAGACCCGCGCCATCAGTGGCACGGTGTCGGAAAGATCGGCAATGTCCTCGAGCGTCAGGACGATGCCGGCGGCCTTCGCCATGGCGACGAGATGCAGCGTGTGATTGGTCGAGCCGCCGGTGGCGTGCAGCCCGGCAACCCCGTTGACGACGGAGCGCTCGTCGATCACCCGGCCGGCAGGCAGGAATTCGTTGCCGAGCGCGGTGATCGAAAGCGCCCGTTTGGCGGCCGCCCGGGTCAGCGCGTCGCGCAGCGGCGTGCCCGGATTGATGAAGCTCGCCCCCGGCAGGTGCAGGCCCATCACCTCCATCAGCATCTGGTTGGAATTGGCCGTTCCGTAAAAGGTGCAGGTGCCCGGCGAATGATAGGAGGCCGATTCGGCCTTCAGCAATTCGTCCCGGCCGACCTTGCCCTCCGCATAAAGCTGGCGGATGCGCGCCTTTTCGTCATTGGGCAGGCCCGACGGCATCGGGCCGGCGGGAATGAAGATCGACGGAATATGGCCGAAGGACAGCGCCGCGATCACCAGCCCCGGCACGATCTTGTCGCAGATGCCGAGAAACACCGCCGCATCGAACATGTTGTGCGACAGGCCCACGGCGGCGGCCATGGCGATCACGTCGCGCGAAAACAGCGACAATTCCATCGCCGGCTGGCCCTGGGTGACCCCGTCGCACATGGCGGGAACGCCGCCGGCGACCTGCGCCACGCCGCCCTGTTCGTGCGCTGCCTGTTTGATGATGTCGGGAAAGTCCTTGTAGGGCGCATGGGCCGACAGCATGTCGTTATAGGCGGTGATGATGCCGAGATTGGGCTTGACGTCGCCGGCAAGGTCCGCCTTGTCCGCCACGCCGCAGGCGGCGAAGCCATGGGCGAGATTGGAACAGGAAAGCGCCGAGCGGTGCGGTCCGCGGCCCGCCAGTTCGTCGATCCGGGCAAGATAGGTCTCGCGCGTCCGCCTGCTGCGCTCGCGGATGCGGTTCGTGACGGCTTCGATTTCCTTGCGCGCGCTCATGACGGGCCTCTTCTGTCTCTGTCCTTGCGGGTATTTTCCACTAAAAACTATTTTCTTTTCGGTCGAACCTCGTCGCTCAGGCGCTCCACACCACTCTGAGATCGGGGCATTGCTGCAAGACGAAGCGGATCGGCAGATGGCCCGGATCGCCGGGTGCCTGGGCCTGTTCGAAAACGGCGCGCTTTTCCTGGCCTTCGAGATGCAGAAACTGGGTATGGGAAGCCGCGATCGCCGCCAGGGTGAGCGTCAGGCGCGGTTCGCCGGCGGCGTCCGCGACAATCGGCAGGATTTGGCGCTTGCCCTCGGCCCGGCTTGCTTCCGCCAGCCCTTCGGCGCCGGGAAACAGCGAGGCGGTATGGCCGTCCTTGCCCATGCCGAGCACGAGGACGTCGATCGGCAGCTGGGCCTTCAGCGCCTCCTCGGCATCCCGCGCCGCGGCATCGATCCCGCCGTCGGAAAAGAGCGGAATGAAATGGGCTTTCGCCGCCCTGCCCTGGAGCAGTTCGACGGTTACCAGCCGCTGATTGGAGCGGGTCGAATTGGGCGGCACGAAGCGCTCGTCGGCAAGCGTCACCCAGACCTTGTGCCAGTCGATTTCGGCCGACGAGAGCGCCCGGAAGAATCTGACCGGTGTCGAACCGCCCGAAACCGCGAGCAGGGCGCGTCCGCGGCTGCCGATCGCCGCCGAAAGCCGCGCCGCCACTTCCCGCGCCAGCCAGCGCGCCAGTTCATCGGAGGTGTCGAAGGCGGTGAACTGCATGAAAGGTCTAGCCCTCTGCCTCGTGCCAGGTTCGGCCGTCGCGTTCGATCAGCGCGATGGACGCGGTCGGCCCCCAGCTTCCGGCGGTGTATTTGGCGGTTTTCTGCGCCGTCGATGCCCAGCCGTCGATCAGCGGATCGATCCATTCCCAGGCGGCTTCCACCTCGTCGCGGCGCATGAACAGCGTCTGGTTGCCGCGAATGACGTCGAGCAGCAGCCGTTCATAGGCATCGGGCGCGTCGGCTTCGAAGTTTTCGGCAAACGTCATGTCGAGCGCCACGTCGCGCATCCGCAGGCCGCCGGGACCGGGATCCTTGATCATGATCGATTGCCGGACGCCCTCATCGGGCTGCAGCCGCAGGATCAGCCGGTTGGGATGCATCTCCGCCCCCGCCTTGCCGAACACATTGTGCGGCACCGGCTTGAACTGCACGACGATTTCCGACACCCGCGACGGCAGCCGCTTGCCGGTGCGAAGATAGAACGGCACGCCGGCCCAGCGCCAGGTCTCGATCTCCGCCTTGATGGCGACGAAGGTCTCTGTGTCCGATCCCTTGTCCTCGATCTCGTCGAGATAGCCGGGCACCGCCTCGCCATGAGCCGCTCCCGCCTTGTACTGGCCGCGCACCGTCACCTGGCCCACCGTGTCCTGATCGACCGGCTTGAGCGAGCGCAGCACCTTCAGTTTCTCGTCGCGCACCGCATTGGCCTCGATCGAGGCCGGCGGCTCCATGGCGACGAGGCAGAGCAGCTGCAGCAGATGGTTCTGCACCATGTCGCGGATCGCACCCGACTTGTCGTAATAGTCGCCGCGGCCCTCGACGCCGATCGTCTCGGCCACGGTGATCTGCACATGGTCGATATGGGCGGCATTCCACACCGGCTGATAGAGCGCATTGGCAAAGCGCAGCACCATCAGGTTCTGCACCGTCTCCTTGCCGAGATAGTGGTCGATGCGGAAGATCTGGTCCTCGCGGAAATGCTTGCCGACGACCGCGTTGAGCGCGCGGGCGCTGGCCAGATCCTTGCCGATCGGCTTTTCGATGACGAGGCGGGAACGCTCGCGGATCAGCCCGTTCTGGTCGAGCCGGTCGGCGATATCGCCGAAGATCGACGGCCCGACGGCGAGATAATAGGCCCGCACCCGGTCTTCGTCACCGAGCAGCGCCTTCAACTCCGCCCAGCCCTTGTCGGACTTGGCATCGACGGCGCAATAGGCGAGCCGCGCCAGGAAGCTGTCGACGTCAGCCGCGTCCAGCAGGTCGCGCCTGACGTGTTCCTCCAGCGCCTTGCGGGCGAAATCGCGATAGGCTTCTGTCGCCATGTCGGAGCGGGCGGCGCCGATGATGCGCGAACCATCGACGATCTGGCCCGCCGCATGACGGTGGTAGAGCGCGGGGATGAGCTTGCGCTCGGCGAGATCGCCGGTTCCGCCGAATACGACATAGTCGAATTCCTCGACTGGGATGACTTGGCTCGACACGCTGCACCTCTTTGCAATGACTGGTTCGCCAAATCGCTGACCGCCGACACATGCTGCAAGCCAGTTGTGTCAGCGATATGGCGCTTCCCTTCTAATTAAATCGATTTAAATTTACAAGAATGGAGTTGCGGCAAATTCCGTGGATTTTGAAAAATTCTGCTGTCCTTGCCGCGAAAACGCAAAAGACCCGCCACAGCCGAAGCCGGGCGGGTCTTGGGAAGGTTCTGGTTCAGGGGGTTCAGCGGTCCTG
This sequence comes from Nitratireductor sp., assembly GCA_020441665.1. GTDB lineage: Bacteria > Pseudomonadota > Alphaproteobacteria > Rhizobiales > Rhizobiaceae > Salaquimonas. The sequence continues at coordinate 35,185 of JAGRLT010000124.1, forward strand.
CTTGACGATGATCGGGGTCAGCAGATCGCCCCAATTGCCGTTGCCGCCATGATGGCGCGCCGAGCGGATGAGTTCCACCGAGACGCCGGCTTCCACGGCCTTCATCACCGACTGGTTGAGCCGGTGCAGGTCGTTGGCGACCATCCGGATCGCAGCCTGTTCGTCTACCGTCATGGCCGAACCCATCTCCTCGATGCGTTCCTTGACCGGTGGCTTGGCACTCATGGTGGTTCTCCTGATTGATTTTGCCCGTCGTCAGCAGGACAGGCACTAGTGTCGGGTTCCCGGTGGTTTTAACAAGGCTTTCGTCGCTTGCAAACGCGACAATCGTGCAAGCCTGTCTTGCGCTTTGCAGTTGGGCACGGTAATTTTGTAAAAATTTGTAAAAACCACCTGTTTTCGATCTAGTAAAAATCTTGTAATTTAAAACAGGCCTTTACGAAAGCAAAATCGACAGGTTGCGCCGGATGGCTGAGCAAAAGATATTCGCGGGCCCGCGCATTCGCCGCATCCGCAACCAGAAGGGCCTGACCCAGACGGCGATGGCTGACGAACTGGGAATCTCGCCGAGCTATCTCAACCTCGTCGAGCGCAACCAGCGGCCGCTGACGGTTCAGCTCATCCTCAAGCTCGCCGCCACCTACGACATCAATCTGGAGGAATTGCAGGGCGAGGCGGGTGGCTCGCAGGACGCGCTCAGGGAAGTCTTTGCCGATCCGCTGCTGGCCGACGAACTGCCCGGTCCCCAGGAACTGGTGGAAGTGGCCGATGCCGCCCCCAATGCGGCGGCGGGCATCGTCAAGCTCTACCGGGCCTATCGCGAGGGCCAGGAACGGCTGAGCGACCTGAAGGATATCCTCGCCCGGGAAGGCCATCCGACATCGCTTGCCGCCGCCCGCCTGCCGGCCGACGAGGTGCGTGAAAAGCTCGAAGCACGGCCGAACTTCTTTGCCGCGATCGAGGAGGCGGCGGCCGGGTTCGCCGCCGGCCTCGACGGCGGAACCGAGCGCCTCGGCAGCCTCAAGGAATGGCTGCGCAAGGAACACAACATCGCCGTGCGGCTCCTGCCCGTGCAGACCATGCCGCTCTGGCGCCGCCGCTTCGACCGCCATTCCATGCGGCTGTTCCTGTCCGAGCGCCTGTCGCCCTTCGACCAGTTGCGCGAAGTGGCGATGGAAGCCTGCCTGCTCTATATGCCCCAGGCGATCGGTGCGGAATTGGAAAAGCTGGCGCTTTCCTCCGACGAAGCCAGGCGCATTGGCCGTTTCGAGCTCGCCCGCTATGCCGCCCACGCTCTGCTGATGCCCTATGACGGCTTTCTGCCGGCCGCCCAGCGCGCCCGCTACGACATCGATGTGCTGCGCTCGCGCTTTGGCGTATCCTTCGAACAGGCGGCAAACCGCCTGACCATGCTGCAAAGGCCCAACAGTCAGGGCCTGCCCTTCTTCATGCTGGAGATCGACCACGCCGGAAACCGCTTCCGCGCCGCCGGCGCCCAGGGCTTTCCGAAAATCCGCTTCGGCGGCAACTGCCCCAAACTGCCGGTTCACGTCGCCTTTTCCCAGCCGGGTCAAATTCTGGTCGAGCACGTCGAAATGCCCGACCAGACCGTGTTTCTGGTGATCGCGCGCACCCTGGAAGGGCCCCAGGGCGCTTTTGACGAGCGGGTGCGCCGAACGGCGATCCTGCTCGGCTGCCAGGCCGATCTGGCCGGCGACACGGTCTATGGCGACGCGCTGAAGGGAACGATCGTCAAGCCGACGCCGATCGGCCAGGCCTGCCGGCTGTGCGAGCGCCAGGGCTGCCTTGCCCGCGCCGAGCCGCCGCTGACCCGGCCCGCCGGGCTCGACGAATTCGTCTCGGGCCTGAGCGCCTTCGATTTCAGATAGGAGCTTAGAGCCTTTCACGCTCAGATGGAAGCAGTTTGAATGGATGTATTTTTCGCTCCTGACTAGGAGAATACCGCAGAGCGATGCCCCCTTGGTTCATTGGGCATCGGTCGAGGATTTCGACAAAGTCAG
>JAGRLT010000010.1 GCA_020441665.1 Nitratireductor sp.
CACCACAGCAGGGATTTCAAGCATTTGAAAAATAAATGGTTTCTACAATCGTCTGAACTTGGTTCTTTGATCTTCGGTCTGCGTCGCGAAAAGCTAACAGTGCCTGCACTGCGTCGCTTTCCGCTTCTAGCCGAAGACCAAACTCCCGGCGTTCAAACGATTCAATCTGGGCGTGAAAGGCTCTAGCTCGCTTCGATAAAGGTCGGCATTTCGCTCATGGTGCACTCTCGCGGGCGAGGATCGCCCGCGCCCTTGAAAAGAACTGCCGCCGTATCAGCACACCCGCCACCGCCAGCGTCATGACGATCAGCCCGCCGGCGCCGGCAAACCAGCCGAGAAAGGCGAGCGCCATGAAGATGCCGCGCAGTCCGGCGGTAAAATGGCGACCGGCAATCGTGTTCATCTCGCCGGCCGTCATCGCCTGGGCGCGCCGCGTCTCGCTGTCGGCCTCCGCCACCTGCTGGACGGAACCGATCAGAATGCTGCAATAGTTGAACAGCCGGTAGGACCAGCCGAACTTGAAGAAGGCATAGACGAAGATCAGCGTCAGCCCGGCCAGCTTGAATTCGAACACCGCCCGATTGACCGGCGCCACGCCGGGCAGGTCGCGAAACAGCTGGATGGCGACATCCGCCGAGCCGAAGGCGGCAAGGCATCCGCCGATGGCAAGGATCGCCGCCGTGCCGAAAAACGCCGCCCCCTGCTGCTGGCCGGCGAGAATCGCCGTATCGATCATTCTCAGATCGCGCTCGGCGAGCACCAGCATCCATTCGCGCCGCTTCATGGCCATCAGGCCGGACAGGCTTGTGTGGCGCAGATTGGTGTGGTCGGAGATGATCTCGAAGGCAAGCCAGACGAGCACGAAGAGGCTGAGCGCCACCGCGTCGACCCTGCCGATGATATCGATCACATCCTGCATCCCGCGCACCCGCAAACCGTTCCCGCCGGTTGCGAAACTGGCCGACCCGCCGCGCAAGGTCAACCGTCCGCGGCGGCAAAGCAGCTATCCGCGATCAGCCGAAATGCAGCGTCTTGACTTCCTGATAGTCCTCAAGGCCCAGCAGCCCGCCCTCGCGGCCATTGCCCGATTGCTTGTAGCCACCGAATGGCGAGCCGTAGTTGAACCCGCCGCCATTGATGTGGATGGCGCCGGCGCGCAACCGCGCGGCGACCCTTTCGGCCCGTTCGCGATCGCCGGTCTGCAGATAGGCGGCAAGCCCGTAGGGCGTGTCGTTGGCGATGGCGATCGCCGCTTCCTCGTCGCGGAACGGAATGATGGAAAGGACCGGCCCGAAGATTTCCTCCCGGGCGATGCGCATGTCGTTCGACACATCGGCAAAGATGGTCGGCTTGCAGAACCAGCCGGCATTGCGCCCTTCGGGCTTGCCGGGGCCGCCGACGAGGAGCCTCGCGCCCTCGGCGATGCCGGCCTCGATCAGGTCCTGCACGCGCCGGTACTGGATTTCGTCGAACAGCGGGCCGATATGATCGCCCTCCTCCTGCGGGTCGCCGACCGTCACCGCCTCGCCGGCGCGCCGGGCGATGTCCACCGCTTCATCATAGCAGCTTTCCTCGACCAGCAGCCGGGTCGGCGCGTCGCAGGACTGCCCGGTGTTGAACATGCATTCATTGACCGAGGCCGTGACCCGCTCCTCGAGATCGCAATCGGCAAAGACCAGATTGGGCGATTTGCCGCCCAGTTCCAGCGTCACCCGCTTGATCGTGTCGGCCGCCGCCTTGGAGATCAGCTTGCCGGCCCGGGTCGAGCCGGTAAACGAGACCATGTCGACATCGGGATGGGCCGAAAGGCGCGATCCCGCGACCGCGCCGTCACCATGGATCAGGTTGAAGACGCCGGCGGGATAGCCCGCCGCCTCGACGATCTCGGCATAGATCATCGCCGATAGCGGCGTATGCTCCGACGGTTTCAGCACGCAGGTACAGCCGGTCGCCAGCGCCGGGACGACCTTGAGCGCGATCTGGTTGATCGGCCAGTTCCACGGCGTGATCAGCCCGCAGACGCCGATCGGCTCGCGCACCTGCACATCGCCATTGGCAAGAGTCTCGCGATCCTTGAGCCTCGCCATGGCATCGATGAAGCCCTGCAGATGGCCGGTGCCGGCATCGGCCTGCGCCCCGCGCGCCATGGTGATCGGCGCTCCCATTTCCCGGCTTATGGCTTGGGCAAGGTCCTCGAAGCGGTCGAGGGTCGCGGCCATCAGCCGCTCCAGCAGCGCCATGCGTTCGTCGCGGCTGGTGCGCGAATAGGTTTCAAAGGCCGCCCGCGCCGCCGCCACGGCATCGTCCACATCGGCTTCGCTGGCCAGGAAAATCGTGCCGATGCGCTCCTCGCTCGCCGGATTGAGCACCGCCATTTCGCGGTCCGATTTCGGCGCAACCCACTTGCCGCCGATGTAATACTTTCCCAGATGATCCATCACTTCCTCCAAACCGATTGTCACTCGAACGAAACCCTCAGGCGCGGTTTCCTGGCTTGATTTCATAGCCTTCTTCTTCCGGCTCGTCATCGGTCAGAAGCGCCGGAAAGCCCGGAGCCACCACATGCAGGCCGGTAGGCTCTTCTAGACGACGGATGATATCGTCGGAATTGGCCCGCAGGCCATAGCGCTTCTGGCCGTCCTTGAAAATCTCGATCATCAGCGGCGAGATTTCGAGCGGCACGTCATGCTCCACGGCGATCCGGTGAAACAGGCCGATATCCTTGAGCACCAGGTCCATGGTAAATTCGATGTCGCGGCTACCATTGAGGATCACCTGTCCCTCGGTCTCGGCGACGAAGGAATTGCCCGAGGAGATGACGATCGCTTCCCAGGTGGTCGCCGGGTCGAGGCCTGCCGCCTGCATCGTCACCATCGCCTCGCACAGCGTCAGCAGGTTGGCGGTGGCAAGGTAGTTGGTCATCACCTTGAGGGTTGAGGCCGTTCCCAGCGGGCCGGTATGCAGGATGCGGCGGCCCAGCGTCTTGAGGAAGGGCAGCATGGCCTCGAACGTGTCGCGCTCGCAGCCGGCAAAGATCGAGATATTGCCCGTCGCCGCCCGGTGGCAGCCGCCCGAGACCGGGCATTCGATCGCCCTGGCGCCCATCGCCTCGACCTTCGCCGCGAGCCGCTTCAATTCGCCGGCATCGGTGGTCGACATCTCGGCCCAGATCTTGCCCGGCCCGATGCCTTCGACAATACCGTCAGGCCCCTCCACCACCGCCGCACAGGCGGAAGGCGACGGCAGGCAGGTGATAATCACATCGCAGTTTTCCGCCATTTCCCTCGGGCTGTCGGCCCATCGGGCACCCCCCTCAAGAAAGGGCGCGGCCGCATCGGGATCGAGATCGCGCACGGTCAGGTCGTGGCCGTTGCGCAGCAGGCTGCCGGCCAGTTTTGCCCCGACATTGCCAAGGCCGATAAATCCGACTTTCATCGAGGGGACTCCGCAGAATGGAAGGGTATTGCCGTAAGCGCCGGCAGGATCGCAAGTGAAATTTCCGGCGAAATTTTCACGGACGAGACTGCCAGAGCAGCGCCCGGAAGCAAGGTTACAAATGCGACGCTTGCGGCTGTTTTGCGACGCGGGAAGTTTCCTCAGGCCAGGAAGGTCCGTTCATAGAACCACCAGGCCGCGATGACGGCGATCGCCACCGAGGCGGGATTGGTGATGTAGGCACGGTACCAGCGCTTCCTGCCGAACCACAGCCCCACCGCCAGATAGCACAAGGCTATGACCGACAACTGCCCCAGTTCGACGCCGACATTGAAGGCGATCAGCCCGGCGACATAATGGCCCGGCGACAATCCGATTTCGCCCAGCACGCCGGCAAAGCCCAGGCCGTGCAACAGGCCGAAACAGAACACGATCAGCGGCCGCCACGGATTGAGATGATTGGTGAGGAGGTTCTCGACCCCGACATAGACGATGGAAGCGGCGATCAGCGGCTCGACGATCGCCGGCGACACCGCCACATAGCCGAGCGTCGCCAGCGCCAGGGTGATCGTATGGGCAATGGTGAACGCCGTGACCTGCCACAGGAGCGGCCGCCAGTGGTTGGAAAGCAGGAAGAGGCCGGCAACGAACAGGATGTGATCGAGCCCCTTGGGCAGGATGTGCTCATAGCCGATCTTGACGTAGTTGAGGATGACCTCGCCAAGGCTGCGCGCGCCGCTGCCGGCGATGTCGATCGCCTCGCTCGCTTCGCCCGGCCCGAGATAGGCCGAATAGCCCTCGCCGAGCGCGGCACCGGGCGGGTTCATGCGGATCACGCTGGCGCCATAGGCTTCGGGCCATGCCCACTGAAGCGTCTTCGCCTCCGCCGGCAGCGGGCCCGAAAGGCTCACCACCGAACTGCGCACCACCGCCACATCGCCCACTTCCGGCACGTCGATATCGGCCGTTTCCGGCACTGCGGCTACGCCATCGAAGCGCAGGGTCACCGCCTCGCGGAATATGTCGGCAAAGGCCGAAAAGCGCGCGGCGAGCGCCTCCGGTGCCAGTTCGCGCAATTCGTTATAGGCCGCCGCATTGGGCGAATCGTCGGTATCGGCATGTTCGGCGCCGATGCCGGCCAGCAGGGCCTCGGCATTGAGGCGGATATCGATCCGGTATCGCCCTTGGCCTGCAACAGCATCGTCAGCATGAAAATCCGCGATTGCAGGCAGGATTTCATGCGCACGCGCGTTTGGCGCATGGGCTACAAGACCTGCCGCCAGGCTCGCCATGAACAGGAAAAAACACGCCAATCCCGGCGCAAGCGCTTGAAAAAACCGCCCATCCTGCCATTTCATTGCCATAGCCGCGTCTCCTATCCGTCTGTCACGGCCCGCAGGGATACGCCAAGCAGGGAACAAGTCAATGGAAAGCCCGCTTATTGTCTTCCTCGCCACGAAACATCAACGATCGGCAATCGCCCTGAGTTTCATCGCGGCGCTGACGGGCCTCGCCGCCGCACCCGCGCAGGCCCATGAATACTGGGTCGAACCGCAGATCTATCTCAACGCGCCGGGCGCCGAGCTTCATGGCGATCTCAAGAACGGCATGGATTTTCGCGGCTCCACCTATCCCTATATCCAGCGCGAAATCGACAGCTTTACCGTTACCGGCCCCGATGGCGGCATGCCGGTCGAGGGCCGCAACGGCGATCTCCCGGCATTCCGCATGATGGCCGAAAAACCCGGCCTCTATTCGGTTTCCTATCAGGGGCAGTTTTCCCGCATCACCTTCACCGATCCCGACAAGATCGAGCTCTATGTCACCTATGAGGGGCTGGATGGCGTATTGGAGCGCCATCTTGCGCGCGGCCTTGCCCGCGACAGGCTGCGGGAATTCTACGCCCGCTGCGCCAAGGCGCTCTATCAGGTCGGCGACCCCGCCGAGGACGGCAACCAGGACGGGTTGACCGGCATGAAGTTCGAACTGGTGGCCGAGAAGAACCCCTATCTGCTGACCGATAGCGATCAGCTTCCGGTCCGCCTCTACTGGCAGGGCGAACCGGCGGGCGACGTCCAGATCCGCTGGTTCCGCTATCTGGAGCAATCGCAAACCGGCACCGTGCGCACCGACCGCGAAGGCCGCGCCAGTATCCCGCTTGCCGGCGGCGGCAAGTTCATGATCAATGCCGTGCACATCTATGAGGGCGACGACGATCCCGATACCGAGACCCCCGACTGGTACAGCTATTGGGCCTCGATGACCTTCGGCATTGCCGGCACCGATGCGGTGCTGCAAGAAGCCCGGGAGAAGGCGCAATAGGCCCGGCCGGGCCAAATCCCATCTGGACCGCGCGCCCGCAAAGGCACACACTCACCGCCATGAACACCCAGAGCCATGTCATCATGGGGGCGCTGCTGTTCGGCAAGCCCCTTCCGCGCCTCACCTGGGCGGGGGCTGCCGGCGGGCTCATTCCCGACCTGCCGATGTATGTCATCATCGCCGGGCTCAGAATGCGCGGCTATTCCCTCGATACGATCTTTCGCGAGCTTTATTGGGAAGACTGGTGGCAGATCGCCAATGCAATCGGCCACAGCTTCCTGCTCTGGGGCGGCCTCGCGGTCGCGAGCCTGATCGCGCTCCGCCGCCAGCATGTTGCAGAAAAGCACGCCGCAAGCCCGCACCCGATCCGCGCCGCCTATGCGCAAGGCGGCGCCTGGGCCATGGCGCTCGCCGTCTCCGCCTCCGCCCTGCTCCATTCGCTGATCGACATGGCCTGCCACCGCAATGACGGCCACATGCATTTCTGGCCGCTTTCCAATTGGCGCTTCGTCTCGCCGGTCTCCTATTGGGATCCGGCCCATTACGGCACCGCCTTCAGCCTGTTCGAGGCAACGCTCGGCCTGCTGATGGCAGTCCTGCTGTTTTTCCGGTACAAAAACAGCGGCGTGCGGCTGGTGCTCGCCCTGCTCGTCATCGCCTATGTCGCCGTGCCGCTCTTCTATGTCTGGACGCTTTCGGGCCATGATCACCGGCCACCGCAAGGCGGAGAAGTCCAGCCACCGCCCATTGTCTGATGCCAACAGGAACCCGACCATGATCCGCACCCTCCCGTCATTCGCTCTTGCCGCCCTCTTCCTTCTTGCCGGCCGGTACACCGCACTGGCCGAACAGGTGGTGGAGGAAGTGACCTTTGACGGCGAAAAGATACAGATCGTCGAAACCGACGATTATGAAAAGGCGGTGCGGATCGGCGACCGCGAGCTCGGCCGCAACTATTTCGCCGGGCTCGACCGGATGACCGAGGTCGCCGGCCAGCCGGTGGTGCTGTTCAGTCTCGGCGACGGCGGCAATGCCTGCGGCCCGTCGACCCTGATCGTCTGGCGTGACGGGTCGGGCGAGATACAGTCCTACGATCACGATACGGGGTGCGACGCCCCTACCGCCTCGGTCGCCGAATACGGCATCTGGTTCGTGCCCTATCTGCGGCCGGGCGGCAGCGCCCCGGTTACCCTGTGGACGCCGCAGGCGGGCATTTCAACCGAGGGCCGGCTGACCTATGCGCCCGAACCCGGCACCGGCTGGGCCGATATCGATCCGGCTTCGATCGACTATGCCATGGATCTCTTTCGCAACGAGGCGCTTTACAACGCGGCCGCCGCGCGGATCGGCGACGGCGACCTCGAATATTACGCCACCGGTCTTGCCGTGTCCTCGGCGCCGCAATTGGAGAACCGCCTGTTCACCGGCGAGGGCTGCTATCCGCACAATTGCGGCGGCGCCGATTCCCTGATCGTCGTCGACAAGGCGAAGGGTGAGGTCTATCTCGCCCAGCAGCGCGATACCGGCATCACGGCCTGGCCCGAGGCTTCACAATGGCCCGAGCCCGCCAGGGCCATTTTGGACCGGTTCAGCGCCGCGCGGCAGTGAGCCCGCGCAATCTCTTGGATCAGTGCCCTTCATACTCGATCAGGGTGCGGACCGGCACGCCCAGCGCCTCGATCTTCCTGCGGCCGCCAAGATCGGGCAGATCGATGACGAAACAGGCCGCAACCACCTCCGCTCCCATCTGCTGCAACAGTTTGACCGCCCCTTCCGCCGTGCCGCCGGTGGCGATCAGGTCGTCGACGAGAATGACCTTCTCGCCCTCGCGCACCGCGTCCTTGTGCATCTCCATCTCATCGACGCCATATTCCAGCGAATAGGCGATGCGCACCGTCTCATGCGGCAGCTTGCCCTTCTTGCGGATCGGTATGAAACCGCAGGAAAGCTGATGCGCCATGGCGCCGCCGAGGATGAAGCCGCGCGCCTCGACGCCGGCCACCTTCGCGACACCCGTGCCCGAATAGGGATGGACGAGCTCATCCACCGAGCGGCGGAAAGCCCGTGCATTGCCGAGCAGCGTGGTGATGTCGCGAAACAGGATGCCCTTCTTCGGATAGTCGGCAATGGTGCGGATGGCGCCTTCAAGCGTCTCGCGCAGGGTTACGTGCATGGGCGGGTTCTCCCTCGGACCTGACGGATTTTCTTAGCAGATCAAGCGGCTGCCCGGTCAAACAAAAAAGGCCCGCGTCGAACGCGGGCCCTTCTCATTCGATTACACGGCATCGAACCGCCGATCGGCACGGTTCCTGCCGAAGGTGCGGGCCTATTGGCCGCGCCCGCCCTTTGCCAGCACCTTGGCCTGTTTGACCCAGTCATCGCGCTCGATGCGGCCCTTGAAGTTGAGCTCGCCATCGACGATCGCGATGTCGGCCTTCTTCCAGTTGGCGATCTGGGCAAAATGCCAGAAGCCAAGACCGTTGAGGGTCTTTTCGAGCTTCGGTCCGACGCCGGAGATCATTTTCAGATCGTCGGCGACGCCTCTGGGCGCCGAAAGCCGCTCGGGACCGCTCCTGCTGGCCGCGGCGGCCTTTTTCGGAGCCGCCTTCCTGACCGGCGCGGAAACCGCGCTGCCGGCGCTCGAAAGCGCCATTGCGGGCGCCGTGCCCTGTTCTTCCTTGAGACCCGCCCAGACCGCCTTCTTGGTGAGATAGGCAAGAATGGCCAGCAGCAGCAGCATCGCCATGACCTTGAAGCCGAGCGACTTGCGCTCGACAAGGCTGGGTTCGGCCGCCCACATCATGAAGGCGGCAACGTCGCGGGCATACTGGTCGAGCGTTTCCGGCGTGCCGTCATCATAGGTGACGGCGCCATCGGAAAGCGGGGCGGCCATGGCGAGCGCCGGGCCGGAAACGAAATAAGGATTGTAATTGGCACCTTCCGGAACTTCCGTGCCGGCGGGCGCTTCCTGATAGCCGGTCAGCAGCGAATAGATGTAGTCGGGGCCGTTTTCCGCATAGAGCGTGAAGACGTCGAAAATGAACCAGGGAAAGCCCCGCTCGGGAGCGCGCGCCTTGGCCAGCAGCGAAAAGTCCGGCGGTGCGGCGCCATTGTTGGCCGATGCCGCGGCTTCCTTGTTCGGGAAGGGCGAGGGGAAGCGGTCGGCGGGCACCCCGGGACGGTCGTACATTTCGCCATCGCCATTCGGCCCGTCGGTGACGGTATAGTCCGCCGCGATCGTCTTGATCTGCTCTTCCGAATAGCCGAGGTCTTCCAGATTGCGGAAGGCGACGCGGCTCAGCGCGTGGCAGGCGGAACAGACTTCGCGGTAGATCTTGAAGCCGCGCTGCAACTGGCCGACATCCCAATGGCCGAACGGGCCGCCGAAGCTCCAATGCACATGCTTGGGATGCTCGAGCGGATAGTGCGGCGTGCCGCCCGCTTCCTCGGCGCTCATCGCCGGGGAGACCGCCACCATGGCCGCGATCGCCGCCGCCGCCAATCCGGTAAAAAGTGATTTCAGTTTCATTTCTCTGTCCCCTCGGGAAGGAATTTGACCGGGCGCGGCGGCCTTGCCTGCCGCGCCGCTTGCGTTATCCGTTTTTCGACAGAACCGCCTCGGCAATGCTGGCCGGCATCGGCCGGGGTTTTTCAACCCGCGACAGCCAGGGCAGGATCACCAGGAAGTGGATGAAATAGTAGGCGGTGCAGATCTGCGCCAGCAGGGTGTAGATGCCCTCCGCCGGACGCGAACCGAGCCAGCCCAGCATCACGCAGACACCGGCGAAGATCCAGAAGAACTGCTTATAGAGCGGACGGTAGGTCGCCGAACGAACCGGCGACGAGTCGAGCCAGGGCAGGAAGAACAGCACCGCGATCGAACCGAACATGGCGATGACGCCGCCGAGTTTCGAGTTGATCAGCACCAGATCGGTAAACGGCAGGTAGATGTTGAAGGTCACCGCGCGCAGGATCGCGTAGAACGGCAGGAAGTACCATTCCGGCACGATATGGGCCGGCGTCTTCAGCGGATCGGCCTCGACATAGTTGTCGGGATGGCCGAGATAGTCCGGCAGGTAGAAGACGAACCAGCAGAACACGATCAGGAACACGACCATGGCGAACGCATCCTTCATGGTCGCATAGGGCGTGAAGGGAACGGTTTCCTTGCGGATGTTCTTGACTTCGATGCCGGTCGGGTTGGTCTGGCCGGTCACATGCAGCGCCCAGACATGCAGCACGACGACGCCGGCGATCATGAAGGGCAGCAGATAGTGCAGCGAGAAGAAGCGGTTGAGCGTCGGATTGTCGACCGCGAAGCCGCCGAGCAGCCATTGCTGGATCGATTCGCCGACGATCGGGATCGCCGAGAAGAAGCCGGTGATGACCGTCGCGCCCCAGAAGCTCATCTGGCCCCAGGGCAGCACATAGCCCATGAAGGCCGCCGCCATCATCAGCAGGAAGATGACGACGCCGAGGATCCACAACACCTCGCGCGGCTGCTTGTAGGAGCCGTAATACATGCCGCGGAACATGTGGATGTAGACGGCGATGAAGAAGAACGAGGCGCCGTTGGCATGCATGCGGCGCATCAGCCAGCCATAGTTGACGTCGCGCATGATGTTCTCGACGGAGGTGAACGCCACGCCGGTGGTCGCCGCATAATGCATCGCCAGCACGATGCCGGTGATTAGCTGGATGGCGAGCATCAGCGACAGGATGCCGCCGAACGTATACCAGTTGTTGAGGTTGCGCGGCACCGGATAGGCAACGAAACTGTCATAGACGAGGCGCGTCAGCGGCAGCCTTTCGTCCATCCATTTGCCGAAACCGGTCTTCGGTTCGTAGGTGGAATGTCCAGCACTCATGATCGTGTCTCCCCGTCCCGTCAGCCGATCAGGATTGTCGTATCGGAAGTGAATTCGAAATGCGGCACATGCAGGTTCTCAGGCGCCGGGCCTTTGCGGATGCGACCCGCCGTGTCGTAGTGCGAGCCGTGGCAGGGGCAGAACCAGCCGCCGAAATCACCCGAAAGGCCGACCGGCACACAGCCCAGATGGGTGCACGAGCCGATCATCACGATCCAGTTCTCGCGACCATCGCCGGCCGCGCGGTTTTCATCCGTGGCGGGTGCACCGCCCGGAGCATTGTCGTTGCGCGCCACCGGATCCTTCAACTCGCCGAGGTCGACGGCCTTCGCCTCCTCGACTTCCTTGTCGGTGCGGTTGCGGATAAAGACCGGCTTGCCGCGCCATTTGATGGTGATCGCCTGACCGGGCTCGATCGACGACACATCGACCTCGATCGAGGCCAGCGCACGGGTGGCGGCATTGGGGTTCATCTGGCTGACGAACGGCCAGGCGGTTGCCGCGGCCCCTACAGCGGCGACGGTGCCCGTCGCCAGGTAGAGGAAATCCCTGCGGTTTGGATCCTTTCCGGTATCGGCTGCACTCACGGCATCCCATCCTTTCGCATGTTCGGGCAGGTCCCTCGCCCTGCCAGCTAAGCCTGAAATCATTGCCGGATTTGGCAGGGTATTCCCATTGGCCACACAAACAGGCAGCCGGAACCAGCCATTCCGGGCTTGTGGCGTCTTTATGCCTGCCAGCACGCGTTTGTCCAGCCATTACAGCACCGCATGGGCAGATTGTCGCGCCTGCCCACAGCAATTGACGGCCGACCGGCTGCGCTCCGTTTTCGCCGGCGCCGGCGCTTCATCCCCCTTGCATCGTCCCGCCGCAGCCGATAGGCCCGCAGCGATCAACCCCGTGGAATCCGGCCGTGGCACCTCCCCTTCTCTATCTTGCCGATATCGCGCTGACCTTCGGCGGCACGCCGTTGCTGACCGGCGCCGGCATCCAGGTCCATGCCGGCGACCGCATCGCCCTGGTGGGCCGCAACGGGTCGGGCAAGTCGACCCTGCTCAAGATCGCCGCCGGCGAGGTCGAACCCGACCGGGGCGAGCGCTTCCTGCAACCCGGCACCACGGTCAGATACCTGCCCCAGGAACCCGATCTGACGCCCTATGCGACGCTTGGCGACTATGTACGCGAGGGTCTGGCGCCGGGCGACGATCCCCATCGCGCCGACTATCTGATGGCCGAGCTCGGCCTTGACGGCGACGGCGGCACGAAAACCCTGTCGGGCGGTGAGGCGCGCCGCGCCGCCCTTGCCCGCACGCTGGCACCCGAACCCGACATCCTGCTGCTGGACGAGCCCACCAACCACCTCGACCTGCCGGCCATCGAATGGCTGGAGGCGGAGCTTTCCGGCCGCCGCTCGGCGATCGTCATGATCAGCCACGACCGCCGCTTTCTCTCGCGCCTGGCGCGCAAGACGGTGTGGATGGATCGCGGCCGCTCGCGCCAGCTCGACAAGGGTTTCGATGCCTTCGAGGACTGGCGCGACAAGGTGCTGGAGGAAGAGGAGACCGCCTCCCACAAGCTTGGCCGCCAGATCGTGCGCGAGGAACACTGGATCACCCACGGCGTTTCCGGCCGCCGCAAGCGCAACATGCGCCGGGTTCGCGAACTGGCCGAACTGCGCAGCAGGAAGGCGGGCGAAACCCGCGTCCAGGGCAATGTGGCCCTTGCGACCGCCGATGCGGCGGTTTCCGGCAAGCTCGTCGCCAAGCTCGATCAGGTCTCCAAGGCCTTTGACGGCCGCACGATCGTCGACCGGTTTTCGGCCATCATCATGCGCGGCGAGCGGATCGGCATCGTCGGACCCAATGGCGCCGGCAAGACCACGCTGGTCAACCTGATCACCGGCAGGCTGCAGCCCGATTCAGGCACCATCCGCCTCGGCCTCAACCTCGACACCCTCGTCATCGACCAGAAGCGGCAGATGCTCGATCCGGCCTGGACGCTGAAGGACGCGCTGACCGATGGCGCCGGCGACATGGTGGCGATCGGTGAAACGACCCGCCATGTGATGAGCTACATGAAGGATTTCCTGTTCCTGCCCGAACAGGCGCGCACACCAGTCCATGCTCTTTCGGGCGGCGAACGCGGCCGGCTGATGCTGGCGCGCGGCCTGCGCAATGCGTCGAATTTCCTCGTCCTGGACGAACCGACCAACGATCTCGATCTCGAAACCCTCGACCTGCTGCAGGAGTTCATCGCCGAATATGCCGGCACCGTCCTGCTGGTGAGCCACGACCGCGATTTCATCGATCGCACCTGCACCCTTACTCTCGCATCGGACGGCAAGGGCCGATGGCTCGCCTATGCCGGCGGCTATTCCGACATGCTGGCCCAGCGCAAGGGAGCGGAAGGTCCGGCGCCCCGCGCCGGCATCAAGGGCGCGCGGCCCGTGGAGACCGGTTCGGCGGGCCGGGAGACCGCAGCCATCCCCGGCGGGAAGGCGAAACCTTCAGCCAGGCTTTCCTTCAAGCAGAAACATGCGCTGGAAACCCTGCCGGCGGAGATCGGCAAATTGCAGGCCGACATCGCCAGGCTGCGGACCGCCCTTGCCGCGCCCGACCTCTACGCGAAGGACCCCGCTCGCTTCGCCAGATATGCCGAAGCGCTCGAAGCGCGCGAGACAGCGCTCTCCGACAAGGAAAGCGAATGGCTCGAACTCGAAATGCTGCGGGAGGAACTGGAAGGGTAGAGCCTTTCAGGCGCCTAGCGCCGAACCGCCTTGATGCTGGCAACCCGGTAGGACGAGCACTGGAAGCGGTTCGACTGGTTGCCGCCACAGCCGGTGAAACGGCCCTTGTCGGCCCAGCCGCCGAACAGGGTGACGTGATAGCCGCGCTTGGTGCGCAACACCACCACATCGCCCTGTCGAGCCGCCTTGACCGGTACCGCGGTGCCGAATTTCAGCCAGCTCGACGCCTTGTTGGCGCCGGCGACCGGCGTGCCGCCGGCCTTGCGCACCGCATAGGCGGCGGCAGCCCCGCACCAGGGCGTCGTCGCCGGATTGACGCCGACCATGGCCTGGATCTGCTTGCGGTTCTTGCGTTCGTGCATGCCCTGCACGCGCTTGATCGCCGCGAGCCGCGCCGAATTGGCATAGGCGCCTTCGGTGCCGGAAAAGGTCATGCCGCCAAAGGCCATGACGGCGAAGATCACTGCTGGCGCCATTCGCGTCACTTGGCGCGTCACTTGGCGCGTCAACCGGCGCGCCAGTTTCATACCTGTCGATTGGTTCATGTCGAATTTTCACGGAGAAGGGTCTGCGCGCAAAACCGCACAACAGATGGCGGCCGGTAGGATACCAGCCTCCTTCTCCACCCCTTTTGTTTCAGAAGATGGCCATGTTCGGCGCAGTCGCACCAATGGCCAGCCGGTCATCCCAACCGGACTTGCGCAGCCTATGCCGCAATGCGGCAAAAATACCAAAGGGCAAGCCTTGGCAATTCAAACCATGTAACCGGCTGTAACATAAAGATTAACGGATCGTTACTCCCCGATGGGCAGGAAGCCGCCCGCCTGGCGCTTCCACAGCGCGGCATAGAGGCCACCCCGTTTGAGCAGCGTCCTGTGCGTGCCCTCCTCGACGATGCGGCCGGCATCGATCACCACCAGCCGGTCCATCTCGGCCAGCGTCGAAAGGCGGTGGGCGATCGCGATCACCGTGCGGCCGGCCATCATCGGATCGAGGTTTTCGCGGATGGCCGCCTCGACGCCCGAATCGAGCTGCGACGTCGCCTCATCGAGAATGAGGATCGGTGCATCGCGCAGGAACACCCGGGCAATGGCGATGCGCTGGCGCTGGCCGCCCGACAATTGCACCCCGCGCTCGCCCACATGAGCATCATAGCCCTTGCGGCCGCGGCGGTCCTCAAGCTGCAGGATGAAATCATGCGCATTGGCCTTCTTCGCCGCCGCGACGATCTCCTCGTTGCTGGCGCCCGGCCGGCCATGGGCGATGTTCTCGCGCACCGAGCGGTGAAACATCGCCGTGTCCTGCTGCACCATGGAGAAGGCGGCGCGCAGGCTGTCCTGGGTGACCGAGCGGATGTCCTGTCCGTTGACGCGGATCGCGCCGGCTTCCAGTTCGAAGAAACGCAGCATCAGATTGACCAGGGTCGACTTGCCGGCGCCGGACGGCCCGACTATGCCGACCTTCTCGCCCCGGGCGATGGCGAGCGAGAAATGATCGAACAGGCCCTCGCGGCCGCTGCCGGTCGCCTTGCCATAGTTGAAGGTGATGTCGTCGACCTCGATGCCGCCATCGCCCGGCTGAAGTTCCTTCGCATCCGGCGCATCGGTGATTTCCAGCGGCCGGGCGATCAGTTCCATCGAGTTCTGCGTTACGCCGACATTGCGGAAGAAGCCGTTGAGAATGCCCATCAGCCGGTTGAGCAGGAGCGACAGGCGCAGCACCAGCGCGATGGAAAACGCCACCTCGCCGAGGCTGA
>JAGRLT010000125.1 GCA_020441665.1 Nitratireductor sp.
CTCGACCTTTCGGCGTCAAACGGGCATTCTTGTGGATGTTCATTCGGTCCCTCTCCTGATGGCTGATCGTTTCGCAACTTCAGCTTTTCAGAATGGGATCGAGTGAACAACCTATTGAGAAATCACAACTAGCTGTGATCTTTCAATAGGTTGTCCATGGGCGGGTCCGGGGGTTTGAATCGGCACTTGCCTATGGCAAGGAAGAGGCAGACATCCGCATCGACCGATTTGTGAAAGCCCTCCGTGCCGCTTCCTGACGATCTTTTCTCCGCGCCCTTTCCAGAACCCTCGCAGAGTTTCGGCTTTGCCGGCAACCGGCTCGTGCGCGACAGCGAGAACCGGGACGAAACCTCGCTGCAAAAGGCGCTCGACAATCCGGCAAGCCGTTTCTTCCTGCACAGTGGCGCGAGCGTCCTGGTGGAGAAGGGCGATGCGCCGCGCGCGGCCTTCTCGATCGAGGAGGCTCGGGGCCGGGGCGCCGATCCGGCCGCTTCCGTCCTGC
Organism: Nitratireductor sp.; assembly: GCA_020441665.1. Classification (GTDB taxonomy): domain Bacteria; phylum Pseudomonadota; class Alphaproteobacteria; order Rhizobiales; family Rhizobiaceae; genus Salaquimonas. The sequence continues at coordinate 503 of JAGRLT010000125.1, forward strand.
TCGGCACCGCGCCGGACGGCGCACCGCAACTCTCCGTCGCTGCGCCGATCGATGCCGAAGCCCTGCAGGAGCCGTTTCATCTCTACGATCACCGGGCGCTGCTCTATGCGTCCTCGGTGAGCGAGGCGGAGGTCGGTGCCATCGCCCAGGGCGCGGCGCTGCTCGCCTTTCTCGCCAATCACCGCTTCTGCGGCAAGTGCGGCGCTCCGACCCGCACCGAGATCGGCGGCTACCGGATCGCCTGCACAAGGTGCGGTCATCTGGTCTTCCCGCGCACCGATCCGGTGGTGATCATGCTGTCGGTAGTGCGCGATCCGGCGGGCGACCGGGAAAGCGACAAATGCCTGCTCGGCCGCAGCCCGCATTTTCCCGAGGGCTGGTATTCGACGCTGGCCGGTTTCGTCGAGCCGGGCGAGACGATCGAGGACGCGGTGCGCCGCGAGACCTTCGAGGAGGCGGCCATTCGGGTGCGCCGGGTGCGCTATTACGGCAGCCAGCCCTGGCCCTTCCCCCATTCGCTGATGATCGGCGTACACTGCGAGGCGGAATCGCAGGACATCCGATTTGACGGCAACGAGCTTGAGGACTGCCGCTGGTTCAGCCGCGCCGATGTCAGGCTGATGATCGCCGACACCCACCCCGAAGGCTTCAAATGCCCGCCGAGCCGGGCGATCGCCCATTCCCTGATCCGGGCCTGGGTCGGGGATTAGGCAAGCTCGCGGCGCCTGCAGGCATCCGATGCGGGAATTGGCCTCAAGACGCACCAACTCGCCGCCGGGACTGCCTTCTTTCTACCGTTCGCCATCCTTGGGATAGACGCCGAGGATCCGGAACTTGTCACAGAAGAACTGCAATTCCTCGAGCGCGTTCTTCACCGGCACGTCGTCCGGATGGCCCTCGATATCGGCATAGAACTGGGTCGCGGTAAACGCGCCGCCAAGCTGGTAGCTCTCCAGCTTGGTCATGTTGACGCCATTGGTGGCAAAGCCGCCCATCGCCTTGTAGAGCGCGGCGGGAATGTTGCGCACCTGGAACAGGAAGGTGGTGATCACCTCGCCCTTGGCCGGGGATGGAACTTCCGGCTTCTTCGACAGGATGAGAAACCGCGTCGTGTTGTGGGCTTCGTCCTCCACGTCCTTCGCCAGCGTGTCGAGGCCGTAGATCGTCGCCGCAAGCGCCGGCGCGAGAGCCGCGATCGTGCGGTCGCCGCGCTCCGAAACCAGTTTGGCGCTGCCGGCGGTATCGCCGCCGACCTCCGCCTTCCAGCGATGCTTGCGGATGATCTTGCGGCACTGGCCGAGGGCATGGACATGGCTGTAGACCGTCCGGATCTCGCTGATCTTGACACCCGGCAGGGCCATCAGGTCGAAGCGGATCGGCAGGAAGTGCTCGCCGATGATCGAGGTCTTGTGCTGCGGCATCAGGTGATGGATGTCGGCGACCCGGCCCGCCAGCGAATTCTCGATCGGGATCATGGCAAGCTCGATCTTGCCCGCATCGAGCGCGTTGAAGACATCCTCGAACGTGTCGAACGGCACCGGCTCCATCTTTGGGAAGACCTGACGGCTGGCGATTTCGGAATTGGCGCCCTGCGCGCCCTGAAAGCCGATCCGGCCGGTGCGTTTTCTGTCCGTTTTCATGGCAATTCACCCGATCTTTGAACCAATGGCGGTTCGCATACTGGGAAATCGCCGGCCGGGCAAAGATTTTGTGCGGCTACCGTCAGCGGGCGAGCAATCGGCGCGCGGTTTCGAGATCGGCCGGCGTATCGACGCCGAGCGGCGGCGTGTCGACGATCACGCAATCGATGCGCATGCCGTTTTCGAGCGCTCTAAGCTGTTCGAGCCGCTCACGCTGCTCGAGCGGCGAGGGCGGCAGCGACACGAAACGCTCCAGCGCCGCGCGCCGATAGGCATAAAGCCCGATGTGATGATAGAGCGGCCCGTCTCCGGCAGGCGCCGTGGCGCGGGTGAAATAGAGCGCCCGCAGCCGGTTTTCACCGATCGGTGTCGCCACGGCCTTGACCACGTTCGGATTGGTCTTCTCCGCTTCATCGGTGATTTCGGTGACCAGGGTCGCGATGTCGGCCGGCCCGTCCTCGAGCGGCGCCAGGCTTGCCCGGATCAGGGTTGGATCGAGGGTCGGCAGATCGCCCTGGACGTTGATGACGAAGCGCGCGGCACCCGCGGGATCGAGCGTCCGCAGCGCCTCGTGGATGCGGTCGGAGCCCGAAGGATGATCGGCGCTTGTCATCACCGCTTCGCCGCCATCGGCCCGCACCGCCGCTGCGATCGCCTCGCTGTCGGTGCACACGACCGGGCGGCCGATCGCCGCCTCCCGAGCCCGGTCCAGCACATGCAGGATCAACGGCCGGCCATGGATATCGGCGAGCGGCTTGTCCGGCAGCCGGGTCGACGCCATGCGGGCTGGAATAAGGACCAGGGTCTCCTTGGAAAGCTGTGCCATGATTCCTGCCGGAGTCCTTGCCGCTGGGATCGATCGGGCCGCCGCGGAGCCGCCGCGGTGGCAAAAAGTCTCATTGGATGACCCATTACAGGCGTTGCATGTGACACGCAAACCGATTAGTGGTTTGCCCGAAAACGGGTGGCTTGCCGCCGCCCGCTGGGGTTTATGGTTGGGTTTTCGTGTTCTTCTCGAGGAGGACGCGGCGCAGGCCCGGCAACCGGATGGCCCGCCTTGCAACAGGCGGCATATTCAGGGGTTTACGAAAATGGATTCATTTCGCCTCAATCAGATCGCGATGGTCTTTCTGGGCACGGTCTTTATCCTGTTCTCGCTTTCATTGCTGAGCGAGGCCTTGTTCCACAGCGAGGCGCCGGAACAGCCAGGCTATGCGATCGCCGCGTCCGAGGGCAGCGGCGGCGAGAGCGGCGGCGAGGCGGCAGGCCCGGCCTATGATCCGATCGCGCCCCTGCTTGCCAATGCCGATCTTGCCGCAGGCGAGGCGGTGTTCAAGAAATGCGCATCCTGCCACACCAGTGAAGAGGGCGGCCCCAACAAGGTCGGCCCCAATCTGTGGGGCGTCGTCACCCGGCCGATCGCTTCCCATGAGGGCTTCAACTATTCTGCCGCGATCAAGGAATATGGCGCCGGCAAGACCTGGACCTATGACGAACTCAACGGCTTCCTGTTCAAGCCCAAGGACCACATTCCGGGCACCGCGATGGGCTTTGCGGGCCTGAAGAAAACCGACGAGCGCGCCAACCTGATCGCCTGGCTCAGAACCCATTCGGCGAACCCGGCTCCCCTGCCGAGCGCTGATGCGAGCGCCGACGCGGGGACTGATGCTGGCGCCGGGACCGAGGGCGGAGCTGCCACGGAAGCGACCGCCGGGCAGGACGGCTCGCAGACCGAAGGCAGCGGCGAAGCAACAACCGGTTCAGGCTCCAGCAACTAGTCACCCGAATCCAAAGTTCGTCTCATTTGCCAGCACTCTCATAACGAACTTTGGATTCAATAGGGTGACTAGCAAATTTATGATTCTAGTGTGGTTTTTGAATTTGAAATACGCTTCGAAGTC
>JAGRLT010000011.1 GCA_020441665.1 Nitratireductor sp.
CCGGCAGAGCGTCGATCGAGGCGATGCAGGGCACGCCGAGAATGTCCGCGCGTTTGGGATTGACCGGCCAGATATCGCCGGCATAGCCGGATTTCTGCAACTGCTCGATCACGTTGACCGCCCAGCCGCCGCCAAACAGTGCGATCGATTTCGGCCGCAGCAATCGGGAAAGATCAGCGCTCATGCAGGCCTATGCCCCGAACGGCCGCAGCAGGGCGCGCGAAATGATGTGCCGCTGGATTTCGCTCGTACCCTCCCAGATGCGCTCGATGCGCGCATCGCGCCAGATGCGCTCGAGCGGCAATTCGTCCATCACCCCCATGCCGCCATGGATCTGGATCGCCTCGTCGGCAACGAAGGCGAGCATTTCGGTCGCCTTCAGCTTCGCCATCGCCATATCGCTGTCGGTGCAGGTGCCGGCGTCGAACTTCCAGCCTGCTTCGAGCGTCAGGAGTTCGGCCGCCTTCATCTCGGTCGCCATGTCGGCGAGCTTGAAGGAGACGCCCTGGAACTTGCCGATCTTCTGGCCGAACTGCTCGCGGCTCGCCGCATATTCGACGGCATGGGAGAAGGCGCGCTCGGCACGGCCGAGACAGGTGGCGGCGACCTGCAGCCGCGTCGCGCCGAGCCAGGTATTGGCGACCTCGAAGCCCTTGTGCACCTCACCCAGAATGTTTTCGGCCGGGATGCGGCAATTGTCGAATTCGAGGATCGAATTGGTGTAGCCGCGATGCGAGACGTTGCGATAGCCGTCGCGCACGGCAAAGCCCGGCGTTCCCTTGTCGACGAAGAAGGCGGTGATCAGGGCCCGTTTGCCGCGATCGGAGACCTCTTCGCCCGACTTCATGAAGACGATGGAAAAGTCGGCGATGTCGGCGTGGCTGATGAAATGCTTGGTGCCGTTGAGAACCCAGTCGGGTCCGTCCTGCTTCGCCGTCGCCTTCATGCCGCGCAGGTCGGAGCCGGCACCGGGCTCCGTCATGGCGAGACAGTCCCATTTCTCGCCCGCCACGCAGGGCCTGAGATATTTCTCCCGCTGCTCCGCCGTCCCCGCGCACAGAATGTTGGAAGGCCGCGCCACGCAGGTCCAGTGCAGCGCGTAATTCGCCTTGCCGAGTTCCTTTTCATAGAGCAGCCAGGACAGCGTATCGAGCCCGGCGCCGCCGTGTTCCTCGGGAATGTTGGCAGCATAGAGCCCGGCCTCGATGGCCTTTGCCTGCACTTCGCGGACGACCTCCATCGGCAGATGGCCGCTGCGCTCGATGGCCAGTTCATGGGGATAGAGCTCGTTCTCGACGAAGGCCCGCGTCGTATCGACGATCATCTGCTGTTCTTCGGTAAGGGCAAAATGCATGGCTAATCCCTCATGCTTTCGGGCTTCGGCAGTTTCATCTGCGCCTCGTGCAGCGCATCGAGCCGGGCGGACACTTCCGGTCCGGGCTCGCAGGAGCGCCGCGTTTCCAGCGAAACGTGAACGAGCAATTGCTTGCAGGTCGCAAGCAGGGCTCCGTCCCCTTCCCGGCACAGTTCGTGATACATGCCGAGCTTCTTGCCTTTGGCTTCGAAAACCTGGCTGCGCACGAACACCACCTCGCCGGCACGGGTTTCCTCCCGGTAGGTGATGTTGTTGTAGACGGTGAAATAGGAAAATCCGCTGTCGATATAGGCCTGATCGGCGCCAACCATCGCCATCACCACATCGCCCGCATCGGAGAATACCTGACCATAGCGGCTCTCGTTCATATGACCGTTATAGTCGGTCCAGTCGATCGGAATGACCCGGCGCTGGGTGATCAGCGGCTTGTCGAGTTCGGCGGGAAGCGGCGGCCTGACGCGCTCGTCATGGGCTTTCAAGAGCGCGCCCGCTCCCCAGTTGCGCGGCTTCAGCGCCCGCATCATGGCGACGAGGTTGTCGTCGCGGATACGCTCCAGTTCGCGGATCGAATGCCTGCCCGATTGCGCATCGGACTGGTCGGCGATCCTGTCGGTCAGTTCGTCGGTCAGTTCCGGCACGTCCATCAGCTTGGTCCACGGCCAGGAAAGGCAGGGCCCGAACTGGGCGATGAAATGGCGCATGCCCGCTTCGCCGCCGGCAATGCGGTAGGTCTCGAACAGGCCCATCTGCGCCCAGCGCAGGCCGAAGCCGAAGCGGATCGCATCGTCGATCTCCTCGGTCGTCGCCACCCCGTCCTTGATCAGCCACAGCGCCTCGCGCCACACGGCTTCAAGAAAGCGGTCGGCGATATGGGCGTCGATCTCCTGGCGCACGATCAGCGGCTTCATGCCGATTGCTTCGAGGACCGATTTCGCCCGCGCCGTGGTGCCGGCATTGCCGACCAGTTCGATCAGCGGCAGCAGATAGACCGGGTTGAAGGGGTGGGCGACGAAAATCTGTTCGGGGCGGGCTGCCCCTTCTTGCAGTTCGGACGGCTTGAAGCCGGAAGTCGACGAACCGATCAGTGCGTCCTTGCGGCAATTGGCCTGGATCTCGGCAAATACCCGGTGCTTGATCTCCAACCGCTCCGGCACGCTCTCCTGGATCCAGTCGGCATCCTTCACCGCTTCGGTAAGCGAGGCGGCGAAGGACAGGCGGCCTTCCTGCGGCACGGCGACGTCGCTAAGCGCCGGCAGCGAGCGCCGCGCATTGTCGAGCACCTCGCCGATCTTGCGCTCGGCCTCCGGATCGGGATCGCAGATCACCACGTCCCAACCGTTGAGCAGGAAGCGCGCGGCCCATCCGCCGCCGATCACCCCGCCGCCGATGATGGCTGCTGTTTTCGTCATGATCTTGAACTTTCATTGCGGGCGATTACGCCCATGATCTCGTTATTTCCGGACACGGGATCTGGTATGACGGTGCTCGGGAGCCGCGCCGTTTCATCGACAAAGTCGCCTATGCCGATATCGGCGCCCTTTTCATCAGCCCCAACTTCTCGCGCACCTCGGCCGGCCCGATGACCCTCGCGCCCATGTTCTCGACGATCGTCGCAGCCCGCTCGACCAGTTGTGCGTTGGTGGCGAGTTCGCCCTTGCCGAGCCACAGATTGTCCTCGAGCCCGACGCGCACATTGCCGCCGGCGAGAACGGCCGCCGCCGCATAGGCCATCTGATGACGGCCGAGCGAAAACGCGCTCCAGGTCCAGCTTTCCGGCACGTTGTTGACCATCGCCATGAAGGTATTGAGATCGTTCGGCGCGCCCCACGGAACCCCCATGCAGAGCTGCACCAGCGCGTTTTCCTTAAGCACGCCTTCCTTGACCAGTTCCTTGGCGAACCACAGATGGCCGGTATCGAACGCCTCGATCTCCGGCTTGACGCCGAGCTGGGTCATCATGCCGCCCATGGCGCGCAGCATGCCCGGCGTGTTGGTCATCACATAGTCGGCCTCGGCGAAGTTCATCGTGCCGCAATCCAGCGTGCAGATTTCCGGCAGGCACTCATAGACATGCTTCATGCGTTCCGAAGCCCCCGCCATGTCGGTGCCCGTCTCGTTGAGCGGCAGCGGCCTTTCCGTCGGGCCGAACACCATGTCGCCGCCCATGCCGGCGGTCAGATTGAGCACCACGTCGACTTCCGCCTCGCGGATGCGTTCGGTCACTTCCCGGTAGAGCGCCACATCGCGGCGCGGCGCGCCGGTCTCGGGATCGCGCACATGGCAGTGCACGATGGCCGCCCCCGCCTTGGCCGCATCGATGGCCGAATTGGCGATCTGCTCGGGCGAGCGCGGCACATGCGGCGACCGGTCCTGGGTTCCACCCGAACCGGTGACGGCGCAGGTGATGAAGACTTCGGTGTTCATGGTAAGCGGCATGGCAATTCCTCCTGAACCTCAAGTCTGGCAGTTTTGGCGAAAGACGATTGACAGTTCACGCAATTTTTTTGTCATATCTCGCAATGAGCCTCGCAAATCCCGACGGGCCTGCCAACGGGCCTTCGACCGCAAACCCCGCACCGCCCGCCGCCGTCTCCATCCTGGTCCTGCCGGGCTCCTCGCTGATGTGCGTGGCGGCCGCCTCCGATCCCCTGCGCGCCGCCAACCGCCTGTCCCGCCAGGCGCTGTTCGACTGGCGGTTCGTCTCGGCGGATGGCCGCCCGCCGCTGCTGTCGAACGGCATGGCGCTTCCCGTCACCGGTGCCTTCGACAATGCCGCCGGCGGCGACATGCTGGTGATCATCGCCGGCTTCGACCAGCAGCGCCATGCCGGCGGCAGCTTCCTGCGGCGGCTCACGACAGCGGGCCGCAAATTCCGCACCCTTTGCGGCGTCGAGGCCGGCACCTGGCTCATCGCCCGCTCCGGCCTTGCCGCCGGCCGGGCGCTGACCACCCATTACGAGGACTTCGAGGACTTCGAGGCGGCCTTCCCGGAGCTCGATACGCGCCGCGACCGCTTCGTCGCCGATCGCGGCCTGTGGACGGCGGGCGGCGCCTCCCCCGCGCTCGACATGATGCTCGAACTGGTCAGCCGCCGCCATGGCGCGGCGCTCGCCCTCGATATCGCCAGCGTCTTCATCTACGATCCGTCCCATGCGGCGACCGACGCCCAGCCGGTCATCTCGCGCGGCAGGCTGGCGGCGCGCGAACCGCGCCTCGCCAGCGCAATCGGCCTGATGCAGGATACGATCGACAACCCCCTGCCGATCCCGGCCATCGCCCGCCGCCTGCGGCTTTCGGCCCGCATGCTGGAAGTCCTGTTCGCGCGCCATATCGGCGAGGCGCCGGGGCAGTACTACCTGGCCATGCGGCTGCAATCGGCGCGCAAGATGGCCGCCGATACGAATCTTTCCATGCAGGAGATCGCGATTCGCACCGGATTTTCGAGCCAGTCCGCCCTGTCGCGTTCCTTCCGCCGGCGCTTTGGCCAGAGCCCGCAGCAGTTCCGCCTCGCAAGCCACGCCCGGTGAGACGGCTTCAGGACAGCCCGCGCCAGATCAGGATCACAGCCGAAAGCCCCGCCGCCAGCAGCATGAAGCCGCGAAAGTTCCGGTCGAACCAGCCG